>JBGURT010000058.1:0-4482 GCA_045132115.1 Kiritimatiellia bacterium
AGATTGTCGAAGGCACGATTCCATCCTTCAAGGTTTACGAGGACGACAAAGTTCTCGCTTATCTGGATATCAATCCGTTTTCGAAGGGCCACACTCTCGTGATCCCCAAGACGCACGCCGCGAATCTTCTGGAGTGTGGCGAAGAAGGGCTTTCCACGCTCATTGCCGCCGTGCGCAAGGTGGCAGCGCACCTCAAGACGGCGCTTCCGTGCGACGGCTTCAATATTTTGCAGAATAATGGCGAGGCCGCCGGTCAGACTGTGCGCCATATCCATTTCCACATTATTCCCCGCTACGAAGGCGGAACGCTGGAATTCGTCCCTCGCAAAGGCGATATGGCCGAACTTGCTGTGCTTGCCGAACGCGTGCGCATGGCGTGAGCCCGGCTGAATTTATCGACAATCCCGCTTGGTTCGAGTTCCTCCCGGATCTCGATGAAACTCCGCGGCGGCGGACGCTTCCTGCGCACGAAGACTGCGAGGCTCTCAACCCCGAGATAGTCGCGAGCCATCTGATGAAAGGCGGCACCTTGGGCCGCATGGATGGATACGAGGAGAGGCCCGGACAGATATCCATGACCATGGCCATCACGAATGCTTTCAACCGGCGCGAACATTTGATGGTTGAGGCGGGTACTGGGGTCGGCAAATCTCTAGCTTACCTCATACCGGCAATGGCGTGGGCTTCCGTGAACGATACGCCTGTCGTGATTTCCACTGCGACACGGAATCTGCAGAGCCAGCTGATGGGATCGGATATTCCAAAAGCGCTCAAAACCGTCGAGCGCAAAGATTTCAAATATGCGCTTCTGAAGGGTCGCTCCAACTACGCTTGCATTAGGGCGATATCCGAGTTTTTCGCCTCTGGATTCTGGACAATGAGCGAAGAAGAGCAGGCCGAGATGCCGCATTTTATCGAATGGCTTACGTCCACCAAAGACGGAGATCTTGATTCTTACGACGGAATTCCCAGGGCACGCCTTAATTGTCCGGGCGAAGAATGTACTGGACGCAAGTGCCCTTATTACCGCAAATGTTTTGTGTTTCGCGCGCGACAGGGTGCGGCTGATGCGCATCTTGTCGTTGCCAACCATGCACTTGTTCTTTCCGAAGCCTGTAGCGCCGGCGGCGGGATCTTGCCGCCGTTCGGCCGGTTGGTGATAGACGAGGCGCACAACCTCGAACAAATTGCGACCGATGCCTTCAGCCGGGAGTTTTCGGTTGCGGCGCTGGCGCGGATTTTTTCCCGGCTCATTCGCCAAGGACGCGGCCGCAACGCGCGGCCGGGCGGCATTCTCGCGGCAATCGACCGTCAGGTCCAGAAGGGTGTGTTTTCGAAAAACGGTGCGGCGGCCGACATCATGGCTACACAAAAGAAAATTGCCTCGGCCACGACGCGAGCGCTTGCCGCCGCGGGAGAACTGGAGTCCGCTGCCCGTGCGCTGTTCGCGCCGGCCGATGGTGAAACGATCCGCTACCGCACGGTTGGCGGCGAGCGCGAATTTTCCGTGCGCGGACTTTTCAAGCCTTACGAAGCTTCGCAATGGAACGAGAATGAGGCGAGACTTGTGCAGGCTAGGCTAGAGCATGAGCTCGCAACGCTCAAGTTGCAACTCTCGGAATTGCGGGAGCTTGTCGGCGACGAAAGCGATTTCGCATTGCAACTGCTTGGAATCGGCGAGAGACTCGTAGAATTCGCCAACGATACCAATTTCGTTCTTAATGCAGATGACGAAAGATATGCGTTTTGGGCGGAAAAAACAGTAGCGTTCGGCGGCAAATCGCCGCGACCGGCCGTGCGGCTCGTAGGTGCGCCGTTGAGCGTCGCCGACGAACTGGACAAACTTGTCTACGAGTCCAAGGATTCCGTAATCATGTCTTCGGCGACGCTCAGGGTGGGGAATGATTTTTCATACGCCACCAAGCGTCTTGGATGCCGGGCGAGATTCTCCGCCGTGACGGCGGCAAGCCCCTTCGATTACTTCCGTCAGTGCGAGACGCTCGCGTGCGATTTTCTGCCAGATCCGTCCTTGCGGCCGGCCGACTACTGCAAAGAGTTCGCCGCGCTTTTGCCGCGCCTTGCCGGTGTGACTTCGGGTAGGATGCTGGTTCTTTTTACGAGCTACGAGATGATGGAACAGGTCGCCACGCTTGTCGCGCCGGAATTCGTCGCAGCGGGGATTGAGCTTGCAGTTCAGGGCGGCGGCAAAAGCCGTGATGCAATGGCCGCGCTCTTGCGCAATGCAAAGCGACCGACGGTTCTTTTTGGCGCACAGAGTTTTTGGGAAGGTGTAGATATTCCCGGCGATGCGCTATCTTGTGTCGTAATAGCACGTCTTCCATTCGCGCAAGTCGGCGAGCCGATTGTCGAGGCCCGGAGCGAGTATATCGCGAGACTCGGCGGCAATCCATTCCGCGATTATACGCTTCCAGAGGCGGTAATCAAGTTTCGTCAAGGCTTTGGTCGCCTCGTGCGCACCAAGAAAGACCGCGGCGTTGTAGTGGTGACAGATCCGCGTCTCGCCGCCAAGCCCTATGGCGTCAAATTCAAACAATCCATCCCTTCTACCGTGCATATAGTAACCGACTCGTCCTCGCTTGTAGCGAGAATCGAGAACTCTGACATGTTTGCGTGAACAAAACAGGAGGAAATCTAAAATGGCCAGCGCAATAATTCTAACCGACGGCAAAGCCGGACACGAAAACCAGTCCAAGGCGCTTGCGAGAGCCCTTGGCTTTCCTGATGCCCCTATTGTAAAGGTGGCTTTCCGCAGCAAGTTCTGCAAGACGCTGAGCTATATTCTCGACCATCTTAGGATAAGAACGCTAACGCTCCTTGACGCGCAATTGCCGCCGCTCAAGCCTGGAACGATAGTGATCGGCACTGGATCCGGAACGTTCTACGCCGCCAAGGCCGTCGCCAACCGTTGTCTCGGACGCTCTGCCGTCGTTCTCTACCCTCGCGGCTACCATATCCCGTCTTTCGACGCCATTCTTGCGCCGGAATTCGACAACCCTATTCCAGCGCAGAATGTCGTGCGGATCCCTGCCAATCTTGTCGCCGCCGACGAATCGTTCTACGAAGAGGGTGTGGAAAAGTTCCGCGCGCATGCCGGCTCGATTCCTGAAGGCGTCAAGGTCGGGGTTATAATCGGGGGGCCGAATAAATGTTCGACCATGACTCGCGGTTGGGCGCATCAGATGCTCACGCGGCTTTTTGCGGCCCACAAGGGCGCAAAGTTCCTTGTCACCACATCGCGCCGCACCCCCAAGGATGTTGAAGAAGTCGTCGATTCTTTCCCTTGGGACTATAAGCTCGTCTATTCGCGCGACCATTTCAATCCGATTCCGGCATTCGTCAAGCTTTGCGATTTTCTGTATGTTTCTGCGGAATCTACCGGCATGATCTCGGAAGCCTGCACTTGCGGCGGCGCGGAGGTTCGCGTTATGGACAATCTCAATCCCGGTCCGCACAAGTTTCGCCGTTTTGTCGAAAATCTCGCCAAGGGCGGATATGTTGGCGGTAAGCGCAAGATTGATCTTGCTCCTCAATTTGCCGCCGTACGAAAACTTCTTGCGCTGTGAGATTCCTTCGCTTGATTTTTCTTTTCGTTCCGCTTGCGCTTCTGGCGGGAGCGTCCTTTTGGCTGTACCGGAATATCGAAAGCCATGCATATCGCTGGGCGAAAAATCGTTATGTCGATTCTTGCCGTGCGGAGGCTGTCGTGCTTGCTGGAGTTGCGGATCTTGGCCAAACTTCGCGCCGCATGAAGGGCCTCAGATCGCTGGGGCGCATTGACGATCTCAAGTTCGGTTGCGATACGATTGGCGACGAACGTATGGTTTGGGTCGAATTCAAGCCTGGCTATATCCGTTACGCTCCTGCAAAAACCGAACCTATGAACATAGGCTACTGGATATTTGCTTCCGGCGCGGTGATAATCGTGCTGCTTGCCGCCGCCGTAATTTTTGGTGTTCGTTCTTTCAACCGCGACATACGTTTGAGAGACGAGTTTCTTTCGGCTTCCGCGCACGACTTGCTTACGCCGCTTGTGGCGCTCAGGTTCGGATACGATCGTCAACTCGTCGAGCGGCTTGTTTGCCAAGTGCGCAATATTTCCGACTTCGTTCGCTCGGGAGGCAAGATGCGTAGGCCAAACATCTCCGTGTTTCCGCTTAGGCGGACGCTTGATGGCGCCTATGCGCTTTTTTCCGGCGCTTTTGCCGCCGCGGAGTCTGGCCCGGTCAAGATCGAGTGCGACGAAAATATACAGGTTAAGGCAGATGAAGAACTTGTCTTCAGAATTGTCTTCAATCTGCTTGACAATGCGCTTAAGTATGCCGCTCACCTTGGTCCGGTCGAAGTGATTGCAGTTTTGGATGGCGCAAGAGTGAAAATTGAAGTCTGCGATCATGGCGCAGGGTTGGGCGTATGGCAAAGGTGGAGATGCTTTAGCCGCTATTATCGTTCGGGCGGATCGCT
>JBGURT010000059.1:0-14570 GCA_045132115.1 Kiritimatiellia bacterium
TTGGGGATATAGCTCAGTTGGTAGAGCGTCTCAATGGCATTGAGAAGGTCAGGGGTTCGACTCCCCTTATCTCCACCAATCCACAAGGCAGGGAAAAGCATCCGGATCGGGCTAACAACCGACTGCCCGAACGGCAAGCAACCCTAAAAGGAACAAGAAAATGCCTAAAATGAAAACCAAGAAGTGTGCGGTCAAGCGCATGAAAATGTCGGCCAACGGCAAGGTAATGCGTTCGCAGGCCGGCAAGAAGCACCTTAATACCGGCAAGACGCGTGCGCGCAAGCGCAACCTCCGTGGCCTCGCCGTCACCGATGCAGGTGTTGTGAAGACCATGCAGCGCATGCTGCAGGACTGAAGAAAAGGAGGTAAGTAGAAATGCGTGTAACCAATGCACCCGCTTCCCGCGAACGTCGCCGTCGCCGCCTTGAGCGTGCGAAAGGTTTCCGTGGAGCCCGTTCCAAACTTTTCCGTCAGGCCACCGAGGCCGTCGATCGCGCGTTGCGTCTCGCTACCGAGCACCGCAAGCTCAAGAAGCGCGATTTCCGTCAGCTCTGGATCGGTCGCATCAATGCCGCCGTCCGTGCCGAGGGCATGAGCTACTCCAAGTTCATGGCCGGGCTCATCAAGGCTGGCGTGACGCTCAACCGCAAGATGCTCTCCGAGATCGCGATCCGCGACCCCGAAGGTTTCAAGAGCATCGTGGCGATAGCCAAGAACGCGTAAATTCGGATCTTGGGTCTTTGGACCCGGGGCCGGACAGGCAACGCGCCGCCGCACTTTTCCGTGCTGCGGCGCTTTTTTGTGAAATGCGGCTGGATAAGGCAATACTGGCGAAATATCCGGATTTCTCAAGATCGCGGATAGAGGGTCTCATCAAGGCGGGATTCGTCGCCGTAAATGGCGTCGTCGCCGTCAAAGCCGGACAGGAAACGCGGGATGTAGACGAAATTTCGGTCACGATTCCGCCTCCAGTTCCGGCCGAACCCGAGGCCGAGGATATTGCGCTTGCAGTCGTCTATGAAGACGAAGATTTGCTTGTAATCGACAAAGCGGCTGGAATGGTGGTGCATCCAGCGCCGGGACACTTTACTGGAACGCTCGTGAACGCGCTTTTGCACCATTGCCCGGAGTTGCCGGGAATCGGCGGCGTCGCGCGTCCTGGAATCGTGCACCGGCTCGATCAATGGACGAGCGGACTTATGGTTGTCGCCAAATCGCAAAAGGCGATGGAGAATCTTGTCAAGGCCTTCGCAAGCCACAAGAATGTCGAGAAAACCTATATCGCGGTTTGTCACGGCTATCCCGGGCTTGACGCCGGGCGCATCGAGAATTCGATAGGTCGTCATCCGGTCGATCGCAAGCGCATGGCGATCGTGGAGCGCGGCGGGAAAACCGCAATTACCAATTGGCGCGTCATCGCACGCAAAGCGGCATATTCGGTTGTCGAGTGCCGTATCGAAACCGGGCGCACCCATCAGATCCGCGTCCACATGGCTTCGCTCGGTTGCCCGGTGATCGGTGATTCCGTCTACGGAAAGGCGAAGCTCGACAAGCAACTTTCTCCAGTTCCGCAGCGGCAAATGCTTCACGCTTGGAAATTGCGGCTTTGGCATCCGGTCAAAAACGAACAAATGGAATTTGCCGCAAAGATCCCCGAAGATATGGAGGTTTATCTGTGATCGTCAAGGTAAAGGATATTTGCAAACCTTTGGAATTCGACCTCTCGCGTCCGCTGGAGATTGAGGTAGGATGCGGGAAGGGTTCTTTCCTTGCTTCACGAGCCAAGGCCCATCCGGAGTGCGATTTCCTCGGCATCGAACGCATGCTTGACCGTGTGCGGAGTTTCGACTCCAAGTGCCGCCGCTTTGGCATTCCCAACGCATCGGTTCTGCGTCTGGAGGCGCTTTACACTTTCCATTATCTCCTTCCTGCTCACCACGCTCGCAAGGTTTATGTTTTCTTCCCTGATCCATGGCCAAAGAAAAAGCATCATTCGCACCGGCTTTTCGGTCCCTTGTTCCTGAATGCGCTGTGGAAACGGCTTGAGATTGGCGGAACTCTCGAGTTTGCGACCGACCATCAAGAGTATTTTGAAACCGTATGCGAGTGTTTCCGCTCCGATGCGCGGTTCGAGCGCGTCGATCCCATGCCGCGTCCGAAAGAGGTGTGGACCGAGTTCGAGACAATGTTCCGCGAGCAAGGCTTGCCGATTTATTCTGCCGCCTGGAGATCGCTCCAGGCAGACGACGCGGACTTGTCTCCGCTTGTCATCCAGCCAGAGCAAGAGCCGCGCGAAGGCATCATCCGCAGACAGTGATCTTTGGAAAGTTGACTTGTAACTGGATATTTGGTATAATTTTGCCGTCTTGAGCGGATTTGCGTCGGCTTGGGATTGTGTGCATGAATGCAATACGTGAATTTGCAAAGCGGGTGACTAGATTTTCCCTATCGAGCCTTATGGGTTTCGTGGTGGACAATGTGGTCTTTACGGTCATGCTCTTTTTGGTGCGCGATATGGTGAGCGTGCGCCGTGCGGCGATTTGTATTGCGCTTGTTGTTGCGCGTTTGGTGTCCGCTTCGGCAAACTATGCCTGCAATCGATGGTGGGTTTTCGATGCCTCGGCGACGAGGCGCAATTCGTTTTGGCGTTACTCGTCCTTGGTGGCAGTCGTCGCCACGCTTTCTTACACCGGCACTTCGGCCATCTCGTATGTCTTGGATCTTGAAGGCATTGCCATTACCGTAGTCAAGATTGCGGTCGAAGTCGTGTTGTTTGCTTTGTCCTATTTTGCCCAGCGCATCTGGGTCTTCCCAAAATGAAACGACCTGAAATTCTCGCTCCCGCCGGAGATTTTGTTTGCTTGCAAGCGGCGCTCGACGCCGGAGCCGATGCCGTGTATTTCGGCCTTGGAACCTTTAATATGCGCGCGAGAAGCGGTATCAATTTCAAGGTAGACGATCTTCCGGAGATTCGCCGTCGCTGCGATGAAAAGAGAGCCAAGGCGTATCTTGCGCTCAATTCAATCATGTTCGAGGACGAGACGGAAGATGTCGAGCGCACCATAATCGCGGCGAAACCGTATGTTGACGCATTTATTGTCGCCGACTGGGGGGTGATTGCGCTTTGCCGAAAGCATGGTTGTACTGTGCATGTATCCACGCAAATGTCTACTTCCAATTCTGCGGCGGTGTGCTTCCTTGCTTCTCAGGGTGTTGCACGCGTCGTGCTGGCGCGCGAATGCACTTTGAAGGAAGTCAAGGCGATAATCGATAAAACCGGCATGGAGATCGAGACGTTTGTCCATGGCGCCCAATGCGTCGCGGAGTCTGGGCGGTGCTTGATGAGCCACGAGGCGTTCGGCAAAAGCGCTTGTCGCGGCGAATGCCATCAGCCGTGTCGGCGCCGTTTCCTCGTCCAAGCTGTGGATCTTTACGAGGATAGTGAAGGAAAACCGGTGCACGAGTCCAATACAAGATTTATCGTCGAGCCGCATACTGTTCTTTCCGCGCGCGATCTTTGTTCGCTTTCTTTTGTGGACAAGCTCATGGAGGCGGGTATCGCATCGTTCAAGATCGAGGGGCGCGCCCGCAATGCCGAATACGTTAAGACTTGCGTAGAGTGCTATCGCCGCGCTGTCGATGCCGTGCAGGAGGGGATATATACGCCGGAACTTGTTGAAGAACTGACGCGCAAAGTCAAGAAGGTGTTCCACCGCGAATTCAGCCGTGGAATGTTTTACGGACGCCCCGGAGAGGAGCAGTTCACGGCTAGCGAAGATTCTTTGGCAACGACCGTGAAACGCCATGCGGGCATAGTTGTCGATTACTTCCTGAAGGCCGGTATCGCACAAGTTAAAATACAGGACCACGCGCTCAAGACCGGCGATACCGTGCAGATTCATGGTCCGACGACTGGAGTTGTTGAACTTGTTTTGGAAGAAATGCGCCGTGACGAGGAAATCGTGGCGAAGGCAGAACGCGGAACTTGGGTTACATTCAGGGTGCCGCGATGTCGCGTGGGCGACAAGGTGTTCTTCATTGAAGAGCGTGGAAGGAGTGAATAATGGAGAATACGCGCAGGCTTGCCGCGCTTGTCTATCGCAAGTGGCTTTTGTCTGGGGGTGAAGTCTCGGCCATGCTGCCGGATGGAGAAGGGCGGCAGTTCGTGCAGGATATTGTCTATACTGCCGTGCGCCGCCGCCGTGCAATCCGATTCGCGCTTGAGATGTTCGTCAAAAGATGGCCAAAGGGCGAGCTTGAGAGCCTGCTCGTCGTAGGTGCGGCTCAAATCCTCTACATGGAAAGCGTGCCGGACTTTGCCGCCGTGAGCGAAACGGTAGAGGCGGCAAAGCGCTGCGAAAATCCATCGGTCGCGAAAGTCGTCAACGGCGTGTTGCGCAATATGGTCCGCCGCCGCAACGAGGTGGAGAGCCGTCTTGCCGCCGCGCCTCTAGCGGTGCGCGAAAGTTTTCCAGATGCGCTCGTTAGGCGCTGGGAGCGTGATTTTGGTCATGAAAACGCGACGGCGATTTGCGTTGCGTTCAACCGTCCCGCAGACACCTTCCTGGCCACGAATCATGGGGAGTTCCGCAAACTCGAGCATGGGCGCAAGGTTCAAGACGAGCCGGGATTTGCCGATGGCGCATTCATTGTCCAAGACCCGGCGACGCGCCATGCGGTGGATCTTTTGGATGTCAGGCCAGGAGAAAAAATTCTAGATGCCTGCGCCGCCCCAGGCGGCAAATCAATCCAGATCGCCTGGCGCGGCGCGGATATTACTGCTTGCGAAGTCAACCCCAAACGTCGCCGCCGCCTCGAAGAAAATTTTGCGCGTATCAAACTCGCTGACAAGGTCAAGATTGTCGGCAGCCTGGATTCTCTTCCAGACGCATCGTTCGACAAGGTTCTCGTGGATGCACCTTGCTCAAATACCGGCGTGATGCGCCGGCGCATCGACGCACGCTGGAATTGGAACGCAAAGAAGGTTGCGGATCTCATCGCGCTTCAGCGCGAAATTCTCGCCAAAGCCGCATCGAAGTGTCGCCCTGGCGGCATTGTCGTATATTCCACTTGTTCAATCGACAAGGAAGAAAACGAAGCGCAGGCGAAGGCATTTCTTGCTTCGCATCCGGGTGCGGAACTCGTCGATGAAAGATTGGCGCTTCCGTTCGAGTCGGATTGCGACGGCGCATACGCAGCCGCGCTTCGAGTATAGTCCGTCGATTTTCAGCCACTTGCATTTGCACGGGATTTTTGGTATAATACCACATACTATGAATATTGTAATTCTTTTGGGAGCGCCTGGTTCCGGCAAGGGAACGATTGCAGGCCGTTTGGCGGCGGAGCATCCTGAACTCCGTCATGTTTCGTCGGGAGATTTGTTGCGTGGCGCGGTTGCGAAGGGCACCGAAGCCGGCAAGGCGGCGAAAGCCGCGATGGAAGCGGGGCAGCTCGTCGCCGACGAGCTTATCGCCGCGATGATCAAGGATGTGATCGCCGAAACCACTGGCGACGTCACGATGTTGCTCGACGGCTTCCCGCGCAATGTCAAGCAGGCCGAGATCCTCGAAGCGATCGGCGCACCCGTGAAGAGCGTCGTGCTCGTCGATGTTCCTGACGCTGTGATCGCCGATCGTATTGCAGGCCGTCGCACTTGCCCGCAATGCAAAGCCGGCTATCACATCCACGCGCTGCCGCCCAAAGTCGAGGGCGTCTGCGACAAGTGCGGCGCTCAACTCGTCATCCGCAAGGACGACAATCCCGAAACCGTAAAGGACCGTCTTCAAGTCTATCACGCCCAGACCGAACCGCTCATCGCCTACTACGAGGCCAAAGGCCTGTTGAGGAAGATCGACGGCGATCAGGGCCCCGTTAAGAATGCCGCGGCGTTCTTTGCGGCCATGTGAGATGAAAGTAGACATCAAGTCCAAGGCTGAAATCGACCTCATGCGCGAGGCGTGTCGCATGAGTGCGGAAATCCGTGATATTTGCGCCGACGCCGTCATGCCCGGAATGACCACTGGGGAAATAGACGATTTGGTGATCGAGTATTGCCGCAAGCATGAAGTCAAGGCGAGTTTCTATCAATATAGCGGCTTTCCGGGGCATATTTGCGTTTCGATCAACGATGAAGTTATCCACGGCATTCCTTCGCATAATCGCATCATAATGCCTGGGGATCTCGTCAAGACGGATGTGGGCATTTTTAAGAATGGTTTCAATGGTGACACGTCGCGCACGGTCATGGTGGGCGTGAACGATCCCGAGGTCATTAGGCTGGTGGAGACCACCAAGGCGTGTCTCAAGGCCGGAATCGCGGCCTGTGGTCCCGGCGTCCATCTTGGCGATGTCGGCTATGCGATCGAGCAAGTTGCTCTCGAAGCCGGATTTGGCGTCGTGCGCGACTGGATTGGGCATGGTGTGGGGCGCACGGTGCACGAAGATCCGCAAGTGCCTAATTACGGCAAGCCCGGCACGAAATTCGTGCTTCGTCCCGGCATGACTATCGCCATCGAGCCGATGATTACGATGACAAAAGCCGGCGAAAAAACCGATGTCCTCGACGACGACTGGACTGTCGTCACGCGCGACCGCTCGCTCGCCGCGCACTTTGAACACACTGTGCTCATTACGGATGACGGTTGTGAAATCCTGACTTTGCCGGCGGACTATCCCTGAAGTCCCTGAAGCCCGAAGGCGCTTAGGTCGAATGGCGGCTGATTGCTTGGGGGCGGATGGTCCGCCGGTTCTTTCCTATGGCGGCAAATCCAGATAAAAAAGAATTGCGTCGCATAATGCGCGAAAGACGGCGGCAGATTCCAAGCGCAGAGCGCGACCGTTATTCCGCGGCGGTGTGTGCCGAACTTCTGCGGCGGTTTGCGCCGGTAAGGCTCGCGTGCTGCTATGATGCTTTCCCGGATGAAATCGACCTCGTGCCATTCATCGCCGCTTGCGGCGGCGAAGTCGTATTCCCGGAGAAGCGCGGCAAGGAATATTTCGTCGATCGCGCAGGAGAAGTGGACTTGTGGGTTTGTCCGGGGCTTGCTTTCACCCGGGACGGCAAGCGCATCGGCTTTGGCGGCGGTTGGTACGATAGATTCCTTGCCGGAGCAAAAGGGCGCAAGGTTGGCGTCGCTTATCCTTGGCAGATTGTCGAAGATATTCCGCAGGAGCCCACCGACGTAAAACTTGACGAGGTGATTTGTGTCTAAATCCAAGGCGAAGGGTGCGATTTGCATTGTCGCTTCGGCTTTTGGCTTTGCGCTCATGGCGCTCTTTGTGGGCATGTGCGATCGCTATGGCGCACCCGTTTCGAGTTTCCAGAAGTCTTTTTTCCGCAATCTTCCTGCCGTTTTTATCGCTGCGGCGATTTGTTGGAAGACGGTCACCGGTGAGCAGAGAACATGGAATGTTGTCAAAGACCTTAGTGTGCGCCAATGGACGATTTTGCTTCTTCGCAGCGTTATTGGTGCGGCGGGAATTTTCTGCAATTTCTATGCGCTTTCGCATATAGCCATTGGCGAGGGCATGACACTCAATAAAATGGCTCCGATTTGGACCGTCGTCATGTCGTGGCTTTTCCTTAAGGAGAAAGTCGATTTCCGTCGCGGACTTTTCCTTTTGCTGGCGTTCGTAGGCGCGGTGCTTATCATCAAGCCGGGATTTCATGGCGGCGGATCGTTTGCATACGCTATGGCGGCGCTTGGCGGACTATGCGCCGGCACGGCGTATGTATGTGTGCATATCTTGGGGCGCGAAAACGTGCATAGTGCATTTATTGTCTTTTTCTTCTCGCTTTTTTCGTGTATTGCTGCCGTGCCGTTCATGATTGTGGACTTTTCTCCCATGACGCTTGCCCAGCTTCTGATCATGGCAGGAGCCGGAATTGGCGGCGCGATCGGGCAATTCGGGGTTACTATGGCATACCGCTACGCAGAACCGCGCGATATCGCGGTCTACGACTATTCGAATGTGGTCTTTACTGCACTTTTGGGATACTTTGTCCTCTCCCAGCAAATCGACTTCATCTCCCTCGCCGGCATGGCTATAGTCGGTCTCGCCGCCCACGGTTCGCGAAAATAAGTAACTGGGGAAATGGGGAGAGCATCTGTCAGTAAGTCACTAGGCGCTTGTATTTCACCTGAATTTGTGATATAATTCTCTAAAACACAGGGGAAATCGCGAAAACGGTCAAAATTGTTTTATGAATTGCAGAATATTTGTTGTTGTAACGGCGGTGATGGTTTCCGCCGCCTGTTTTTCCGCCCCGAAGTACGTTTTCTTCTTCATCGGCGACGGGATGTCCACGCCACAGCGCATGGTCGCGGAAGAATTTTCGCGCAAGGCGGGGTTGGGCCCGCTGGCGATGAACCGCATGCCGTTCCAGTCCACGGCGAGGACGTGTTCGACATCTTCGCTCGTGACGGATTCTGCGGCGGCGGCAACCGCGCTTGCCTGCGGCAAAAAGACGTACAACGGCGCAACCGGCGTGGATGGAGCTGGCGGGCGCCTTTTGTCGTGCGCCGAAGTCGCGCACGCGGCCGGTAAAAAGGTGGGGATAGTAACGACGGTGACGCTTACGCACGCCACTCCGGCTGGCTTCTACGCCCACCGCAAAAGCCGTGGCGACACCTACGGCATCGCTATCGATCTCGCGAATTCGGGATTCGATTTCTTTGCGGGCGGCGGATTCGGCAAGAAACACAAGGATGCCGACGCTCCGGAATTTTCCGTTTGCGGCGACGCATACGATTATGCGGCGTCCAAGGGCTACCGCATCGTCCGGACGAAAGGCGAGTTCATGGCGCTTGGGTCCGGTGACGGCAAGATCGTTACGCGCTTTACCGATGAAGCGCTGGCCTATTCCATCGACGCCGCGCCGGGCGAGCCGACGCTGTCGGAAATGGTCGCCAAGGCGATCGAGGTTCTCGACGGTCCGCAAGGGTTTTTCATCATGGCCGAGGGCGGACGGATCGATTGGGCGGGCCACTCCAACGATGCCGCCGCGAATCTGCGCGACGTGCTGGCGTTCGACAACGCCGTGAAAACGGCGCTTGCATTCATGGAGGCGCACCCGGAAGACACTTTGGTCGTCGTGACCGGAGACCACGAAACCGGCGGGCTTTCGATGGGCTTCGCCGGAACCGGCTATGCGCTCTATGTGGATCGCCTAGTCAACCAGACGATGAGCGTGGACGAGTTTGACAGAAGGGCGGCGAAGTTGTGCGGAGAAAATCCCGGCGCCACCTTCGAAGACTTGCGGCCGCTCATCGAACAGGCGTTTGGCTTCAGGTTCGAAGGCGATGCGGCGAGAGACCCGATGGTGCTGGATGATACGGAAAAGGCGGCGATCGAAAACGCCTTCGCGCCCGGCGGCGATCAGTCCGGTTTGGGCGACGCGTGCAGGCTCGTGATGTCGCACAAGGCGGGCCTTGGGTGGTCGAGCGGCGCACACACCGCCATGCCGGCGCTGACGACTGCGGCTGGCGCCGAGGCTTCGCGCTTCACCGGGTTCATGGAGAATAGCGAACTTGGCGAGCGCATGAAGGAATTATGCGGGGCAAAGTGAGCGCCACGGGTTCGCGCTTCGCCAATGCGGTGCTAGCGGTTTTGCTGGCGGCTGGCTCGGCGGTTCTTTTCTTTCTGCCCGATTCGCCGCGCCTAGTCGAGGGCGGCGGCGCGACCAAAGTCCGCGCGCGGGTAGTGTCGACCGACGATTCCGACCTCGCCCGGCACGGTTATATGGAGTTTGGCACGCAGCACCTGAAGGTGGAATTGCCTGACGGCCGCGTCATGCGGGCCGACAACGAGATTCGCGCCCAGCTGGAACTCGACAAGAAGTTCGCCCCCGGCGATGTCGCACTGGTGGTCTTGCCGGAAAATGCCGGAGACGACGATGTTTTGATTGCGTCGGACCATTGGCGTCTTGGCTGGGCGGCGGCGATCTTTCTGGCGTTTGCCGCCATGCTTTGCGTCTTCGGGGGGTGGTCGGGCGCGAGGGCGCTTTTCACCTTCTTCTTCAGTTGCCTTGCAATCTGGAAGTTTCTCGTTCCGGCGGCGCTTGCGGGATATGACGCAAGGCTCGTGTGCTTCGTCTGTGTGGCAATGTTGTCGGCGGCGATAGTGTTTTCGATCGCCGGCATGTCGCGCACGGGGGTGGCGGCGTGCTCGGGCTCGATATTGGGGGTTTCGGCGTCGCTTGTCCTTGCCGATCTGTTTGCGCGAGTCATGCACGTAAATGGCGCCACCATGCCTTTTGTGCAACAGCTTCTGTATTCGGGGGCGCCGGCGCTCGATATGTCCGATATTTTCTGCGGAGCCGCGATTCTTGCCGCTTCCGGCGCGGTCATGGATTTGGCGATGGATGTGGCCGCGGGAGTAAGGGAAGTCGCGCGCCACAATCCTGCGCTTGGGTTTCGCGAGCTGTTTTCGTCGGGTCTCAACATTTCGCGCGCGGTCGTCGGCACCATGGCCACGACCTTGCTGCTTGCGTATTCGGGCGGCTATCTCACGCTACTGATGGTTTTTGCCGCGACCGGCACCGCGCCGGCGGATTTCCTGAACTCCACGCTCGTTTCCGCCGAACTCGTGAAAACCTTCGTCGGCAGTTTCGCGCTGGTCCTCGTCGCGCCGTTCACCTCGGTCGTAGCCGCTGCGCTTTTTCATGCGCAGCAACGATAGATATGTAGGCAAGAAGCGACTACCCAAAAACGCGAAGATAAGCGGACTCCGCTTCTTGAGGCAAACGGGAGCGGGTACTTGTATTTCCGCGCGATTTTTGGTATAATATGCCATAAATATGGATACGAGGACTATATACTTCGACAACAACGCGACGACGGCGGTGGCGCCGGAGGTTTGCGAGGCGATGATGCCGTATTTCGGGCCGCTTTACGGCAACCCGAGTTCCATGCACGCATTTGGCGGCCGGGTCGCGCGGCACCTCGATGCGGCGCGCGAGGAAGTCGCGGCGTTTCTGAACGCTTCGCCCGACGAAATCATCTTCACATCGTGCGCCACGGAGTCGGACAACACGGCGCTCAGAGGCGCGGCGGGTTTCTTGGGGCGCAAGACGAAAATCATCACCACGAAAGTGGAGCATCCCGCGGTATTGCAGCCATGCAGGTTTTTGAAGGCGCAAGGCCATGAAGTCGTGGAGCTTGGAGTCGATTCAAAGGGCCGGTTGGACTTGGAGGAGCTGGAAAGCGAACTTCAAGGGGCTGAAAGGGCGCTAGTTTCGGTAATGTGGGCGAACAACGAAACCGGCGTCGTTTTCCCGATGGAAAAGATTGCGCAAATCTGCAAGGCGCACGGGGCGACATTGCATACTGATGCGGTGCAGGTGGCGGGGAAGATTCCCGTAGACGTGCAGAAAGTTCCTGTGGACATGCTTGCGATGAGCGGACACAAGTTCCATGCGCCCAAGGGGATAGGAATTCTCTACGTGCGGCGCGGAACGAAGTTCAAGCCGTTCATGCTTGGCGGGCACCAGGAGCACGGCAGACGCGCCGGAACCGAAAACGTACCGTATATAATCGGGCTCGCAAAGGCATGCGAACTCGCTCGCAAAGGCATGGCGGAAGAAGCGCCGCGGCTTGCGGCGATGCGCGACAAGCTCGAGGCCGGGCTTCTCGCCGCGTGTCCGGATACGATCGTCAATGGCGACAGGGAAAACCGGCTCCCCGGAACGCTAAACCTTTCATTCGAGTACATAGAAGGCGAAGCGATTGCGTATCATCTTTCGGATCTCGGGATTTGCGTATCCACTGGTTCGGCCTGTGCATCTGGATCGCTAGACCCAAGCCATGTCATACGCGCGATGGGGGTTCCGTTCATTGCGGTGCACGGCAGCGTGAGGTTTTCGCTCTCGAGATACAATACCATGGACGAGGTGGACTACGTGCTCGAAAACGTGCCCCCGGTCATAAAGCGGCTCAGGGATCTTTCGCCGTTCGGGCCAGGACAGGATGTGACGACGTATGAGTAAAATCGTGGCAATCGTGCTGTGCGCGGCGCTGTTGGGGTGTAGGCGCGAAGATGTGAGGGTGTTTGAAGAGCGGTGCGATGGTCTTACCGATGCCAAAATGTCGGAGGTGCGCCGTGCGCTTGGCAAATACGAGGGAGTGAGGATCGAGACCGTCAAACTGGCGAGCGGAAGCGTTTTGCGTCTTGAATACGATTCAATGAAAATCGCAAAGGAAAACATCAGGCGGGAAGTCGAAGCATGCTTGAAGTAAGGGGCATATCGTTCGGCCATGTGAAGACGCCGCTTTTGAGAGACATCAGTTTTGTGGTGTCGCCGGGCGAGGTAGTCTCGATAACCGGGCGCAACGGGTGTGGAAAGACCACGCTCATGCGGCTCATGGCCACTTTGCTTGTGCCGCAGACGGGACAGATTTTGTTCGACGGCAAAGATGCGTTTTCCGACCCTTTGAGGTATCGCCGGCAGCTTGGCTATCTGCCTGAGAATATTGCGCTTTACGAAGACATGGCGGTGAAAGAATATCTCCTTTATCGAGCCAGGCTGAAGGGTGAAGCCCCCAAGCGCATCCGGCGGAGAATCGACGAGGCGGTGCAATTGGTGAGGATTTCGGATATTCTGCGCCGTCCGATCCGCGATCTTTCCCAGGGACAGAAGAAGCGTGTTGCGCTCGCGGACGCGCTGTTGCTCAGACCTCGTGTTTTGCTTCTTGACGATTTGATGGCGGCGTTTGACGGCGAAATGCGCGAGGCCATGGGCGAGATTCTGAAAAGCGCGGCGTCGTTTTCGTCGGTTGTCGTAACCGGGCACGAAATCGCCGAGATGGAGAAGTGGTCGTCGCGGATTCTCGTGCTTGAAGGAGGACGGCTGTGAGAGTGGTGCGCATAACATTCTGGCGCACCTTGGGCATGGCGCGCAACTATTACGCAACGGCGTTGTCGATCGGGGCGTTTCTTGCCGGAGCGGCGATAGTCTTTTGTTTTAACGTGGAGTCCGCAGAAGGCGGAATTTTGTCGATAGGCCAGATCTGGGCGGTGTCGCTTGCGCCGCTTTTGCCTATTCTCTCTGCGGCGCTCGCGATGGATGTATGGAGCGACGAGCGGCTTTCGGGCAGGACCGACATGCTTCTTTCCGCGCCAGTGGAAGAATCGGATTTGGTGCTGGGCAAATTCCTTGGCGTGTTTGCGGTAGTGGCGTTTGCGGTAGTTGTGAGCTATGCGACGGTTTTCGTGGTCGGGAGTTGGTACGCGCTTGAGATTGGATTCCCGGTTTTGGCGATTTTTGCTTTGCTTTTGCAGAGTGCGTTGTGGTGTGCTGTAGGCGTGATGGCGTCGGCGCGGTTTCGCCATGCGGCGGCGGCGGCGCTCGCGACAGTTTCGATAACTTCGATCGTTCCGCGTTCCTTGTGGCTCGCCGCGGAAAAATATTTCCCCGATGAACGCATGGCGCACGCGGTAATGCCATTTGACACGCATGTTCTCGATATCGCCTCTGGGAATATCCCGGTTTTCACAGTGTTGGGGTATGTTGCTCTCGCGTGGGCGGCGATTTTCGTCTCCTGCAAAACGGTGGAGATGCTCAGGTTTTCCGGCTATAGCGCACGTCTTTTGCGCCGGGCCTCCAGGTTTTCATCGTTTTTGGCGCTTTGCGCGGGAATGCTTGCAGTGGCGCTTGCGGCGCGTATCGATGCGCATTTGGTGTTGCCGGTCGCTTCCTGCAGGGAGTTTTCCGACCGCACGAAGTCGATCGTTTCTTCGTCCTCCGGAGAAATCGAAGCGAGTCTGTTAATGTCGCGGCGAGATCGTCGCTTTGTGGCGACACAGCAACTTCTGCGCGAGCTCAAGCGCGAGTCGGAAGATCTGGGCGGCGCGCGGATTTCGCTCAGGTTCGTCGATCCTCGCTGGGATATCGGCGCGGCCGAGAAGCTGGCGCGGCTTGGAGCCGTTGAGGATAGCATCGTGTTGCGCTCCGGGCGGCGTGTGGCATCGATCCCCGTCACCGGCGCGGTAACCGAGCGCGAGATCGCAAGCTCCTTGTTGCGGCTCTCGTCGAACATCCGCAGCCGTACCGTGTATTGGACCGTAGGCCATGGCGAGGCGTCTTTTTCCGATTATGACGCATGGGGCATGAGCGATATCGCGCGCGAACTTCAGCGCGACGGCTACCGCAATGAGGAGTTGCGCATCAAATCTGGCGACGATCCGGTTCCTGCGGATTGTGCGCTCATACTCGTCGCCGGAGCTAAAACGGAATTCTCGCGTCAAGAACTTTCGGCGATCGACCGCTATTTGAGCGGCGGCGGCAGATTGCTCGCCCTGATCGATGGTGCCGGCCCGGCAGGAGTAAGCGCCATCTTGCCGCGCTGGGGGTTGAAACCATTGACGGCGCGTCCGGCTGAAGGCGTGCGCACGCTTTCGGGGACGGATATCCTCATCGACGAATTTGGCGACCATGAGATTTCCGCGCCGCTCAGAGGGACGCAAATTCTTCTGGACAGCCCTGTCGCGATCGTGCCTTCGGCCGCGGCAGAATCCGGGGCAGGCGCGGATAAGACGGTGTATTCGGCGCTGGCCTCCGCCGCCGGGACGGC
>JBGURT010000060.1:0-2135 GCA_045132115.1 Kiritimatiellia bacterium
AGGATGCGCTCGGGACGCTGGAACGACCCCGCGTGCGCGGCGTCCTTGGTGAACACCCTGTCGCCTTCGTTGTAGTCGAGCTTCATGATGTGGCGCTCGTCGAAATGCTTGAATATCGGCGAGAACGTGTAGAAGTCGTTTCCGTCCCGCACGCCCATCACCGCGTCGCGGATCTGCGCGAAGAGCTCGCGCTTGATCTCCTTTATCGCATCCGCGGTCCCCTTGTCCGTGCCGCCGGTGATGAGGCGTTCAAGGTCGCGCGGATTAATGTTGTAGTTCTTGAGGGCCGTTGCGAGCGGGCCGAACGAATGCGTGTCCGCGATCTTTCCGTTCTTCACCATTATTGCCGCCTCCCGGAGAGCGAACTCCGCGACGGCAGCTATCCCTGCGGGGTGCGCGCGCCCGGCGAGCATTATCTGTTCGCGGAGCGTCTTGCCCTCGCACTTCTTCGCAAAGGCGGGGTCGTTCTGCTTGAGCACGTCCAACGCGTGGCGGCTCTCGTCGGAGTTGATGTCGGCCATCAGTCCCCGCGTGTCGTCAGGCGACCAGTCGTTGCGGTAGATGAAGCCCGGCTCCACGCCGTTCGTCTTGAGTTTCTCGAAGAGAATGGTGTTCGTATCGGAACTGTTGACGCTCATTCCCGCGCCGATGAGCCCTTTCTTGATCTGGTCTTCGACGGAAGTCGAACCCGCCTTGAGAATCGTGTTGAGGTTCCTGAGGCCGGTCGGCTCCTTCGATCCCGCGGCCGTCTCAACCGACGAGCGCGCGCCGAGATCTTTGCTCTTGAGCCCGTCGTCATTCTCCGAGCGCAGTTTGTTGATCGCAGCGTCGATGCGGCGCGAGGCGGCAGCCGCAAGGTCTTCCGGCGTGCGGCACGCCGCGAGATCGACGCCCTTGAATGGTTCGTCGCGAAGTTTCTGGCGCACCGCCTTCTGGTCGTCGGGCGAGAGCTCCAGCATCTTCGGGGAAGTGGCCAACTGGCGGATCACTTCGCCCACGAAGCGGTTCTCGCGGATGGGCACGAGGCTGGAGAGCGTCTGCTTTATGTCGCATGCGCGGAGCGACTTGTTGAGCTGGCTGCGCGACCCAAGCACCGTGTCGAAGGCGTGCGTTCCGAGCGAGCCGTATTCTTTCTCGAGCGCCTCCTTGAAGGCCTGCATCGTCGCGTTGTTGACGGTCTTCCCCTGCGAGAAGAAGAAGTTGCCGAGGCGCGCGGTGGCGTTTTTGCCCTCGCCGCTTACGCAGATGTCGCGGTTGCCGAAATTCGTCTGGTTGACCAGACTGCGGAATGAATCAACGTTAAGTGGCATAACACAGCTCCTTTTCTTTAGATCTTTTTACGGTTTACTCACTCTGTTTACACGCGAACTCCGAAAAGGTTACACCGATTCGCCGAATATTGTGCATTTCAGGCTCGGATCATCGATCCACTGAAATGCAGACGATGCTCGACATCTTCTTCATGAAGGGCGTTTTCTTCGTGAAAGGCGTTTTCCGATTCCTCGCCGGAGAGGTGGCGACGTATCCGCTCGGCCCAAATGTCGCAGAGCTGGAGGATCTTCTCCAGCGTGGATACGAAGTCTTCCACGTCTTGTGCGGCCTTTTCGGTATCGAAAAAGTAGTTGTAGACCACCGTCTCGGTCTGCGGCTCGATTGCGAAATAGCCGCCTGCGGTATCCTTGCCGAAAAGTCCGCCGACAAGAAGGTCGCGGTAGACCGACTTGGATGCGTCCGGCGGCAGCTTCATGATTTCGATAAAGCACAACACGTTGCCGGTCGCCTCGACGAATTGCAGGTTTACGTTGTACGCATCGTCCACCTTTACGCTCACCAGCCCCGTTTCGTCGGGCGTCAGCATGTCAACGCCGGAGACCTTTCGGACTTCGGACATGAACTTCAAGTAGTCCTCTTTGGATGCCATGTTATTTCGCTCCATGTCACTATCGCGAGGCGAGGCCCACGAGGTCGCCGAGTATATTTCCGCCGCCGAACTCGTCGGCGTTGAACGAGCCTTTGTACGGATCGATGCCGTTGCCGGGTTCGCCGTTCACGGCGAGATTGATGGCGTCCTTGAGCGCGATGATGTGCGTCATGTGGGAGCCACCCTGGTTTTCGAACTGGATGGCGACCTCGTG
>JBGURT010000061.1:0-2328 GCA_045132115.1 Kiritimatiellia bacterium
AAGCACGTGTCGCAGGAAATTGAACGTATGCTAAAGGAGAGCCCGCAGTCGGATGAACTGACGGAAAGGCAATTACAGATACTCGACCTTGTGGTGCGCGGGCTTTCAAACCGCGACATAGCCGAACTGCTCGGCATACGAGAGGACAGCGTGAAAAAACACACGAACGCGATCTACGCGAAAATCGGCGCATCAAACCGCGTGGAAGCAACTGCCATCACTTTGAGGCGGCAACTGCTAACTTGAGCAGACGGTTCAAACGGCGACAGGCGAATTCGCAATTGCGAACCTTGCAGTCGTGTACTGTTCGAGAAAGGTCCTCAATTCTTCAGCCGCGAATCTATCGGTCGGTGAGGCATCAGGCGCAAGCACAATCGAATAATCCGTGCTGCCGTTCTCCGCAAGCAACTTTTGGGGAGGCACCCCGGCGGCGCTTCATTTTTTGCGCCACTTTCCACGTTTTTGCGCACTTATCCCCTTCCCGCACCTGCGGGCGATAACTATTTATGCCCTCCCGCCTCGCGCTTCTCCGGCAGCACCGGCATCAGGCGGCACTACACGCTACGGCGAAGCCAAGCCACGAAATAGTGTCCAGAAAATTTGGCTCTTAAGGTCAGCAACTGTAAATTTCGATAGGGATTTTCGGGCATTGTCTAAGTGTGCGGATTTCCATCCTTGCGCGTCAGCGCATGGGAAGAGAAAGCAAGGAAGATGAGGGGGTGCGGGGGAGAAGGAGGGAGGAAAGGGAAACCATCTCCCAGACACGAGAGTCACGCGGCTTTCTTTCGTCCGACATGGGCATTCTGTTCCGTCGACTCAGGCTCCGGCATCGGAGTGAAGCCGGGATCCCTCGCGATTCTGTTCAGCAGCGAGAGCATCTTGCGCATGGTCGGGACTATCGCCCACTTGTGCGGATGGCCCTCTGCGCGCTTCTTGTGGTAGTAGCTCCCAAGGATTGTGTTCCACTTGATCGATGCGACGGCCGCCATGTAGAGCGCGTTGCGCACGTTCTTGCGGCCGCCCCAGATCCGGCGTTGCCACTCCTTCGTGCCGCTTTGCCTTTGCTCCGGCGAAATGCCGACGAGCCGATTGAGCTTTTCGTCGGAGAGTTTCCCGATCTCGGGCAGCCCGGCCAGTATTGAGATTGCGGTGAGGTTGCCAACGCCGCCAACCTTCGTGAAGCGCTCGCGGAGAGTGTCCATCTCATCGTTCTTGGCGACCGCCTCCAGGCACGACCGTTCCATCCTGTCGATCAACTTGTCGAGATGCCTGATCTGCTCCTTCATCATCGAGCGGATGTCCGCGTCGACCTCCGTCTCGAGCCTGCAGATCAGGGTCGTGCGCGAATCCATCATCGTCTGTCGGAACTTCGTCTTCCGCTTGAGCTCCACCGCGTCGATGTCCGTCGGCCCGAGCAATCGCACGCCTATCTTGTCGGCGAAACGCGATATCAGCGCCGCGTCGATTGCGTCGTTCTTCGACAGGTTCCCCTCCGCCTTCGCGAACTGGCGCACACGCAGCGCGTCGGCGTACGCGACCGGAACGCCGAACTTGTGCATGAAGGCCACGAGCTCCAGCTCGTAACCCCCCGTGGGCTCAACGCAGACTGTGGCCCCGGCCTTCCTCGCCAGGTTGCGCAGTTCCCTGAACCCCTCTATGCTGTTGTCCACTTCCTTCGTCTCCGGGCGAAGTCCTTCCTTCCTCGCCGGGACGTAGACGTCGAGCTTCTCCTTGGAAACATCAACTCCGATGTGCACAGTGTCTGATTTCATGCTATACTATCCTTGTCTGGAGGCTGAACCGGGAGACTAGACCGCTTCCCGAAACGCCTAAACAACTGTTGAGCCTTTAGACGAAACGCGGTGACGGGCTATGCTGACCTGGAGAGTTAGGACTCTGGACCTCACTGAGCCTCGCCGCCGCAGCCCCGCCTTGGAAGGCCTTTCCTCGGCGGGGCGTTCTTTCCGGACACTAGTCCGGCTGAACAGTTGCGTAGTCTACCAAATTCTGGTTAGACAAGACCTTAAATTCATAATTTTCTGAACACTTGAGGGTGGGGTAATGAGTTCTATGGGTGATTAAATTGAAACGTTTGTCGAGAGATGACTATGCGGTTGCCGCGGTGACGGTGGCGAAGGCGCTGATAGGCGCGTGGCTTTGCCGACGGCTGGAGAACGGAACCGTGATGCGGCGGCGCATAACGGAAACCGAAGCCTACTGTGGCGAAGAAGATACCGCCTGCCACGCGCACAAGGGGCGTACGGCGCGGACTGATGTCATGTATGCGCTGGGTGGCTGCGCCTACATTTATCTTTGCTATGGCATGCA
>JBGURT010000062.1:0-35358 GCA_045132115.1 Kiritimatiellia bacterium
TATCGTCACTACCGAGCCGGAAAAGATATGCAAGGCGATCTATCACGCAACCCACCATGGCGCAACGGTGATCGATGCGCATGGCGGATTCCGCAACGAAGAGAAAAGCATCGTGTTTTCCGTAGTCGCGGCAGACGACACGACGAAGATCCATTCGCTCTGCAAGACGATCGATCCCGATGCCTTCATCGACGTGATGAGCACGTCGCGCGTAATCGGAAGGTTTTACCTCCGACCGCGCGACTAGAGGGCACCACTCTACCAAGAGACGGTGCGCTCTTCCCAGTGACCGGGGTGCCACACCCTGACCACAGTGCCGTCGGCGGCTATCTGGTTGACGTATTGTCCAGGCACCCAGACTCTCTGCACCTCGACGACCGGCGCCGGCTGGACTACGACAGGCGCACTATGGACTACGACCGGAGGGCTATGCACGACGACAGGCGCCGGCTCCGGATGGCAAGGTCCGATTACCGCATCGTGGATGATTCCGCCCACGACACCGCCGACAATGCCGCCGAGGAAAGCCTGATGGGCCTTGTGATGCTTGCCGTGATGGCCGCCGCCACGAGGCGCTCGCTGGTGCATGGGCGCAGGACCGCGTCCGCCGCCACGAGGCGCAGGACCGCGTCCGCCGCCGTGGGGCGCTGCCCAAACCCCAGTGCACACCATAGCCGCGCATACCGCTCCGATTATTGTTTTCTTGTTCATGGTTTTCGTTCCTTTCTGCCCCATATTCCCTTGGGCAGCGGAAATCTTACGCGAGAAAAGAAAATTTTGCGGAATTAAATTTTCCGCGCCTTGAAGCGACCGCGAGAAAGCGAAGCGGCGGCAAGGAGCAGGCAGATCCCCGGAACAAGGAAGAACCCAAACCTCTCGCCGGCGCGCTCGTCTTCCTCGCGCTGCTCTTTTTCGGCTACCTGGCGAAGAAAGCGGCGGTAGATTGCGCCAAGAGTGGTCTCGGTGGTGCCCGCAGTAGCAAGCGGAACATAACGGCCGCCGGTTTCTTCGGCAATCAGCTTGAGCGTAGATTCCTCGAGCCGCACCTTGACGTTCTGGCCTTTGAATTGCAGCCCGGGAACTTCCGTTTCGTGCGCGGCATCACCTATTCCTACGGTAAACACCGGAACTCCACGCTCTTTTGCAAGCGCAACGCATTCGCGCACTTCGCCGCGCAAGTCGCCGCCGTCCGAGATTATGACGATTGCATTATGGTCGTCCGCCGCAGGATCGAGCGCATCGAGCGAAGCCCGGATTGCGCCGCCAAGATCGGTCTCGCCGCGCGGAGCGGAATCCGGGGTCATAGATTCGAGCGCACTGCGCAAAAAACCGTGGTCGGTCGTAAGCGGACAGACCAGAACGCCGCCATGGCGGAACGCCACCAGCGCACAACGGTCGTCGCCAAGCGAATCGATCAAATCTGCAATATCCGCCTTGGCGCGTCCCAGCCGATCCGGGCGGACATCGCGCGCAAGCATGGAGTTGCTCACGTCCAACGCGACGACAAGGTTGCGCGATCGCGTCACGTAAAAATCCGTCGCCTTCCCCCACTGGGGACGCGATGCGGCAAAAAGACACAGGAAAAGCCCGGCAAGCGCAAGCGCAAATTGCACCGATCCGGTTTTGCCGCCCGGTTCACGGGCATTCAGCGAAAATCGCGCAATCGCTTTCTCGCGTCTGGCGCGGAGAAAAGTCCAATACAATCCCGCAAACGGAACCAAGGCGCAAAGAAACAACAAAAAAGGATTCGCGAAGCGCATTTGGCTTTAGTGGTCGTGCTTGCCTTCGCCATGCCAAGGAATAAACTCTGGGGCTTTGTCGATTCCTGCGGCGATACGCTGGCGAACGGCCTCGTAGACGAGAATCGTGGCCGCGGCGCTGACGTTCAAGGAGTCGGCAAGACCCAGCATGGGAATCCTGACACGCAAATCGGCCCCATCCATCCACTTTGCGGTAAGGCCATACTGCTCTGCGCCAAGCGCAATGGCGACATTGCCGGTAAGATCCACCTCGAAATGGAGCTTTTCGGCATGAGGGGTCGCGGCAAGAATGGAAAAACCGCGAGCCTTGAGAAATTGAAGCGCCTCTTCGCTCGTCGCCTCCACAATCGGAACCGAGAACATCGTGCCAGTGGAGGCGCGAACGACATTAGGGTTGTGGATATCGGTCGTGCGATCGCAAACGATAACCGCTGCCACCTTGGCGGCATCGGCCGAGCGGAGAATCGTGCCGAGGTTGCCGGGCTTTTCGATAGATTCGGTAACAATCACGAGCGAATTGGGCGGCAAATCGAGATCGGCGAGCTTTTTGCTCACATGAGGACCAACCATCAAAAGTCCGTCCGGCCGCTCTTTGTAGGCGATTTTCTGGAAGCACACTTTTGAACAAGTGTAGATTTCCGCGCCTGCGGCGGCACATTCGCGCACGATTTCCGGTTCGTTCTCGTTCTTAAGGTAGAAATCGGGGCAATGGAAAAGCGCATGCGGCCGATAGCCGTTGTCGAGAGCGCGGCGACACTCGCGATACCCCTCGACAATCATCTCGCCCGACTCCTCGCGCTCGCCGCAACTGCGGAGCTTCACCACGTGCTTGAGCTTGGGATTGGACGGCGATGTGATTTCTATATTCATTGCGCAACGATTTCGAACGGCCCGAGCGGAAGCGAAAGCTCGTTATACATCGTACCGTAAGTCTTGACTCTGCCCATATAGCGCACACCGCAAGGCGTCTCCACACCTTCCGCCTCGAGAACGAGCGAAGGGCCATAGTTAACGACGCCGCGCATGTTGCGGTCGCGCGAATATCCGTTGGTGATAGTGGCGACCTTCCATTCGCCATCGGCACCGCAAAGCTCGAAAGCCGGAGTTTCGGAGCGGTCTGGTGAATAAATATACCACTTCTTTACGTTCGCGAATTCGACCGTAACCTGTCCGCCTTGGAATGTCGCCCGGGTGGCAACCGGCGAATCGTCGCCATCCATCTCGAAACCGTAGTCGCGCCGCAGGGCGTGCATCGCCAGACGAGTACCCACTATATCCTTGCGATTCGGGTGGATATCGCGGATATTCCCGGCATCCGAAAGAACAATCATCGCCGCATTGGGATTTTCGGCGGCAAATTGCGCTTGCGCCGCGCAAATGTTCATCCAGTTCGTCTCGTATGGCGCAAGCTGCGCGAAATACATTTTGAGTCCGGGATTCTCGAACATCTGCACCCAACCGGCGTAAAAACGGTTCATCCGGTCGAGGTACTGCTCGGAACTGTCATTCTTGTTGTTGCACCCTTGATACCAAATGAGACCGCGCATCTGCATGGGGCAGAAATCGGCGACCATCCCTGCGAAAAGCGCCGTAGGCGTGGAGTTTGAAACCTTGCCTCCGCTACTCGCGAGGCTGTCTTCAAGTTCGCCATCCAGCATCGCGCACCGGGGCGTCCATGCTTCGATCGGCGTTCCGCCCCAGGCGGATTCCACGATACCGATCGGCACGTCCAGAGCGAGATAAAGCTCACGCGCAAAATAGAACGCCACCGCTGAAATCGTATAGGTGTCGCCAAGCCGCGGCTTCAAGTCTTCGCGCGTGAATTTGCGCCAATTGGAACGCTGCGGCCCCGGCACGAGTTTGTGCTGCGGCACGCCATCGATCAACTTCTGGTTTACAGTGAAGCGTACATACGGCAAGTTGGACATTTCGATCATCATCGCGCCCTTTTCGTCGCGGAAGCGCGGATTGTCGCCCCAGATGGGACATTCCATGTTCGACTGCCCGGACGCATACCACACCTCGCCGAAGAGGATATCTTCGACCGTGCGCTCGTCGATCTTTTCGCCGATCGCCAGAAGCGCCTTCTTGTGTTCGGATACCACAAGCCGGACACCCTTTTTGCTGGCACCGCGCGGCGACAGCTCCACGCGCCAGCGCCCGTCTTCGCCGACGACGGCTTTCGCGGTGTCGTTTTCAAGCGCAACCCTTACTTCGTTGCCCGGCGTGGCTTCGCCCCAGATGCGCACCGGCATCTGGCGCTGAATCACCATACCGTCGGAAAACGGCGCGGCAAGCCGCAGCACCGCAAGCATCAAAACCGATCCGAACATTTTAGCGACCTCTTAGTGATGATGATGGCCGCAGCCGCACTCGTGTCCATGAGCGTGGGCGACCTCCTTGTACTCTATCGACGCCTTGGCGCGAAGCTCGGCCACATACGCGTCCATCGCGCGACCGCGCGCCTCGTGACGCAAAAGATCCTTGATCTGATCGTGCACGTCAACGAGATCCTGCTTCTTGCCGCCACGCTCGTCGGCTTTGTAGATGATATGATAGCCGAACTGCGTCTGGACGATGGAGCTCACTTCGCCCTTCTTCATCTCGAACGCGGCCTTGTCGAACTCCGGCACCATCATGCCGCGACCGAACCAGCCAAGACTGCCGCCGGATTTGCCCGACGGACACTCGGAATGCGCTTCCGCCTCTTTGGCGAAATCACCGCCGGCGACAATGCGCTCGCGAATCGCCTTGATGGTATCGAAATCCTTGTGCAGAATGTGCTGGCAAAGGACTTCGTGCGGCTCGACATACTCTTGTTCGTGCGCTTTGTAGAAGGCCTCGACCTCGTCCTCTGTGGGGTCGGAGACATGCGCGCAGGCCTGGTTCACGAGCATGTTCACCTTCACGCCCTTCTCGAGTTCCTTGCGAAACGCTTCGTCGCTTATGCCCTGCGCGGCAAGCGCCTTGTCGTAGTTTTCCTTGCCCCCGACCTGGGTCACGACACGCGCAACCTCGGCGTCGATATCCGCCGCCGTCACAGGGAGCGCGATACGCATCGCTTCGTCCAGAAGCAGCTTCGCCCCGATCGCCTGCTCGAGCGCCTTTTCTTCGAGCTTGGGCATGTTCTTCTTCACTTCGTCCAAAGTCATGCCGTGGCTCATATAGAATCTCACAAGGCGATCGAGTTCGAAATGCACAGCCTCGTGCGAAATTTCCTGTCCGTTTACGACTGCGGTCTTCATCTTAGAACAACTCCTTTACGGCTTCATCGATTTGCGGGATTTCCACAACTTTTGTCTGCGCGATCGGCAGGGTTCCCAGTTCCTTGAAACTTGGCGGCGGATTGTCGAGGACATTTTCCCCGAAGGCCTTTTCGCAAGTCTCGGGAAATTTATACGGCGTCGCGGTAGCCGCCACGAGAACCGGCAACTCCTTCGTGCCGCAGGTGCGGCGGAAGAGATAATCGCGCGCGACTTTGGTCGCAACCGCGGTGTGAGGATCAAGCACGTATCCGCAAGCTTCCTTCATGCGGCGCATTTCGGAAAGCGTTTCGTCCTGCGTCGCGACGCCGCCGGCAAAATCTGCGAAAAGCCGCATCTTCGCCTTTTCGTTGAGCTCGTAGCGCCCGGTCGTTTCGAGATCCTTCATGAGGCGCGAAACTTCCTCGCCGTCGCCATCGTTCAAAAGCCACAAGAGACGCTCGACATTCGACGACTTCTTGATGTCCATCGACGGCGAATTCGTGATCGTGAAATCCTTGCCGGGATCGTAGACGCCGGTCTTAACGAACCGTGCGAGCACATCGTTCACGTTCGAGGCGACGATAAACTTGCGGATCGGGGCGCCAAGCATTTTCGCGTAATACGCCGCAAGGATATTCCCGAAGTTGCCGGAGGGAACAACCACATCGAATGCACCGCCAATCTTGGACGCCGCGAGCACATAGTAGCCGATCTGCGGAACGAGACGCCCGGTATTGATCGAATTCGCGGACGAAAGCGTCACTCCCTTTGCCGCCGCTTCGGCGTTGATCGCCTTGTCGGCGAAAATGCGCTTGACCGCCGCCTGGGCGTCGTCAAAGTTGCCCTTTATGGCAACGGCATGCACATTCTTGTCGGCAGGCGTCGTCATCTGCAGGCGTTGCACTCGCGAAGTGCCCACATTCGGGAAGAACACAAGGACTTCCGTACCTTCCACGCCGGCAAAGCCCTGCATCGCGGCCGACCCAGTGTCGCCGCTCGTCGCGGTCAGAACGAGGACGCGCTTGCCGTTCGCGGCATGGCGCATGAACACCGGAAGCATGGAAAGCGCCACATCCTTGAACGCGCCAGTCTTGCCGTGGAAAAGCTCGAGGATGTTGAGCCCGTCTGCCTTCACGATTGGAGTGGGGTCGATCGCGGGGAAACGCGACAGAAGCCTATCCACCGCCGCAGTGCGAACCTCTGCGGGCATGTCGTCAAAGAGCACTCCAAGAACGAACTCTTCCGCCTCGCGCAAATCCTTCACCTTGGGCATCGGCGGCAAATCGCCGCCGAGAACCGGGACATAAAGACCGCCATCGGGCGCGAGTCCCTGGAACACACTCTCCGCGCTTGTAGCTTCTATCCCTTTTCTGGTCGAGACAAATTTCATCCTTTTCTTTCCTCAATTGAACAGGAATTCGACTACATCGCCGTCCTGCATTTCATATTCCTTGCCTTCCGGACGAAGCGCGCCTGCGCTGCGTGCGCCGGCGACGCCATTGTTCTTCACATAATCCTCAAACGCAATAACCTCGGCGCGGATGAAACCCTTTTCGAAGTCGGTATGAATCACGCCGGCGCACTTCGGCGCCTTCCATCCGCGGTGGAACGTCCATGCGCGAACTTCCTTGGGGCCGGCTGTAAAATACGACGCGAGTCCTAGCGTATGGTACGCAAGCTTGATCGTGCGGTCCAGCGACGATTCGGAAAGCCCGTAACTTTCGAGGAATTCCTTCGCCTCGGAGTCGGAAAGCCCTGCCAGATCGGCCTCCATCTGGGCGCAGATGACCACCATCTCGCTCCCGGCCTTGGCCGCATATTCTTTGAGCGCCGCGACATGTGGATTGCCTTCTCCGGTAACGTTGTCATCCGAAACATTGGCGCAGAAGATTACCGGCTTTTCGGTAAGGAAGTGGAGTTCCTTGATTACCGGCAAGATCGCGTCTCCCTCGCCGCGCGGAAACGAGCGCACCGGATGCCCCTCTTCGAGGTGTTTGAGGAGCTTGGCGCAAGCTTCGGCCTCGGGACGCAATGGCGGCTTCGCCTGCGCCTCTTTCCTGACCTTGTCGTACCGGCGCTGAAGTTGCTCCATGTCGGCCAAAATAAGCTCCGTCTCGATGACCTCGGCATCGCCTACCGGGTCGATAGGAGCCGACTTGTTGCCGCCCTCCTGAACGTGAATTATGTCGTCGTTCTCGAAGCACCTAACTACATGGAGAATCGCATCGCACTCGCGAATATTCGCGAGGAACTTGTTGCCGAGCCCCTCGCCCTTGGACGCTCCCTTCACGAGCCCGGCAATATCGGTAAAGTCCACCGTCGCCTTGATGATCTGCGCCGGATTCACGATTTTCGCCAATTCCCCGAGGCGTTTGTCCTCTACTTCAACTACGGCAGTATTGGGCTCGATCGTACAGAAAGGATAGTTTTCCGCCGCCGCCTGCTGTTTCTTCGTGAGTGCATTGAACAATGTCGACTTGCCAACATTCGGCAACCCGACGATTCCTACCGCAAGACTCATTCTTCGTTTCCTTCCGTCTTTTTGGCGCCATATTCCCAGTCTGGATAGAACGACCTCAAAACCGTCGCGTAATAGTCGGCATCGATAACCCGGTCTTCCTTGAGCGCCGTCTCGTAAAGGCTTTCCATGCGCGAAACGATTTCTGCGCGAAGCGCCGACTCGTGCGCGGAATCGGCTTCGGTCTCTAGCCGCGCCGCCCTTGCGAGCGCACGCGAACCTACTGTAAGCGATTTGTCGTTTTCCGCCAAGTATGGCGTTTCCTCGCACTTGGTTTCTTCATCCTCGCCAAGCGACACGAGGTCGTTTACCGTCTTTTCCGGGTGGAGCGCGGCTTCGCGCGCGTCAAGATCGCGCCTGTATGCTTCTAATTCCCTCGCCTTGTTGATATTTTGCTCATACAGCCTGTTCACCTCGGCGTAAGAGTGTTTGAGTTTATATGTTTCGGCTTCGGCCTTGCGTTCGGCGGCTTTCTCCTTCTCTTCTTCTGCGACTGCGGTCTTTTCCTTCGCCTCTTCAATCGCCTGCTCGGCTTTCTTCGCCTTCAAGATCGCCTCTTTGGCGGCGCGTTCGTCCGCCATTGCCTGCGCGTTCTTGTTCGCCGTATCGTTGGCGAGTCTGGCCTCCTCCGTCTTGAGCTTTTGCGTTTCGGCCTCGGCTTTGGCCTGCGCGGCGGCAAGTTTGGTCGATTCCTTTTTGTCGGCTTCAGCTTTAGCCTTTTCCTTCGCAGCGCTTTCCTTCGCCCGTTCCGCCGCCGCGCGCTCCTTCTCCTCGCGCGTCTTGGCCAGTTGCGTCTCCTCTTCGCTCGCGGCCTTCGCCGCCTCGCTCCGCGCAATCGAGGCCGACTCCTTGTATCGCACCACGAGCGCGTACGATCCGGCGCACACCGCCACGCATACCGCGACGATAACTATCGACTTGGCGTTCATTCCGCCGCCGGCGCCTCGACGGGCGCCGCCTCTTCATTCTGTTCGCTGACCTCTGCGGCAAGTTTGTGCAGCTCGTTCTGGCTTTCCTCGTCCATCAATTGCGATTCCAGCACCTTTTGTTTGTCGCGCGCCACTTCTTCCTGATGCTCTTCGATCCAGCGCTCGCGGTCTTCTTCAGACATCTCTTCGAGTGCTTTCACGCGCTCGAGCCTGGCCTCCTCGACCGCACGGCGGATCTTGCGCTCTTCGTCCTGCTTCTCCCATTCGCCCTTGAGCCGGCGCATTTGCTCCTTCTGCGGAACGGGATCGGCCAGGCTTGAAGCCGACCACCCATGATCGTCCCAAGGCGAGGGCGTAGACATCGTCTTCTTGCGACGGAGCGCTTCAGCCTGCGCCGCTTGCGCGTCATTGAGCACATAGGGCGTAAGGAACACCAAAAGCTCCTTGCGGTTTTCCTTCTGCTCGACGCTGCCGAAGAGCCACTTACCCACCCAAGGAATGTCCTTCAAGAGCGGGATGCCCACATCCACCTCTTCCACCTTGGTTTCGGTAAGTCCGCCCAGCACTACTGTCTGCATATTCTCCATGAGAATATCTGCCGCCATTTTGCGCTCGATCGCCAAATCGACGCGGTCTTCATCGTAGGTTACGGTACCGGTCGCCACCTTGGGGACGAGCATCGACTGCGCCTTTTCGAGGAACTGCGAATATTCCTCCTCCACATTGAGCATGACCGTACCGTTCGGATTGATCTTCGGCGTGATCTTGAGCTTGAGGCCAATATCCTTCGCGCTGTAATTAGGCGTGGGCTGTCCGCCGCCGCTGTAGCCCGACGACTGCGCCGTCCAGCCGGTGAGGAATTGACGGTTTTCCGTCGCATCGATCGTAGCTTCTTTGTTGTCCACCGTCATGATAATCGGCGAGGCGATATACTTGGAATTGGAATCGGTCTTCGAGGCCCTTACGATTGCTGCGAGGTCCAACTTGCGGGAGAAGAGCGAATAGGTGATTCCGCCGCTGCCGGGCGCGAAAATCGTAGGCAACGCCGTGGAGGCGCCATCGATAAGCGCGCTGCCGGCCGTTCCGCCGGACACCGGAGTAGCCGAGCCGCCACCGCCGCCGACAGCCTGATTGTACTGCGAGCCCTTCTGCTGCATGCCGTGCACCCAATCGATGCCGGTCGCAAGTTCGTCTTTGAGCGTTACTTCGATAATCACCGTCTCGATCAAAACCTGGGCAAGCTTCACGTCCATCGACTCTATAATCTGGTGGAGGACGGGAATATCCTGCGTGCGCGCCATGATGACGAGCCCATTGATGCGCTTGTCCGCAAGCACGACAACATTGTCTTTGCTGAGTTCGCCGGCTTTAGATTCGACATTGCGGCTCGCCGCGTTGGCCACTCCACGCGAAGTCCCGCTCGTAATGTTCGCGCTCGATCCCTTTTGCGCGTTCTGGTTCGTATTGCCCTTGGTGTTGCTCTTGGAACTCGCCGCATTGCCGATCAAATCGTTGATCATGTCGCTGACTTCCTCGGCGTCGGCATACTTGAGCCGGATCACTTCCACCTTCACATCCGGCGTCGTCTCCACGTCCATCTCTTCGATGATCTTGTCGAAGAAATCCATGTTCGACTGCTGGGTGATGACGATGAGTTTGTTGCTCCGCTCGTCGCTCATCATGATCACCTTGCCGCGGATCATCCCGCGGTCGGCATCGGACACGCTCATCACGAGGCTCTCGTTCGTAGGCGTCTGAGGCTGTTGCTGCTGCTCGTTGCGGCGGCCGCCCACCGTGCGTGAATTCGGCGGAGGCGGGAATCTGTTGGCATTCTGGTTCGCCGCGGTGTTCGCGCCCTTGCCGTTCTCTTTCTCCTGTGCCGCCTGCGATTCCTTGACGATATTCTCGAGGATCGTCTTCACATCCGTCACGCTCGCGTATCTGATCTGGCGCACGAACACGTTTTCCAGAACCGGGCTTGCGACATCCACCGTCCTCGCGATTTCGATCATCCGGTTGATGTTCTGCTCGGTATCGGTCACGAGAATCGAATTCGTGCGCTCGAATACGAGCAGGATTCCCGTATCGCTCTTGAGGCCCTCAAAGAGTTTTTGCGCCTCGGTCACGGCGATATTCTTGAAAGGAATCATCATCGAAACGACCTTCCCAGACTCCTTGAGCTCGGTGTCCGGATCGAGGATGAGCGGGATGCCCTCTTTTCTCGCTTTGCTCCGGGGTACGGCGCGGATGAACTTTTCTCCATACGGCTCAACGTGCACCCCGTTCATTTCCAGCACGACCTCGATCGCCTCGAGATATTCCTCCAAGGTGAGTTGCTGTCCGTCGCGCGCCTTGAGCGTTATGTTCGCGCTGGGGAGCGAGGGGTCTTTAAGGACGATCTTGTTGATGCTCTCGGCGTAGGCCTGCAAAACGATATCCACGGGCGCCGCGTCCCAGTTCAATGGTGGCGCCTTGCCGCCGCCCTCGGCGGCAAATGCCGCGCCGGCCACGAATAGCAAGCAAGCGCAAACCGAAAAACCGAAAATCCGGAAATCCCTCATATTACTCCTCCCTCATGTATGCACAGGTGAGAACGAACGAACCTTTCAAATATCCCTTCTTGCTGCTGGGCTTGAAATTGAGACTCCTGATGTCGAACATGCCGTCGGAGGTGTTTTCCAGCTCGTGCATGAATTTGACGAGACTCTCGAGACTCCCTTCCCAGCTTTTCACCTCGATCGGCAGTTCCAGCACGTCTCCGGACTCGGTCTCCTTGCCGCTCTGGCGCTGGGTGATTGCGATGTGGTATTTTTCCGCAAGGTCGTCCATTTTCTTAAGCCACGTCGTGTCCGTCGCCTTGCCCGCCTCGAAGGTAGGCATCGCCGCCTTTTCTTCGTCGTAGGCCTCCAGCCACTTGGACTTCTCTGCAACAAGACGGCACTCCGCATTGTAGGTGTCGAGCGCCTTCTCGTAGCGCTTCTGCGCCTTTTTCCACGCCGTCTCCTGGTTCATGAACCAAAGCCCTGCAGCGAGCGCATACATCGCCACGACGCCCAGCACCGCCAAAACCGCCTTCTCTTTGAGCTTCATCTCGTTCATTCCCCGCCCTCCTCGGTTTCGTAGGTGCAGTCGAGATCGAATTTGTATTTGCCGGCTTTGGAGGACGACGGACCTTTGAGGTTGACGGTCGGGAATATCTTTTCTCCGTCTTCGGATTCCATTTCGGCCATCCGGTCCTTGAAAAGGTAGATCGCATCTCCGCTCGTTCCCTCTCCGCTCACCCTGACGCCGTCTTCGCGCTTGAAATTCCAGCTCGAAAGCTCGATGCCTTCCGGCAGTCTGTCGCTCACCGCCTTCATGATTTCCAAGGCTCCGCGATCGTGATCAGAATACTTCCTCACTAGCTTAACTTTGTCGCGCATCTCCCGCACGGCGCGGTATTCCCGCGCGTGCTCCTTGGAAAGGCCTTTTTGGTAGTCGGTCAAGAAATCATACCCGAACGGCACCCCGAAGAGCACTGCCATGGCCAGCACCCAAATGCCGCCCGCGACCGCGAGAAAACGGTTGAGTTTGCGCTTGAAGCGCGTCTCGTCGAGCATTTGCCGCCACGATTCCGGAAGCGCGTTCAGCGTATCGCTTTCCGCGGTGCGGTCCTTTATCGCCTTGAGCGCGTCCTGCAGTTCGCCGCCTTTCGCCGCGAGCCGTCTCACCGGCGCCAACCGTTCGATCGCGGCGGTATCGACATCTCCGCGGACGAGGATTTCCGCAAGCGGCTTCACTCCGCCGAAATCTTCCGCTTCTATGAGGCTCAGGATGACTTCGCGCTTCAAATCGCTTTCGCCATCCAAAGCGCGTATCGCCACCGGCACGCCATCGTCAAGCACCAAAAGCGAAATGCAATCGACCGATCTCAGCAAAACGAGCGTGCGCACGCCGCTCTTGAGTTCGCTCCAGAGCGTGCGGATTTCCCCGAAGCTCAAGGCATCGATGCGCGTGACGTTGAGTTTCGCCTCGTCAAGCGCGGCGGCAAGTTCGTCCGTCGAACTCTCCGGCATCGCGGCGGCGACATAAACGCCGCCGTTTTCTCCCGCGTGGACCTGCTCGCAAGAGACGGTTAGCGGCTCGTCCGGATAAGGGCTCATCGCCTGGAGGATGGGTAGCGCCGCCTCTTCTGGATTGCGTCCCGCTTCCACGCGCACCATCTTGAGCACGAGGCGCGAGAGCGGCAAGGCGATTACGGCTTCTCTGGAGGACTCTTCGCCCTCCAGCCTCACCAGCTTTCCGCCTTCAAACGCCGCTGTCATTCTGCCTTATCCGAAGAACGTCTTGTATAGCGCCCTTACGGCCGCGTCCTTGTCCACGGTTCTCACCGCGATCATGAAGCTCACTTCGCTCGAGCCCTGGTTCACCATCGAGATGTTGATTCCCGCGCTCGCCAAGGCGAGGCACGCCTTCGCGAACATGCCCGCCGTGTAGCACATGCCCTCGCCCACGACCATGATCATCGTAAGATCGCGCTCGACCGTGACGAAGTCCGGCTTGAGCTCTCTGCGAATCGCGCCCACGACGCGCGTTTCCTTTTCGCGCGGCAGATATTGATCCTTCACGATGATGCATTGGCTGTCCACTCCAGAAGGCATGTGCTCGTAGCTCACGCCCTCGGCCTCCAATACCGCGAGGAGCCTCCGCCCGAAGCCGATTTCGCGGTTCATGAGGTATTTCTCGACCACGATATTGCAGCACCTGTCCATGGCTGCGATGCCCACAACCGTGCCCGGCACGACGCGGCGCGACTGCTGGATCATGGTGCCCGGCTCGCCCGGATGGTTCGTGTTGCGGATATTGATCGGGATGCGCGCTCTGACTGCAGGGATTACCGCGTCGTCATTGAACACGCCAAAGCCGGCGTACGCGAGTTCGCGCATTTCGCGATATGTCATCGTCGGGATGCCTTCGCCATCCGCGACTTCCGGCACGACGCGCGGATCGCACGGGAATACGCTGTCGACATCCGTGAAGTTTTCGTAGACGTCTGCGCAAACCGCCGCCGCGAGGATGGAGCCGGTTATATCGCTGCCGCCGCGCGGGAAGGTGGCTACCTTCCCTTCCTTCGTGTAGCCGAAGAATCCCGGATAGACGACTATCCCCTCGAAGTTGGAGAACGCGCGCGAAAGCGTGTCGTAGCTCGCGGGATCGAGTTGCGCGTCGCCGTGCTTGCCCGTGAGGATCATCCCCGTCTCCTTGGGCCCGGCGTAGCGGCATTTCTTGCCGCGCGCCTCGAACGCCACCGCCACGATCTTCGCCGAATTGTCTTCGCCCGCCGCCTTCATGAGGTCGATAAACTCTTCCGCCGTGAGCGTGGAAACCTGCGCGAGACGATCCATGAGATCCATCTCGATCTTGCGGATTATCCCGTCGCCAAGATTGAGATGCTGCGCGATTTCCGCGTAGCGCTCCACTACCGCGCCAAACTGGCGATCGGTGTTCTCGCCCTTCAAAGCCGTGTTCGCGAGCTCGATCAACAGGTCGGTGACCTTGGTGTCGCCTGAATGGCGCTTGCCGGGCGCCGACACGACAACGATGCGCCGCGAGGGGTCCGCGAGCACAATCTCGATCACCTTGTTGACCTGCGCCGCGTTCGCGAGGCTGGATCCGCCAAATTTGCAAACTTTCATTTTACCATCCTCATTACCACCGGAGTGCCGCGCACGATGCCCGAGGCTTCGATCTCCGCAATCGCCGCTTCCACGTCGCTCGTCTTGGCGACGTGCGTGCGGATCACGACCGGAATAATCCCTTCCATCTCCTGGCCCTTTAGGAACTCGTGCGAGGTCGCGAGGCGAATGGACACGTTGTGGTTGCCGAACATCGTCCCGAACTGGCCGAACGTGCCGCAGCGGTCTTCTACCATTAGGCGGATGTAGAACTCGCTCTTCACTTCGCCAGCCGGCATGACCGTGAGTTTGCCCTCGTTGTCGTAGCGGATCGCGCTCTTGTAGCGCGCTCCACCGCCGGCCAAGTTGCGCGCGATGTCGCCGATGTCGCCAACGACCGTCGATGCTGTCGGCGCGCGTCCCGCGCCCTTGCCGTAGAACATCAAATCATCGGAAAGATCGCCATGCACCATCACCGCATTGAACACCCCGTTCACCGCCGAAAGCATATGTTCCTCGGGGATGAGCGTAGGATGCACGCCAACCGCCACTTGATTGCCCACACGGTCGATCTGCGCCAAAAGCTTGATCGAATATCCGAGCTTGCCGGCATACACGACATCTACGTTCGAGAGATTGCGGATGCCCTTGACCTCGATCTTGTGCGGATCGACCGGAATCGAATACGCGAGGCTCGCGAGGAGGCTCGCCTTGTGCGCCGTGTCCCAGCCATCGATGTCGAGCGTCGGGTCTGCCTCTGCGAAGCCAAGCTTCTGCGCATCCGCCAAAACCTGCGCAAACGCCGCCCCTTCGCGAATCATGCGCGTGAGGATGTAGTTGCAAGTGCCGTTCAGAATGCCCTTCATGGACTCGATTTCGTTGCCAGCAAGGCCTTCGCGCAAACTGCGGATGATCGGGATGCCGCCGCCGACCGCCGCCCCGAAATAGATGTCCACGCCTGCCGCCGTCGCCGCCTCGAAGATCTCGCGCCCTGATTCCGAAAGCAGTTTCTTGTTCGCCGTGACTACGTTCTTGCCCGCCGCAATCGCCGCCAAAATGAGCTTCTTCGCGATTCCCGTGCCGCCGATCAATTCCACGATTATCTGGATCTCAGGATCGTTGATCGCCTCCATCGCATCGGTCGTGAGCACCTCGCGCGGCACCTTAACCCCACGGTCGCGCTCAATGTCCAAATCCGCGATTTTCTTGAGGACCACATCCACGCCGAGACGTTTTGCGAACGTCTCGCGATTCCTCAATAAACCATCAGCGACTCCGGCACCCACGGTGCCGAAGCCCAGTATTCCAACTCCAATTTGTTTCATCTCTTGTCCTGTTTAGACTGCTCTCCTGGATATTATTGATTATATTATACCAAAAATCCGTCCAAATTACAAGTGCCTAGCACTAACGGCTTGTCTCCATTCCGGCCAAAACAATCTTGGCTATTCCGCAGTCGCGAAACTGGTTTAAGCTCCGATCCAGCCATTGAGAGTTCTATCGACTCGCGATGCGGTCAACTATCTAAAGCGAGAGGATTTCGCGCTCCCATTCGCGGGCTAGGACGCGCCAATCGAATCGGCGCGCCATTTCGCGGGCGGCATCGGCGATAGGCTGGAGGCGCTCGGGGTGGTCGAGCAAGCCTTGAATGACCGACGCCATCTCGTCCAGAGTATCGACGACAAAGCCATTCTTGCCGGTTTCAATCCATTCTCCGGCACCATAGTCTGAATACACAACCGACGGAACACCGGCGGCGGCGGTTTCGAGCGTCACTTTCGGGAATCCCTCCGCACGCGAAGGAAACACATGAAGCTGAATGCCCTTCAACACCTCGGCAAGTTCCTTGTGCGAAAGACTGCCGTGACAAATGGCGTTTTTGAGATTCCGCTTTTCGACTTCTTCCTTGGGAGATACTTTGCCCATTCCAGAGCCGATCACATGGAATTTCAATTGCGGGAAACGCGCGGCAAGATCCAGAAACTGATCCAATCCTTTGTAGAAAAGGTTGCTGCCGATGATTGCGACATCCGTAAGCTTTTCGCGCTTTTCGGAGTTTTCGAAGATTTCCGAATCTGTGCCGAGATAAAGAATTTTATCTTTGGTGACGATCCCAAGCGCTTTCTCATTCACTTCACGCATTGCCGCCGTAATCGAATACGCATTGCCGGAAAAGGTCGAGAACTCGCGTATCGCCTCCTTCGAGCCCAAGGTGGCGACGCCCTTGGTCACATTCGTGCCGATATACATGCCCTCGACAGTGGAGAAAGCCTTTTTCCTCAGCACCTTCAAGAGCCAGCGGACGAGCTTCCAGCGACCTGGATTCTGGACATAGATTATATCGGCCCAAAAGACACCGCGCAAGAGTTGGACTAGCGCCCAGATTCGTGCCGGATAGCGAACACGAAAGTACTTTACCTTGGGCTCGTCAAGGACCGGCAAATCGCCGCTGTAGACAACCATGGCGCCAACATTAATCTTGTCCTTGTCGAGATACTGTACCAAGGCGCGGGCGTTGAGGCACTGCGCTTGGGTCATATTGGACCACGCAGTCAGAAAAAGTTTAGGGCGGCGGTTTTTCATGCGAAACAAAGATATATAAGCCAATTGACGCCCAAGGCGTAGATATTCGCGACAAAATCGTCAATCACAATCCCGCGTCCGCCGGGTATCGACTGCAACTGGCGGCACGGCGGCGGCTTTAGGATATCAAGAAACCTCACGACAACGAAAAAGACGAGAATCCAAGTCCAGGAAAGCGAACTCAAGGGCAGGCCCAAAGTAGCGATCGGGAACAAGAGCCACTCGTCGGCGCAAATACGCCCGTCGTCCTTGATGCCGAGGAGTTTTTCGGCGCGATCGCACACGGGAATAGCAAGAAGCGTGAAGCCGAGCGTGGCTGGGAATTGCAGAAACAAAGGCAACCGGCAAACGGCGAGCGCCAGAAAGACGCCGGGGATAGAGCCAATCGTACCGGGGGCGAACGGCGCGGTAAGACCGAGCCCGAAGCCCGTTGCGATCGCCATTGACACTTTATCCCAGATGTTCATTTGTTGAATGGTGGCGAGAAAGGGGATCGAACCCTTGACCTTAGGCTTATGAGTCCTGCGCTCTACCAACTGAGCTATCTCGCCAATGTCGTAAGTAAGTTGTATTATACCAAAAATCCCCGCCGAAAGTCAAGAGGGGAAATTAGCGGGCTTGGAGTCGGGAGACGAGGCCTGTGCGGCGCTCGCGCACAGTGTTCGTCTTTATCGCGCGGTCGACGGCATAAGGCACGCCGAGGAGCATGACCAGCTGCTTGCCGCGGGTAATGGCGGTATAAAGCAGATTGCGCTCAAGCATCACATAATGCTGCTTGTGGAGCACGACGATGCAGGCCGGGTATTCGCTACCTTGGGATTTGTGGATCGTAATCGCGTAGGCGAGGATGAGTTCGTCGAGGTCCGAAGCGCCATACGTCACCGGCCGGCCGTCAAACAAAACGACGAGCGAACGCGTCTCCTCGTCCACTTCCTTCACGAACCCCACATCGCCATTGAATACATCCTTGTCGTAGTTGTTCCTGAGCTGCATCACGCGATCGCCGACATAGAACGTAACCGAGCCGCGTCTAAGGCCCTTCGCGGTGCCGCCATTGAGGCGACGCTGCAAAACTTCCTGAATGCGGAAATTAAGGTTGTCGGCACCAAGAACATTCTTGCGCATGGGCGTAAGGATTTGGACATCTTCGAAGGGATCGAGTTTGAACTTGCGCGGAATGCGTTCTACCATCAAATCGATTATGCGGTTCACGCAAACTTCCGGATCGTCGGTGCGCACGAAATAGAAGTCGCTGTCGCCACCGGAAAATTCGAGATTTTCGCCCGAGTTTACGTGGTGGGCGTTGCGCACGATAAGCCCGGAGGCGTCCTGACGGAATATTACCTCCAGCCGCGTGTACGGCACCACGCCAGATGCGATAAGATCGTCCAATACGTTTCCTGCGCCTACCGAAGGAAGCTGATCCGTATCGCCCACGAAAACGACGATCGCCTCATCCGGGATTGCAGCCAAGAGATCCGCCGCAAGGCGAATATCAACCATCGAGGTTTCGTCGAAAATGAAGACGTCGGCAGGATGGCGGTTTTCGTCGTTGTAGGTAAACTTGTTCGTGCCGGGATTGAACCTGAGGAGGCGGTGAATTGTCTTCGCCTCCATTCCTACGGCCTCGGTCATGCGTTTCGCCGCCCTGCCGGTTGGAGCGGCAAGGACGACATTCTCGCGGCGGGCGCGAAAGATATCGACAAGCGCCTTGATGATCGTAGTCTTGCCTACGCCAGGCCCGCCGGTGATAATCGAAAACTTGGCACCCAGCGAAGTTTCCAGCGCCTCGAGTTGCTTGTTCGCGAGACGGATGCCGGATTTTTCCTGCCACCAGTCCTCCGCCTTGGCGCGATCGACGCGCCGCCGCACAGTCGGCGTGGAAACTATCGCCTTGACGCGTTTGGCGACTTCTTTCTCCGCCCACCAAACCGCGCGCTGGTAGACTTTGCGCGCCTCGCCGTCGTTGCCGGGTTCGGCCACAAGCCGCCCTTCCTCGAGTTCCAGTTCCAAGGCCTTGCCGAGAATCTCCACGGGGATGCCGGTCAACTCGTTGGCACGCAACAGAAGATCGTTCTCGAAAGTCCAGCAATGGCCGCCTTCTTCGGCTTCTTTGGAAAGCGCATAATCCAATACCGCGCGGGCGCGGAGAATCGAATCCTTGGGAATGCCGACATTGAGCGCGATGCGGTCGGCCGTGAGAAAGCCGATTCCCCAGATATCGTCGCAAAGCCGGTAAGGGTCGGACTTGATGACGTTGAGCGCGTCGGCACCGTAGCGCTTGACTATCTTCGACATCTTGAGGATGCTTATCCCGTAAGTCTGGCCAAAAATCATATTCTCGCGCATCGCCTCGTTCTCGCGCCAGCTCTCGCGGATCTTCGCGACTTTGGCACGGCCGATCTTGGGGATCAAAAGGAGCTTCTGGCTCTGCGAGGAAAGGACCGTCAAGGTATCTTCGCCGAATTTGTCGACAATCGCCTTGGCTAGTTTGGGCCCCAAGCCCTTGATGAGTCCCGAGGCAAGATACTTTTCTATCCCCTTCACGGACTTTGGCGCGACGCAAGTAAGGGTTTCGGCCTTGAACTGCCGCCCGTGGATTTTGTCGGACACCCACTCGCCGGAAGCGGAGATATTCTCCCCTTCCCAAACCGCTTGAGCCTTGCCTACCACGGTTTCGCCGCCATCGAGCTTGATGACGGTATATCCGTTTTCCGGATTATGGTAGACTACGCTCTTTACAGAACCTTCCAATAAGTCCAATTGCCGCCCTCAACTTCTCCATGCCCGTCGCGTAGCTCATGCGCACAAATCCCCGGCCGCATTCCCCGAACGCCTCGCCGGGAACGCAAGCGACCTGATAATCCTTCAAAAGGGTCATGGCGAAATCTTCGCTCGTGAAACCGGTGGAGCGGATATCGGTAAAAAGGTAGAACGCGCCTTTGGGCATGTGGGTCTTGAGGCCAAGCTCATTGAGGCGCGGCACCATGAAATCGCGCCGCTTCTTGTATTCGCGCCGCATGCGATCCACATCCTCGTCCCCGAAGTCCATCGCCTCCACGCCGGCAGCCTGCGCCAAAGTCGGCGCGGACATGATGCCGTACTGATGGATCTTCATCATCGCATCGATTATATCCACAGGACCGCACGCATAGCCAAGGCGGTATCCGGTCATGGCCCAGGCCTTCGAGAAGCCGTTCAGCACCACGACACGGTCGCGAAACTCCGGGAACGAACCGAACGAACAAAGCGTATCGGGGAGCGGATCTTCGTAGCAAAGTTCTGCGTAGACTTCATCGGCAAGGACGATAATATCGTGGCGCTCGGCGAAGCGGAGAATTGCGAGCACCTCGTCCGGCGAAAGCGTCGCACCCGTTGGGTTGCACGGGAAATTGAGGAGAAGCGCCTTGGTCCTGGGCGTGACCGCCCTTTCTAGCGCTTCGACCGTGAGCTTGAACTCGTCCTCGAATCGCGTCTCCACTTTCACCGGCACGCCATGCGCGAGCCGTATCGCCGCATTGTAGGAAACGAAACACGGCTCATGGTAAAGAACCTCGTCTCCGGGCGAGACGAGCGCGCGAATCGCGAGGTCGATCGCCTCGGAAACGCCAACCGTAGCCAGGATTTCGTTTTCCCAACCATATTTGGCGGCAAAACGCCGCTCCATGTAGCGCGAAATCGCCTGACGGAGTTGCGGCGTACCGAGGTTGGAGGTATAGTGGGTGCCGCCGTTTTCGAGGCATGTCACCGCCGCGCGCGAAATGTGCCACGGCGTATCGAAGTCCGGCTCGCCGACGCCAAGCGAAATGACGTTTTTGGACTGCGCCACGATGTCGAAGAACTTGCGGATCCCGCTCTTCGGCAAAGATTCTACATGTGGCGCAAGCCGGCCCATTTACTTGGCGAGCTCCTCTACGAGCGCATCGAGCGCGGCGGACGAAGTCGCGTCAAGCGCGCTCTTGATCGTCACCACAGGCTCGACAAACGTGAGATTCTTGGAATTCGCGAGCAAGCCCTTGATCACCTTCGCCGCCTGCGGAGCCCAAGAGCCGTTTTCGATGATCGCGACGGTGCGGTTCTGGTAGTTGCGCTCGGTGAGGTGGTCGATGTATGTGCGCATGAACGGGAAGACGTCCAACCCATTGTAGGTCGTGGTCGCGAGCACAAGCTTGCGATAGCGGAACGCGCCTTCCACGGCCTCGGCCATATCGTCGCGGGCGAGGTCGGCGATCTCCACCTTCACGCCTTTGGCTTCAAGCGCTTCCTTGACCTTCAGCGCGGCTGTCTTCGTGTGGCCGTAGACGGACGTGTAGCAAATCTGGACGCCTTCTGTTTCGACGCCATAGCTGGACCAAGTATCGTAAAGCGAGAGATAGTGGCCAAGATCCTTGTCCAAGACCGGACCATGAAGCGGATAAATCGCCTCGATATCGAGGTTCGCCGCCTTCTTGAGGAGCGCCTGGACTTGCGCACCGAACTTGCCGACTATGCCGATATAGTACCTGCGCGCCTCGCAATCCCAATCTTCATCTGCATCTAGCGCGCCGAACTTGCCGAACCCATCGGCAGAAAAGAGCGCTTTGGCGGGAGCGTCGTAAGTGACAATGACTTCTGGCCAGTGAACCATCGGCGCGGCCACGAAATTGAATTCGTGGCGGCCGGTCGCAAGCTTGTCGCCTTCCTTCACGACAATTTGCCGCCCGGAAAAATCGTCCCCGAAGAACTGTTTCATGAGCCTGAACGCCTGGGCGCTCGACACGATTTTCGCTTCCGGATACTTCGCCATGAATGCGACAATGCCAGAAGAATGATCCGGCTCCATGTGCTGGACTACGAGGTAATCGGGCCTCCTGCCGCCGAGAGCGCTTTCGAGATTCCCGAGCCACTCGTCCACCTTCCTTGCATCCGTCGTATCGAAGACCGTGATCTGGTCGTCGATTACCGCATAGGAATTGTAGGCCATGCCGTTGGGGACTTCGTACTGACCCTCGAAAAGGTCGATTTCGCGATCGTTGCAGCCAATGTATTTTATGTCGTTTCTCATTGCATCAAATCGCAAAGAAGCGCGGCGACCAAACGGCCGGACTTCAACAGCGATTCCTCTTTTACGTGTTCCATGGTATCCTCGGGCGTATGCCAGTAAGGATATTCGAAATCGATAAGATCCACCGCGGGGAAGCCTGCGTCCAAAAACGGAACATGATCGTCGGTTATGCGCCCGTCGAAGCGCTTCACCGCGACTCCGCATTCCGCCGCCGCTCTCTCCACCTTCGCCGCCAAGGTTTCGTCGCAATTCGACGGAATCGAAATCTCGAGATCCTCGTCGCCGAGCATATCGAGGCAAATCATGGCGTCCACCTTGGCGCCGCGCCGCTTCAAGCCGTCTACCGCGTGGCGCGAGCCCCACAGGCCGTCGTTTTCCCCATACGCGGCGATACATTCCTCGCCATCCGTCCAGACGAGCATGACGTTCGTCTTGGGCAGCCCTTTGCCGCGCCAGGAGCCCAGCATCTCGCCAATCGCGATCAAAAGTCCGCTGGTCGCCGCGCCGTCATTCGCGCCGGGGCAATCTACCCCGGTCTTCGTGTCGTAATGGGACGCGAGGACTATCCACGGCGCATCGTTAGACACTTTGAGCTCGGCCACAAGGTTGGTAAGAGGCCTGCGTCCTTGCGGCATCTTGACGGTGAAATTGTCGCGGCGCACGTCCAGCCCTACAGAAGAAGCGGTATCGAGAATCCAATTGGACGCGATTTTGCTTCTTACGGTTCCGGCGTTGCGCGGCGAATGGCGCTCCACAAGGGTGTTCGCGCAAGAATAAGCCTTGGCGGCGTGAGCGTCGGTGAACGTCAGCGCAGCGGCGAAAATCAACGGAACGAGCATCGTCAGTTGACGTCCAGCCCGATCATCCTGATCACGCGGTCGAGGTCGTCGTTGTCGAAGAAATCGATTTCCAAAACGCCCTTCGTGTGACGGCCGTTGGCGTGGGTCACGCCGCTCGTGAGCCGTACCGCGCAACCAAGATGCTTTTTGAGCTTGTCGGCGAGATCGCGCACATACCCCGCGGGGATATCCGGCACGCCGGGATTCTTGGGTTGCACCGGCGCGTTGCGGCGGGCGATGCGGTTCTCGAGTTCCCTGACCGTCAGACTGCGGTCGACGATGTCGCGGGCGAAAAGTATCCGCTCCTTGTCATCCTCGAGCGACAGCAAAAGCTTCGCGTGGCCAACCGACAAAACCCGCTTTTCGACGAGCGAGCGCACTTCGTCCGGGAGTTCCAGAAGACGCGTAGAGTTCGCGACCGTCGCACGGCCCTTGCCGACCTTCTCCGCAACTTCCGCCTGGGTGAGATTGAATTGTTCCTGCAGCGTGCGGTAGCTTTCCGCCTCCTCGATGGGATTCAAGTCTTCGCGCTGGAGGTTCTCGGTCGTGGTCATCACCGCCGCGGTCTGGGCGTCGGCATCGACGAGCGTCACGCGTATCTTGTCCCAACCGATTCGCTGCGCCGCACGAAGCCGGCGCTCGCCGCAAACGAGTTCGTAGCGCCCGGCCTCGTTCTTGCGGACCGTAGGCGGCTGGATGAGACCGCTGTTCTTGAGCGACTCCCCGAGCTCGGCCAGTTCTTCCTCGCGGAACTCGCGGCGCGGCTGGTAAGGCGAGCGCTCGATTTCCGCGATCTTGAGCTCCAACACCGTCCCGGCGCCATTCGCGGGCGTCGCGACCTGAGGAACCTTCAGCTCCGGAACTTCGCTGCGGCCCAACAGCAAGCCATCAAGTCCACGGCCGAGACCGTGGACTTTCTTGACGGAGTTGCCGTCGCTCTTCTGGGCTTTCTTGAGAAAGCGATTATTCGCCGAAGTAGCCATTGACGATGGGCAGCGCCTTGATCTGGTTGTCGACGATCACGTTGACGAGACCGATCTGCACACCCTTGGGGCACTCCTTGGCAAAGTTGAAAAGCCCGATCTGGCAACCGGTGAGCTCGTCGGTCTCGTTGAAAAGACCGGCGATCTGGCAACCGCGCACTTCCTCGGCGAGGTTCACGCCGGCGGCAATGTTAAGACCAGTCGTTTTCTTCTTGTTGCAAGTCGCGACGAACGCCGCCTGCAGACCTTCGCTCGATTCGCCAACCGCCAGCGCGAGTTCCACATCAATGCCCTGGAACATGCGCTGATACGAAATGCTGCCGATCTGCACGCCGCAGTTCTCCGCGTTGCTGATGTGTCCGCCAAGGGCGAGACGCACGCCATACGCGTTCTTCCGGCACCAGGTGAAAACCGGGGCGATGTCCACGCCGTACATCTCGTCACGGTTCTGCGCCGCGCCGAACGGCACCATATTGAGACCATATACTTTGGGGGCGTCGGTGTAGAACAGGCTGAGGCCGACACCACGCACATCCCACTGCGCATTGCCGTAAGGAATGCTCACCGGAGAAGCGAGACCGAGCAAAATCGGCGTATAGCCCTGCGCGCCCTCGGCAACATCTTCGGCTTCCTGCGCATAAGCCGGAATCGCGGCCGCGACAGCCGCCATCAACATGTACTTAGCAAAACGATTCATTATTGTTCTCCTTGTTTTGAGCAATTTATTGTCGGTATTATATCATAATTTCCGCCACCTTGTCAACAATCGAAAATACCGGATATGGCGGTAAGATAAAGCGAAGTGCGGATGCGCGAGCGCGGGATGCCTGCGAGCGCGGCGAGCGCTTCGCGGTAGGCGGCAAGTTGTCCGGAGTAGACTGCGATCATGCGCCGCGCAAATTCATCAGGAGTCTCGCCACTACGAAGGCGATTTGTCTTGAAGTCGACAATATGCGCAGTGCGCCCTTCGCCAACGCCGGAAAAGACGACACGATCGAAAGTCCCGGATTCCCAAACGCCGTCCTTCAGCAATTCATACGGTTTTTCGCGCCACACTACTGCGTCGTCCGAGGGCTTCGCAAAGACCCCTTCTCCCCACTCGATGGCGGCAAACTTTGCATGCTCGATCTTGCCGAGCTCGGTCGCCGCGCCAAAATCCTCCGCAAAGAGATCCATATCGCCTCTAGACACGTGCTGGATTTCGGTAGATGGCGTGCGACGGGAAACGGGGGACGGGGCAATAGTCTCGGGGTTCGTGGCTTCCTCCTTCGCCAAGACTACGGAGGACAGGCGTCCCTCGGGAATTCTAATGTATTCCTGATAATCGCCGTACGATTCCGCAAAGCCGCCAGCGGCTCCTTGTGGAACGACGAGAAACATCGCACTCCGTGCACGGGTCAAGGCTACATAATTAGTATTGACATTCGCCAATGCATCAACGGACATCTGCGATGCAAGCGCTTTCCCCAAAACGACGTTAAACGCCACCACTTGCTTGGAAACGTGCGGAAGCACCCAATCTTGAGTGCGCAAAACATCTTGTCCGGCGTATTCGGCATTAGCGAAATCGAATCCATCAGGCAAAACGCAAAAGACGCGGTCGAACGTAAGGCCTTTGGAGCGATGGATTGTGAGGATATGCACAACTCTTGGGCCAAGCGCGTTCTCGCGCCGCGATTGGTCTTTCACATGGCGCGTGAAATTGTCCATCGAGTATTCGCTATCGGCGAGCTGCTCATAGTCGCGCGCCAACCGCACGAGATCTTTCACGTCCACTTCAAGTTTGGCGGCAAAATCGCATACGGTGCGCGAGAGCCCTTCCTTGAGCAGCTTTTCGCCAACGGCTGCGGCGACTTCTGCGGCGGTGTCAAGTTCAGGAAACAAAACCTTCTTTAGCGGCGAAAGAACCGTCACCGCATTCCAGCACGCTTTATCCTCCGGGTGTTCCGAAAGGCGAAGCAAATACAAAATCGCACTCACGGACCAATCTTCGGCAATGCTCGCTTTTCCCTCCCATGTGCAAGTGACGCCAGCCTTATCGAGCAGTTTGGCGATTTCCTCGCCCTCGCTGTTCTTCCTCACCAAAATGGCTATCGTCTCGCTGGAATTCGCATCCTCATGCGCCGACCACTCGCGTGCAACCTCGCTGACGAGCGTGCGCAAGCAGGTATCATGGTCTTTTTCGCCTGTTTCGGCAAGCGCTTCGATTATCTTGACAAAGCCGCCTTCGTTTACGCTTTCATGATTGCGCCATTCGCGCCGCCATGATTCAATCCCGATTCTTTCCGGCGCGAAAACCTTGTTGATGAAATCTGCGATTATGCCGCCATAGCGATGGGAGACGTCGGAATTTTTCGTCTCGCCCATTTCGCCGGTGAAAAATCCCGATTCCATCAGCTCGCGGAACGGCTTGTCGCTACCGCCGCGCCAACCGTAAATCGACTGTTTGAGGTCGCCTACGACCATGACGGAGCGTCCGCCATCGCCTCCGGCGGCACTCTCGACGAGGCGCTTTAGACCTTGCCATTGAATATCGCTAGTATCCTGGAACTCGTCCATCTCCCAATGGTCGAAACGCGAATCGAGACGAAATTCCACATCCGCGAGTTTGAGTTGGCTCTCGCCCAGTTCATTAGAAGATTGAAGACGGGTGAAGTCGGAAAACGTAAGTTTGCCTTGCCGTTTGGTGACTCGGTCGTATTCGCAATAGAAAATTTCGAGAAGCCTCACGATCGCGAGCGCGGCGTCGATTTGCCGCCGCATGTATCGCGAGTAGAGAATCTGCACGCCTTGACGTGCAAGTCCGGCCTCCCGCGGCGAGAGATTTCGCGTTTTATTCCTGTAGGTGTACGAAAGTCCATTCCCGGACCCGCCAACGAGCAATTCCGCAGCGACAGGCGCAAGAGTCTTGGAAATCGACTCCGCACCTTGGGCGGCATTGCCGCGCTTGGCGATTTCTGCGCACAATGGATCGTCAGAATTCCAGTCGGGCGAATCCCACGGCTTTTCGTCCGGTTCTTCCGTCACGCCAAACTTGCGCCAAAGTTCCTCTCGCGTCAGTTGCCGCGCGATCTCGCGGTGCTCGAGAAACCACTCCTTGAATCCGCGCATCGCACTTGAAATACGTTCACGGCAACTGACGCTCCATTTGCCTTTTACGGCGGAGCGAAAAACCCCAATGAATCCAAGCTCGTCGTCTCTCCGTGCGAGCACGCGGTCTACGGCGCGATCGAACGCATCCTGCTCCTTCCAATCGGTGAGAACATCGGTCACTCCGGAATCGATCCCCATCTCCGAAGGAAACGCCTTTACGATACGCATTATGAAGCTGTCTATCGTGGCGATCGTTCCGCGATGCTGAGTGGCGATTGTTTTGCGGACGAGCGGAATATACGACGGATCCTTCTCCGCCAGTTTGACGAGGAGATTGAGGATTTTCGAATAGATTTCCTGCGCGGCAGCGCGCGAAAATGTAACCGCCAAAACAGATTCCGGCGCGACCTTGCCTTCCTTCATCAGTTCGATGAAGCGCATGGCGAGCGCATACGTTTTGCCGGTACCGGCGCTCGCGCGGATCAGAAGATTGCCGAGCGCCATGCGTCCTCCTCTTCGCCGGGCGAATCGAAATCGCCATTCATGATTCCCCTAATCGCATCCGCCGCATCTTTGATCAGCGTCTCGCGATCTTCATCCTTCATCTCTTTGAGCTGGACATTCTCCGGAGCATCGCCAAGCACAAGATGCGCAAGGCTTCCCACCTCGCCGCCGTAACACAAGCCATAAAGCGGCAATTGGACGCTATTGGCCTTTTTCGCCTCGTATTTGCTCCATGTCTTGTAGTCGATTATCCGCGTTCCTTTTTCGGGGTGCACGTCTACACGGTCGATCTTGCCGAAAATCTCCATATCGATTGCAATATCCTTGAATGGCTTGGCGGCGCGATCGATCTCGGCGTGGGCGATGCGCCATCCTTCTTGCGCAAGACTTGCCTGAACTCGCGCAAACTCCATTACGCGCGATTCAAGCGCATCGAGTTGCAACCGGATAGCGAGATCCGAATCGCGATATTCGCGCCGCACGTCATCCACGAAAATCTTGAGCCGTGCGCGGATATCCTCTTCGTGCGTCAGCTGCGCGCCACGATGGATTTGTTCATCGGCATATTGCTTCAAGATGCGGTGCGCGAGATTCCCGAACGACGCACCATCCAATTCGCGTTCGTCCTTCAATGGTTCCATTTTTAGGACGCGCCGCAAGAGATAAAGCTTGGGGCACCGTATGTAGTCGGCTATCGCCGAAGGCGAGAGACGCTTGGGCACGGGAACTGATTTCGGGAACGCGACCTCGAGTTTTTTGCCCGGCGGCAACGGCGGGATGGAGCCTTCCTCGTCGAATATGCGTTTGACGCGCGAAATGAGCGCGGTGTCCGGGACCTCGAACAAAAGCCGCGAGGGCTTTTTGAGTTCGCCAACATTGTTCGCACGCGCCACATGGATATTCACCGCGCCGATCCCGCGCGTGCCGACCACTTCATTAAAGATCGCACGATCGCGCTTCAAACGGTCGTCGTTCGTCGCAAGCCCAAGCTCGCGACGGAACGCATCGGGCAGATACTCGTGTCCCACAATACTCTCCGGAACCGCTCCCTCGTGAAAGCCTGCGATATCAAGAGTCTCCGCGTCGCTCCATGCGAGCTCCAGCCAGCCCTCGGCGACAAGCGCATTGCCGCCGGATGGTTCGAGTTGATAAGTCGTCTTCTTCAACCGGTTCTCGAAAAGCTCCTGCATGTCCGCCGCCGAAAGCGCGAGCCGCGAAACCGCATCCGACGACATTTCGTCCAAAAGCTCCCTCGTCGCTTCCGCCGCCGCGAGAAATTCCTTGTTCAACCCTTTCTTGCCGCGGTAGCGCGCCGAAAGTTCTGCACGGACAAACGCCGCCAAACCGATGCCGCTTGGACATTGCTTCGCGATTGCACGCACTTCCCGCCCGAGCGACGAAGCGAGGAGCGCGTGCGGTTCGGGGTTGTGCAGTTCGAATCCGCGAGCGAGCAGCGACGATTCCACATCAGGGAAAAGTTCCGGATCGGCGATGCACATTCTTCCGGGCTGGCAGTTTTCGGCCAAAGCGTGAAAGTCGCCATAGACAAAAATATCCTCGTCGCGCAAGTTGTCCGTTCCGGCATCCGGCGCGGACGGCAGCTTGGTAATCGTGAGTCCCGGCCGCTGAGCGGCAATGACCGCCCAGAAAACCTTTGGCGGATCGAGCATCGGCGGCAGAATGATTTCCTCGATCTCATCGTCGATTTGCTTTGGATCGGCCTTGGCCATGCGCATGAGCATCGTGGGGTAGATAAGCCCTTGTCCGGCAAGAAAACCGAAAAAACCGCGCTCTACTTCTTTGAGACGTTCCCAGCGGTCGGGATAGTCGGTCGACACTACATCTTCAATCGCGAGTCCGCCGCCGGCGAGAATCCGCCACACATCTTGGATCCGGTTCAAAGCGCCGCGCATTTTCTCGCTGCTCCACTTCATCCAGCACGCTTCGATTTCGGTCTCGGTGGCGACGCGGAGACCCCCCTCGTTTTCTGGGCGGCAAAGCCACGACGGCTGTACCACGCGCGGCGGCAAAATCGCGCGCGGCGAAAACTTCATCGCGAGATGGCGCCTTAAATTGCGACCGGCTTGCGCGGTAGGCACCACGACCATCAAATGCGACATGTCAAGCGCGATGTTTTCACGCGCTCTCGACGCAACATATTCGACCACCCGCCCGACAAGCTTCACTTGAGTTTAACCCCAACCTTGAAAAACGAATTCGTGGTCGCAGACGGAAGTTTTTTCCATTTCACGAGATCGCTCGAATTGGAAACGATATACTCGCGCTTGGTCTCGTCCCTTGGATCCCAGTCGATTATGGGATTGTTGTCGTCATCGAAAGTTATGAACGCAGTGAACCTGCCGTTCTCGTTCGTGGGGTTGAGCAAAGCAATATAACACTCGGCAACGGAATTTACACCGTTCGCGGCTGGTTGCGCGGCAATCGCCGCGAGATCGGCCGCAGAACTCGTCGCGGCGGACTCGTAATAATTAGTGAACCAGCTCGCTGGAATGGAAATCTCTTCTCCGTTCCCGTCTTCCGCCACCACGACCGCATCCTCAAGCTCTATGTCATTCCCCCACGAATTGCCGGTATTGGATAGCGACCTGACCACTCGCTTGATTTTCTCCTTGAGATATACCGTAGGTTCTTCCGATATAATATAATGAACTTCTTCAGTCTCCGGCTTTTGCACTTCAATGTTCTCTAACGTGCCATTGTAAATGCTAACCGGAACCGTGACTACATAATCTGTTGCTGCTTCGTCAATCGTGAAGCCATAGACCCCATATTCATTCGCGTTAGTAGAAGCAACAAGCTCATCCCCACGGTAAAGACGCACGGCGATTCCGCCCATGCCGCTTCCGCCGTATGTAATGCGACCGGACAAAACACTCTTTACATCTGATCCGGGTATGATATTGTAAATAACATCCGAAAGCTCGTTCCATGCTATATCGCCAGTGCTAAATACAGGAATCGAATACCATAGATCCGATTGTCCCCACCACCCCATGTTCAAATGGACATACAGCGTATCGTCTTTGAAGCCATACCCGTCCAAAACGACAGAATGGCCGACAAGCGTGGTGTTTTGCACTCCTGCAATGCCGATATTCACAGGATATCCGGCGTCAAGATTGCACAGCACAGCATCGCCAATCGTGCTTGCCGAAACCGGCGTCTCGATTTCGCCCGTCTCCAAATAAGCGGCTGAAGCATATCCGAAAACCTCGTTGAAAGCATTTGCCGAATAACATCCATACGCAGCACCGGAACTATCAGATACTTTGCCAGGGTGGTTCCAAATCATCCTTACTGAGACCGCGGCATCATAAACTATTCTGCCCATTGCTTCAGCTTGCTTATCGCTAGAAACATAAACTATTTCATCGACCATTGAATCCCAATCGTAAACTCCTCCTCTCATCGTGCAATTGGTCGCATTGCCGTTGAAGAAACACTCCTTGGTCACCGGCGTCACGCTGTAATCGGGATAACGATGAAACTTCATTATCTGTCCCATGGCGGTCGCGACACATCCGCAGGCACAATTAGATGGAGTATAGTAGTTGAAACAGTTTCTGTTGCCCGCATTTGTCTGCCCCCACTTGGACTTGACGAGCGGCTCTACGCGCATGTCGCCGATGCCCAAGGTTTCTAGTCCAGATGTCGCCGCAGCAGAGAGGAGCGTCAGCGTTGGCGCACCATTTGAAAGAAGCCGGTTCCATTTGGAAAGTTTATTGCCGGCGCTCCTCCCGCGCCGCGCGAGGAGCGCCGCCAGCGGCGAATTTTCATCCAGCTCCGACAAATCTTCGCCGCCGCCGGAAAAAGCGATAATCGGCTCGTCAGACGTATCCCCTGCGACAAACACCGTACCGAAAGTCGTCCTTACAGAGAAATATTTGCCGCCGTCGTTCGCATCGTGCGCCTTCGCGGAAATCGGCGCGCCGACCGCCGCGAGCGTTCCGCCTTCGCGCGTCCAGCCACGCACCGCCCACACGGCATCGGCCGAACTCACCGCAATCGCAAGTAAAGCCGCAAGCATCATCGCGCAATTTTGTCTAGCGCCACCTTGAGGAGCTTGCCCGCGAGCGCATCACGCTCCGCCGCAGTGTTACTCCCCAGAACGATGACTATCGCTCTTTTGTCGCCACGCTCCCCGGTCAATACGAGAGAACATCCTCCCGCCTTGATGTAACCGGTCTTCAGCCCGTCGGCCTCTTTAACCTTGTAGCCCTTCTTCCACAACACGTTATTGTGATTCTGTAGCCACATCGGCTTGCCGCCGGGACCTGGAATCGTTGTGGATTTGATCGAAGTCCATTGAACGATCTCGGGATTGTCGCGCAATAGCGCCATGGCCAATTTCGCGAGGTCTTCGGCCGTGGAGACGTCGAAACCGCGATTCGAACCTTTCGGCGGCGGCAAACCGTTTGGCGAAACGTAATGCGTGTTTTTCATGCCAAGATTGCGCGCTTCGCAATTCATGAGATCCACGAAATTCTCCACCGTGCCGCCCACTTTTTCCGCGACCATGACCGCCACATCGTTGGCGCTCTTGACCATGAGCGCCTTGAAGGCGTCGTCCACCGTGATCGTTTCGCCTACTGCGAGCCCGATTTTGCTCGGCTCCTCTCTCGCCGAACGTTCCGACTGGACCAAAACATCATCAAGCGAAAACCGCCCCAGCTTCATCGCCCTGAACGCCAAACGCATCGTCATGAGTTTCGTGCACGAAGCCGGATACGCTTCGCGCCGTATGCCCTCGGCTGCGAGCACCCTGCCGGTCTTGGCGTCGATCGAGAGATACGCTAGGCACGGCGAACGGCGATGCGCCGTTGTTTCCGCAAAAGCCGTGGAAACCGCCGCAAAAACGACGGCTGCCGCCGCGAGAGCAGGCCAACGCCTCACTTCAGTTCCGTACGGGTCGTCTTCTGCAGCGCTTTCCAGAGGCTGTCGGCATCGGCCGCTTCAATCACCGTCTGACGCGCCGCCGCCTTGGAAAGGCTCTTTGTGATCGCGCCCATGAACTTGAGGTAATAGGAGCTCACCGCGACCGGAATCATCGCAAGAATTACGATATGCACCGTAAGCCCGTCCCACTTGATTCCCTTTTCGGATGTGCCGATCGCTACCGTAAGCCCGCCTCCCTCGACGCCGCGGACGTGCGGGAATGCGATATCGTGGTCGGTCGCGGTCGACAGTATCTGCTCGCGCTCCATCGCGGCGGCGACCATGTTATCGGCGCTCTTGATGAAGCCGTTTTTCTCCAAAAGTCCGGCAAGCTCGGCTATGGCTTCGGTACGCTCTCTGGCTTTGAGCCCGGGGAGCATAAGTTTCTCGCCGGAAAAACGCTCGATCCCAATCTTCCCGTCCAGATCCACCCTGCCTCTCACGTTGGATACGGTGTCCTCGTCGTCCGCGTAGAGGATTCTTCCGCAACTCGCGCAGCACACGAGATGCTGCGCCTTCTTCACCATCTGGACGCTGGCGATAGGAACGGCCATGCCGCACGCCGCGCAACAGTTGTTCGCGAGTCCCGCCGCCGCCACGTGGTTGCGCTTGTAAAGCCGCTCGAACACCGTTTTCACCTGAGGGGAAAGCTTCGCCTTCACCGCATCGATGCGCGAGTTGAATTCGTCCAGACGGCTGCCGTCGCCGCGCTGGCAATACTCGTCGCGGATGAGCACGAGTTCCTGCAGTTCCTTGAGCGCTTCAATCTGCTCTTTCATTCCGCACACTCCTTTCCTTGCTTCTTCGGCGGGGCCTTTCTCGCCGCGGTTTTCTTGCCGGTCCCCGGCACGACTTTGAAGTTCTTCTCCACGAGCTTGCGGATGCGCTCGATCGTTTCCGAAGAAAGGTCGTGCTCCATGAGACACGCATCATGTTCCGCCGCCTGGTCGCTAACGCCAAGAGCCTTGAGGAATTTCTTCAGCAGCAAGTGCCGCCCCAAAACGAAACGCGCCTCGCGCACGCCTTTTTCGGTGAGTTTCACGCCGGCGTAAGGCTCGTGCGACACGAGTTCCAGCGCCGTCAGTTCCTTGATCGCCTTTACGACCGACGGCATAGTGATCTTGAGGCCCTTGGCGATGTCTCTCACTTGAGCCTCGCCGGTCTTCTGCGCCAGAATGTAAATCGCCTCGATGTAGTCTTCGAGGCTCTCGGTAATCGGTTTCTTGTTTTTTCCTGCCATTTCAGTTTCCGCTCCAATAAGGACTTGTCTTTTTCATCAAATACGCAAATCGCACCGCTTCGATCGAGGCGTCCAGCGGCACTGGGAACGGCACGCCGGACCTCACGGAATCGTAGACGTGGCGCCAAAAGGCGCTAGGTCCGCTGAGCGTTCCCCTAGGAAGACATACAGGCTCTTCGACGACCGCGAACTGCTCGTGCCGGTCCTTGAGCGGCGGCGTGCGCACCGAAGACCGGCGCCGCGGGAAAACGTGCGCGGGATCGATGAACCGCACCTTCCCCTCCTTGGCTCCAGACCAGACCGAGAAACTGCCGCGATCGCCGATTATCCTGAAACTCGGCTCTTCGTCGCCGGGCAAAACTCCGCCGGAAAACTCGACGTCCGCGCTGATCTCCTCGCGCGTCTTGATGCACAACCTCACGCTGTCTTCAGAATCGCCCAAGGAGGCTACGCGCTTCAAGTCGCACCAGATCTGGAACGGCGGCACCGGCAAAAGCTCAAGCGCCTGCATCACCGGGGAAATCATCGCATAGTAGCACGCACCGCCGCCAAGGCGTTTGATGCACTGCCAATCGTCGCGCCGGATGTAGTCGGAGTTTCTTATCATGATCGAATGGATCGTGCCCAGCCTCTCGTCCTTCATCGCCTGCTTCGCAAGGAGATAGTCCGGCGCGAACATTCCCCGCTCCATGATTATGAGACGGTTTTTCGCCTTAGCCGCCGCACCGCGCAAAATCTGCGTATCGTCAGGCGTCGTAACCATGGGGGATTCCAGCAACACCCACCGCCCCGTCGCCAGGGCCCGGGTCGCGTCCTTTAGGTGCGACGATGTCGGCGTGGCAATGTCCACGAGGTCGATGTCGCGCTCGTCAAGCATGTCCGAAAACTGGCGGAACATCTTGCACTTCGGGAAGTGCTGCTTGATGAGGTCTCGCCGCTCTTTCAGCGTGTCGCACGCCGCCACCACTTCGAAAAGCGCGGGATGCTTTACAAACAACGGGAAATGATCGTTGAACATCGCGCGCCCAAGTCCCATGAGCGCCACACGGATCGGCGGACGACGATATACCTCTTCGATCATTTTTTCACTATCTCCGTTATTGCCGACAAAAATTGCGCAACATCCGTGAACTTGCGGTATACGCTCGCAAACCGGATGTACGCCACCTCGTCCACTTTGTGGAGCTCCGCCATCACCAACTCCGCCACACGGTCTGAAGTCACCGAGTCGCCATCGACCTTGGCGACCACATGATCGATCATCGTGCGGATCTGCTCGTCATTGACCGGACGCTTGCCGCAAGCCCGCCGGATCGCCACTTCCACTTTGGTGCGATCAAACGGTTCGTACGAGCCGTCGCGTTTCTGCACGCGCGTCTCGTCTTTTACGACCTCCTCGTAAGTGGTGTACCTGTAGCCGCAACTTTCGCAGACGCGCCGACGGCGTATTGCCGCGCCATCGCGACATCCGCGCGAATCAACGACCTTGTCGTCGGTACATCCGCATTTCGGGCACTTCATCCCTTATTCCACCCTCTCGACCGTTATTTCCGGATCGATCTCCTGTAGCGCCGTCTCGATCCCCTGTTTCAAAGTCATCATTGCGAACGGACAACTGCCGCAATGACCGACGAGCTTCAGGTACACCACTTTGCCGTCGATCTTCACCAGTTCCAGATCGCCGCCATCGGCCTGCAACCCGCCGCGCAATGTCTCGAGCCTTGCCTTGATTTGCCCTTCCATTTCCATCATTCCCTTTTCGGTTATCGCTATTGTTCTTTCGTTTATGTAAGTATTATAGCAAAAATTTCTCTCTCCTGCAAGACTTTTTTACCGGTAAATCCATTATCGCCCATGCACGGAATATGCACTTTCAATGAAAAAACCTCGGGCTGCGTATGAAAAATTCATCGACTGCGTATGAAAGCCTTCGAAGTGTGCGCTCTTCACCATATAAGTGTGCGCTCTTTATGGTAGAAGTGTGCGCTCTTCACCCCAGAAGAGCTCACA
>JBGURT010000063.1:0-5646 GCA_045132115.1 Kiritimatiellia bacterium
TCCGACATGACGGTATACAGCGAAGATCCGGCGTTGCAGGCGCGTGATTGGCGCGATCAGGGCGGTCAGGAACTGCATGTCGTCGATCTGGATGGCGCATTTGACGGGCTCCCGCGCCATCTTGAGGAGATCAAGGCGATAATCAAGGCGTTTGGCGGACCGGTCGAGGTCGGCGGCGGGTTGCGCACGCCCCAGGCGCTTACGGCGGTTCTCGATGCAGGCGCGGCGCGGGCGATCATAGGGTCGGCGGCGCTGGACGATCCGGATTTCCTTTCGCGTGCGGTGGAACTTTGGGGCGACAGGGTTGCCGTAGGGATAGACGCGCGCGACGGCATGGTGCAGACACGCGGTTGGGTAACGACGACAGCGGTAAGGGCGGTGGATCTTGCCGCCGCCGTCTCGAAAATGGGCGTCAAGACGATAATTTACACCGATACCGCAACCGATGGCATGCTCGGGGGACCCAATCTCGCGCAGCTTGCGGTTATCTGCGATGCGGCGCCAGATTGCCAGATCACCGCCTCGGGCGGGGTTTCTTCGCCCTACGACATCGAAAACCTCAAGGCGCTCGAACGCCCGAATTTGAGGGCGGCGATTTGCGGCAAGGCATTGTACGACGGGAAAACCACGTTGAGGGAAATGAATGTCGCCGCGTTGTGAAAAACTCGAGAGCGGACTCAAAGTCGTGCTCGTCCCCTGCGAATCGGAATCGGTCGCGGTAGGGATGTTTGTCGCGTCGGGCTCTCGCCACGAAGACAATCGCCACGCCGGCATCTCGCATTTCATCGAGCACATGCTTTTCAAAGGGACTGAAAAGCGCAGCGCGATCGAGATTACCCGCGAGATCGAAGGGCGCGGCGGTTCGTTCAACGCGTTCACCAGCGAAGAGAGCACTTGCTTTTATGCGCACATGCCCGATGACTATCTGGAAGAGGCGCTCGACATCTTGATCGACATGTTCAAGAACGCCAAAATCGGCGAGAATGAATTTGCGATGGAAAAAAGCGTCATTCTCGAAGAAATCAAAATGTATGGCGACGATCCGGATTCGGTGGTGATGGAGAATCTGCAGAAGTGCCTTTTCCCCGGCCATCCGCTCGGGCGTTCTGTCGCCGGAGACATGAAGACGGTTGCCGCGCTTACGCGTGACGATACGAGAGAGTGGATTAAAGGCCACTATCTCCCGGCGAAGACGACGCTTGTGGTTGCCGGTCGTTTCGACGAGGCGAAGGTCCTTGAGAAAGCGAGGGGCATGTGAAGCGCGTGATTCCCGAAATTACGGTAAGGAAAGACGTCAAGCAAGCGCAGCTCGCGATCGGGTTCAGAACGTTTGGAGTAGAGGACAAACGCATTTTCGTCTTTACTGTTCTTGACGCGATCATGGGGCGCGGAATGTCAAGCCGGCTTTTCGTGGAGGTGCGCGAGAAGCGCGGATTGAGCTACGATATCAGTTCGCGATTCCAAGCTTTCCATGGCTATGGCATGTGGGCGATTTCCGCGGGCGTAGATGTGGCCAAGAAAGATCTGGCGCTGAAAGTAATCCTCAAGGAAATCGATCGCATTCGCACCCGCAAGGTTTCCGCCGCCGAATTGAAGCGCGTGAAAGAATTCCTCGTCGGGAATTTCAAGCTCGCGCACGAGCGGGTAACCAGCAAGCTTTTCTACCACGGTTCCACGCTTTTGTCTTTCGGCCGGCTGATTCCCACCGAGGAACAGATCGCCGCCGTGAAGGCGGTGACCGCAGATGACATATTTTCCGTAGCCCAGGAAGTCTTGAAAGACGACATGAGAGCAATCAGTTGGGTATTGCCAAATGAAGAAAAATAAGACAACCGCAGCGGCGCCGATGACCGTGGCGCAGAAGATTATCGCCGCTCACCTTGTTGAGGGCGATAGCGTAAAGGATTCCGAGCTCGGGATCAGAATCGACCAGACGCTAACTCAGGATGCGACCGGGACAATGGCGTATCTGCAGTTCGAGTCGATGGGCAAGAAGCATGTGATGAACGACCTTGCCGTGAGTTATGTGGACCACAACACGGTGCAGATCGGCTTCGAAAACGCAGACGACCATGATTTTCTCGCTTCGGTCGCGAAGAAATACGGAATCATCTATTCCAAGGCCGGCAACGGAATTTGCCATCAGCTTCATCTGGAGCGCTTCGGCAAGCCGGGGACTACGCTTTTGGGATCTGATTCCCACACTCCCACGGGCGGCGGGATTGGCCAAATCGCGATTGGCGCGGGCGGTATCGATATCGCAGTCGCCATGGCGGGGGGAGCGTTTCATATCCCGACTCCAAAGATTTGCGGCATCCGGCTGAAAGGGCGTTTGCGCCAAGGCGTCAGTGCAAAAGACGTCATTCTTAAAGTGCTGGAGAAATTCGGCACCAAGGGGAATGTCGGTTGGATTTTCGAGTATTTCGGTCCCGGCGTCGCCACGCTCGACGTGCCTTCACGCGCGACGATTGCGAACATGGGCGCTGAACTAGGCGTCACGACGAGCGTGTTTCCGTCTGATGAAACTACGCGCCAGTTTCTCGCTGCGCAGGGCAGGGTAAAGGATTGGACGGAAATCGTAGCCGACAAGGGCGCGAAGTTCGACAACATCTTTGAGGTTGATCTTTCCGCGCTCGAGCCGCTCGCGGCCGCTCCGCACAGCCCAGGCAATATCGTGACCGTCAAGAGTATCGCTGGGATGAAGGTGAACCAGATCATGATCGGGTCTTGCACCAACAGCTCCTATCGCGACATCCGCACCGTGGCCCAAATCCTGAAGGGCAAACACGTGGCGGAGGATGTCGAGGTCGGCATCGCTTGCGGATCGCGGCAGGTGATCAGAATGCTCGCCGAAGACGGTTCGCTTGCGATTCTCCATGCCGCAGGGTGCCGCATGCTCGAGAACGCCTGCGGATTCTGCATTGGTGCGCACATGTCGCCTTCCACGAACGCCGTGAGCCTCAGGACGAACAATCGCAATTTCGAAGGCCGCAGCGGAACCAAGAGCGCGAAGGTTTATCTCGTATCCCCAGAAACCGCCGCCGCGAGCGCCTTGACTGGAGTCGTCACGGTTTGCGAAAAAGCCAAGAAGGTTCCCGCGCCAGCCAAGTTCCCGATCGTGGACGACATGTTCCTCTATCGCGAAACGGCAGGGAAGGGCGTGCCGAAGACGGAGATCGTCCGCGGACCCAATATTGCGAAGGTTCCCGCTGGCGTGGCGATGAAGGACAAGTTCAAGGCGAAAGTCGCCATCAAGGTGGGCGACAAAATCACGACCGACCACATCATGCCGGCAGGGGCCAGGCTAAAGTTCCGCTCCAACGTGCCTGAATACTCGAAGTATGTCTTCGAGCCGTGCGACCGGAACTTTCACGACAATTGTCTCGCGAACGTCGAGCGCGGTTTCGCGAACGTGATTGTTGCCGGAGAGAGTTACGGCCAAGGTTCGAGCCGCGAACACGCCGCCCTGTGTCCAATGTATCTTGGCGTAAAGGCGGTTGTCGCCAAGTCTATCGAACGCATCCATCGCGCGAACCTCATCAATTTCGGTATTGTGCCGTTCGTTTTCGCGAATCCAGCCGACTACGACAAATTCGAGCCGGGGCTTGAATTCGTTTTCGACGGCATGCGCAAAGCGATCGAGGGCGATGGAGAAATTGAAGTTGCCGGCATCAAATTGAAAACTTCGCTTTCCGGTCGCGAAAAGGAAATAATCTTGAAGGGAGGGTTGCTCGCATGGCTGAGCTGATTGTCGCATTGGATGTCCAGACTCGAGAAGAGGCTGTCGCCGCCGTTAAACGGATTGGCGACCCTGTGGGGTTTTACAAAATCGGACTCGAGCTTTACACGGCCGAAGGCCCGGATGTCGTCAAGGCTGTTCGCGACTTGGGCAAGAAGGTTTTTCTCGATCTCAAGTTTCATGATATTCCGCGCACGGTGGAGCGTGCCGTCCGCTCGGGCGGCAAGCTTGGCGTTGATCTTATGACCATCCATTCGGTAGGCGGCAAGGCCATGATCGCGGCGGCGAAAACGGCCGCTTTGGAGTTTGGCGAGTCCGCCCCCAAGATTCTCGCCGTCACCGTTTTGACTTCTCTTGACAAGGCGGATCTTGAAGATGTCGGCATTGTCGGGCGCACGCCTGCCGAGCAGGTTGAAGCGATGGCGCGTTTTGCCACTGCAAATGGCGCCGACGGCCTCGTGTGCTCTCCGCGCGAAGTGGGGAATTTGAGTTCGATTCTCCCTAATGGCACGTTGTTCATCACGCCTGGAGTAAGGCCGGCCGGCGCAGACGTAGGCGACCAAAAGCGCATAGCCACGCCCGCCGACGCCGTTCGCGACGGATCGACGCATCTCGTCGTCGGCCGTCCGATTATGGCTGCGGCCGATCCTGCCGCCGCCGCTCGCGCAATCCTCGCGGAAATCGCCGCATGTCGCTAAGCGCGATAGTTGCATCGGCTTTGGTTTTCGCCGCCGTTGCCGAACCGAGTTCGGATACGGAGGCGTGGAACCGTGGCGTGGATTTCTACTGTGCCGGCGATGTGACAAATGCGCTTTCGGTACTGCGTCCGCTGATGTTTTCGCAGGATTTTAGCGCACGCGCGGCGACGGTTGTCGCAAAGCTGGAGTACGATGCCGGAAACTTCGAGGAAGCGCTTGCCGCGGCTCAAATCGCGCTCATGGCCAACCCCAAGGGCAAGATGGAGAACGACAACTTTTCCCGCGTGGTCGCCAAGATCGAAGCCGACCGCGAAAACCGCCATATAGACGAAGTGCTGAAGGCGGCACAGGGCAAAGATCCGGGATCCATGCTCCGCAAGGCGACGGCCGAGTGCAGGGATCTTTTGGTCGAGGCCGGGACTTATCGAACCAATACTGCCGAGCGGACGATCGAGATATCCCTCGATCTTTCACGCCGGACGCAGACTCTCGCGGATGTATGGATTCCAGTTCGCGAGGTTATAGTCAACAATGTGACGAACGAGCAGGAAGCCGCGTACATCCTGCCCCGTCTGGAAGCCGCGCGTTCCGCAACGCTCGATGCCGCGGTTCAGCTTGAAGATCTAAATGGCGAGGCGTATGACAATCTCGCCAAATGCGAAAGCGAGCTTACTGCGTTCCTCAAGCTTTGCATCCTGCCACCGGATGCGATCGATGAAGATTTCATTGCGCAGTCCAATGCGTTGACGAAAGTAGAGACCGTGAACGGACGCGACTGGCAATCCGAAGCGCGCGATTTTACCGTCGCGTTCCGCTCGAAGTTCCCGGCATGGGCCAGAGCCTACGAGCAGCAGGCCCAGAACGACACCAACCGCGAGCCGTTCACCGCTGAAACCCAAGCGAAAATAAGCGCGCTCGCCACTGAACTTGAAAAGTTGCAGATGGATCTTTTAGGCAGCCACGATCCGGAGCGTCAGCAAGAGGCGATCGAAAAAATCATCGAGATAAAATCCTTGCTCCCCAAAGACAAGAACGGAGCGGGCGGCGCGTCTGGCGAACCGCAGGCGCAACCTCAAGATCAGGATTCCCAAGCGGAGCCTCAAGAAAACGGAGAACAGCAACAAAACGAGACCGAACAAGATCAGACCGTGGACGAAGACAAAGACGAGAAGGCTGAATCGATCGAAGCGCTATTGAAGAAAGCTGAAG
>JBGURT010000064.1:0-17018 GCA_045132115.1 Kiritimatiellia bacterium
GCCTACGGGCTGTGCGTTTCATCCGCGTTGCGAATTTGCAGGCGAAGATTGCCTAATAAAATCAAGGGTGGAATGCATATCGCGCAAGCCGCAGTATTGATTTTGTTGATTTTTTGAAAAATCATCTTGACAAAACCCAATAAAATGCGGTATAATACGCAGTGTCTTGACTAGAGAGGGTCTCTGGGAAAGGCGCAAAAACAAACAAGGATCAAACAAATGGCTAAGAAGGAAGTTGTTCCTACCACCAAGAGCGGCATCATGGCCGCGGTTGCCGAAGCCGCCGGCATCACGAAGAAGCAGGCTGTCGCCGCCTACGACAAGATCGTGGACATCGCGATCAAGGGCGCGAAGCAGGAAGAGAAGGGTCTCATGCTCCCTGCGATCGGCAAGGTGAAGCTCGTCAAGCGTCCCGCCCCCACCGGCCGCAATCCTGCGACCGGCGAGACGATCAAGATCAAGGCCAAGAAGGTTGTCAAGATCGTCGCCTGCAAGGCGCTCAAGGACGCGATCCTTGGCTAAGCGAAATTCGCTTATGCGAATCACGACAAGCGGGGCATTCGCTCCGCTTGTTTTTTCTCTCTCGGGTTTGCAAGGTTGCAGATTTTTCTCGCAAGATGAAAAAAGTTCATCTTAGAGGCGGAACCGCCAAACGGTTCTATATAGGCGATTTTCATGGCGTCCGCGATTAAAATATGATATAATACCAAAACATATGAAAAAACATACGATCCTCGCCGCGCTCGCGGCATTCGCAACCGTCGCCGCCGGCGAAACGAAATTCGCCGAGGAGGCGCTTTCTCCCTTCGTGGAATCGGGAGCGCTCCCGGGCGCGATAAACATATTCCTGAAGCCCGGCGCGGAGGAGATCGCCTGCTTAGGCTGGGCGGATGCAGGCAGAACGCGTCCCGTGACGCTCGATTCGCACTACATGCAATGTTCGCAGACGAAGGGCTTCTGCGGCGTCACCATCGCTATTCTCGTCGAGGAAGGCAAGATTTCGCTTGACGATCCGGTATCGAAATATCTCCCCGAATTCAAGGAGCTTTGGGTAAAGGCCGGCCATGCGAACGACGAATATACGATTCGCAAGGCACAAAACGAACTCACCATCAGAATGTGCATGAACCACACGGGCGGATTCGATTTCGAGCTGCCCAACTACTGCAGGATGGGGGGATGGTCGCGCAGGATGCCGCTTCGCAGCGTCGCCGCCATCGCCGCCGCGATCCCGCTGCAGTTCGAGCCCGGCACGAACGTGAAGTACTCGAACGTCGGAATCGATGTCGGCGCGGCGGTGGTCGAGCGCGTTACCGGCAAGCGCTGGGAGGATTTCCTCAAGGAGCGCGTCCTCGATCCTCTGGGGATGACGGAGACCGGATTCTGGCCGACCGACGCGCAGCTGGCGGGCAGGATCGAGTTCTTCGCGCTCTCGAAAAACGGCCCGCCCGCATGGCGCCGCTGCGACGAAAGAATGCAGACGCCGTACAACGACGACCGCGTTTTCGCTTCGGCCGGCGCCGGACTCTGGACGACCGCGCGCGATCAGCTTAAGTTCTACAAGATGCTGATGAATCTCGGCACCGGTGAAAATGGCGTTCGCATCCTGAAGGAGGAAACCGTCAAATCCATACTTGCGCTTTCGACGCGCCCGGAAAATTTCCGCGAGGGATATTCGCTTGGTCTCAATGCGCCCGTCCCCGGGAAAGACGATGACGATGCGTGGTTCGGTCATGGCGGAGCGTGGGGCACTATCTGCATGGTGAACTGGCACCGGAAGGAACTGAAACTCTGGGTCGTGCAGCTCCAGGGTGGACCTCGCCCATGGGAGGCCGCACGCGACGAGGCCGCGGAAAAATTCTTCACGCACGAGATCGACAACTCCGGCGCCAACGCCTTTACCGGAAGGGTGGAGTAGCGTATGGCGGGCAAAAGGGCAATCAGCGCTTAATACCGGTTCGCCCAAACGCATCCTCCAAAATGCCGCATGCGCCGTCCAAAAGGCCCCAGATGCCTTTTGGCGTGCACTTTTGGGATAAGGCTTAGTGACTATGTAGTCCGGATCCGTTTGATGCGTAGTCTAGCTTCATTTACTACGTAGTCCAGCTTGATTTACTACGTAGTCCAGCTTGATTTACTACGTAGGCAAACCCAATTTACTACGCAGTCCAACCCGATTTGCTACGCAGTGCAACTTGGTTTGCTTTGTGTTTTTCCTTGTTTTCTGTCTTTTGGTGCGTTATTTAGGTCGAAATCCTTGCTTTGCGCCTTTATTTTGCATAAAATTGACGCAACAAGCACGACTTTCACCCCCAAAGCCCTTGTTTTCCGACCGGATTTATGGTATAATTCCATTATGATCTTCAAATATTTCCTCTGCGTCGCGTCGGCGGCCGGCGCTATCGCGTTCCAGGCTTTCGCACAAGGCGGATTCGGCGAGATATTGTCGGATGAAGAAGAGGCGGCTTTAAGCGGTGCGGGCGACGAGGTCGGCACCGAGCCCAAGTTCCGCGTCTTCTTCAACGGCGATTTCGAGTCGGTCGGCGAAGAACGTCCCGATTGGGACAAGAAACCGAAGCAATACAAGACCGAGTGGACGCCTTCGGCCGGCGGACCCAAAGGCGCGCTCAAGCTCCAGAGCGGATGCCATCCATGGTTCCGCAACATGACGCTCGACAAAGAATGGACGATCATCACCATCCAGAAGGGCGAAGACGAAGACGGCTCGCTGTTGTGGTCGATCGGCAGCGGACACGGACGCGGCGGCCGGTCGTTCGGCCTCGCGGGAACCGGCCGCAGCGGCGTGAAGCTCATCGGCTGGACCGGCCGTCAGCCGGACGTCAAACTGTTCGCGGTCAGGAATTCGATCCCGTATTACGACAAGCAGTTCCATGTGTACGCGGTGGTGCATCCCGCGAATTCCGGCAAGGTGGTTTTGTATGTCGACGGCAAGAAGGCGGGCGAAGCGGGCGAGTTCGATCCGTCCGGTTGTTCGACGGAGATGTGCTTCGGGTCGCAATTCCGGGACGCGAGCACGCCCAACCGCGATTCCGAGACTTCGGAGATCGCGGAGTTCCGCTACTACGATACTGCGCTCGGGGAGTCGGCCATGCTGCAGATCGCGAGCCGGAACGAGCCTTGGCCGGGCGATTTGCCGCCGATCAAAACGGCGCTCGGGACGATAGACACCAATGCGGTTTTGCGGCTTGGGTTCGAGCTTCCGGAAAATCTGGAAATAGGCGAAGACGGCGAGAAGAAGCTGGTCGCGAGGGGCGTTTTGGCGCAATGCGGAATAGGCGGCGAGAAGAGTCTTTCGCTCGGCAAGGGCGGGATATTGGGGATCGGGAGCGGCGGATTGCTTTTCGATTCCAACTACGCGAAAGGGCGCACGAACACCGTGGAATTCACGGGCGGCACCTTGATCAGCTACGAGCCGTCGTTCGTGAAGTCCATGGCGCCGATCAGGGTCGAGGGGCGCGTGAGGATTTTCAACCGCGGGACTATGGCGATCCGCGCGAGTCTGGAGGGCGACGGCGATATCGTGAAGGACGGGCCGGGGGTTTTGGGCATCCAATATCCTTGCGACAACGCCACGGGGCGGCTCGTCGTCATGAACTCCACGCTCGTGATGGGGCACGCGGCGACTTGGGGCGGCACGGTCGTGCTCATGAAAGGGACTACGCTCAAGTGCGCCACGGTGAAGGCGATCAAGAACCTCCAGAACAAGGGCGGCAAAATCATCGAGACCGATCCGGAAATGGCGGTGGGGGCGGCGGCGTTCCCGCAGCCGGCGACGAGCTACAAGCTCGCGAACATGCAGCGCGAGAAGCTCGGGCGCGGCGTCTTCGCCATGCGCCGCAACGAGAAGGAAGTCATGGTGGGGTGGCGCTACAAGTCGACCGACCCCATGGAGACGGCCTTCAACGTCTATTGCAACGGCTTGAGGGTGAATCCCGCCCCGGTTTCCGACGTGACGTATTTCATCGATACCTGGCGCGACAAGGATTGCGTCTACGAGGTGAAAGCCGTGCTGAACGGCAAGGAGACCGCGTCCAAGAGCGGCGGCAAATGGACCTTGAAGAAAGACGCGCCGGTCGGATACTTCGATATCGAGCTTACGCCGCCTCAGGGCGGCATCACGCCGGTGCAGAAAAACGCCTACGGCTATCAGCCCTACGACTGTTCGGTCGGAGACCTCGACGGCGACGGCGAATACGAGCTTGTGATCATCTGGTGGCCGGACGGCGCGGGCGGCGGCGGCGACAATACCAGCCGCAACGAAAAAGGACCGGGCTGGCTAGAGGCGGTGAAGCTCGACGGCACCAACCGCAGCTTATGGAAGATTTGCCTGGGGCCCAACATGCAGATGGGGTCGCACTTCACGCCGGTGATGGTTTACGACTTCGATGGCGACGGCAGGGCGGAGGTCATCTGCCGCACGGCCGACGGCACTCGCGACGGCACGGGCGCATATATCGGCGACAAGACGAAGGACTACCGCGTGATCGACAGCTATCAATGCCTGTTCGCGCCCAACTTCCTCACCGTGTTCGACGGCCGGACCGGCAAAGCGCTAGATACGATCGACTACAAGCCGGGAGTTCTCTCCGACCCCGACGCGCTCGCGCGCAAGGACGAGAAGGCCATCAATCGCGAGTGGTCCAGCCGCAATCCGGGCAACCAGGCGTTCCGCTTCCTCGCGTGCCTGGGGTATTTCGACGGCGTCCACCCGACGGCGGTCTTCTGCCGCGGCTATTATTCGCGCACTTGCATTTGGGCGGTAGATTGGGACGGCAAGAAGCTCAAAGAGCGCTGGTATTTCTGTTCGGACGAGCCGCACAACTGGGGCTACGGCGGACAGGGCTTCCACAACTTGCGCGTGGGCGACGTGGATTTCGACGGCAAGGACGAAGTGATCTACGGCCACATGGTGGTGGATGACGACGGCAAGGGGCTTTACACGACCGGCAGCGGCCATGGCGACGCGATCCACCTTATCCAGGCGTCGCCGGAGACGCGCGGACTTCAGGTCTGGACTTGCCATGAAGCGCCGCCGTTCGGCGTCACGCTGCGCGACGCGCAGACCGGGCGCTGGCTCATCCGCAAACACGGCCCCATGGACACGGGGTCGTGCAACGCGATGGACATCGACCCCGAAGGCCCCGGCGTGGAACTCTTCTCGGGCACCCATTGCGGCATCTATTCGGCAAAGACGTTCGAGCAGCACTTCGGGCCCAAGCCGAACCCCAAGCAGAACTACTACAACACTTTGAGGTTCAACATCAGGTGGCTTGGCGATCTCACCTCGAGCGCCTACGCGGGGGGCGACAAGATCTGGGGCTACAAGGTGGGGCGCAACGGGCGCTCGGTCTACGAGGTTGGAGAACTCCCGGGCGGGCATTCCATCCATTCGACGAAGGGCGTGCCGAATCTCCAGGCGGATATCTTCGGCGACTGGCGCGAGGAGATCATCCTCCAGCGCGACGACAAGAAGGCGCTCAGACTCTACATGAGCCCGCACGATACAGAGTACCGTTTCCATACGATGATGGAAGATCCCGTCTACCGCATCAGCGTGGCGACCGAAAACAACGGCTACAACGTGCCGCCGGAGCCGGGTTTCTATTTCGGCCCCGAGCTCCTCGGGCATGGCATAATCTTCAGGGGAATGAAGCTCAAATGATCTTCGCTTCGCTTGCGGTCGTGGCGGCGGAAATGCTGTGGCTTTGCAAGGAGCTCGTAAGCCCTTGCGCACTTGTATTTTGAGGTGATTTATGGTATAATACTCTACATTCTTGATAAAACCAAGAGGATGCGACATGACACAATACAGCAATGACGATTTCATGATTTTTTCCGGCACGGCGAATCTGCCTTTGGCCGAGAAAGTGGCCGAGTATCTCGGCAAGCCGCTCAATGCGATCGACATCCGCCACTTCCCTGACGGCGAGACGTTCTGCATCGTAGGCGAGACGGTGCGCGGGCGCGACGTGTTCGTGATCCAGTCCGGTTCGCCAAAGCCGAACGACTCGTACATGGAGCTCTTCATCATGATCGACGCGCTCCGCCGTGGTTCCGCCGCGCGGATTACCGCGGTTCTGCCTTACTACGGCTATGCGCGTCAGGACCGCAAGGACCAGCCGCGCGTCCCGATCACCGCGCGTCTTGTCGCGAACCTTCTCGAGGCCGCCGGCGCCGATCGCGTGCTCACGATGGACCTGCACGCGAACCAGATTCAGGGATTCTTCGATATCCCGCTCGATCACCTCAAGGCGGAGCCCGTCATCCTCCAGTATATCCGCGACCAGCATTTCGCCAAGCCGATCATTGTCGCGCCCGACACCGGCAGCGCGAAGACGGCATTCGGGTATTCGCGCAAACTCGGCACGGGGCTCGCGATCGTCGCCAAACAGCGCACGGGCGATTCGACGGTCGATGCGTTCAGCGTCGTCGGCGACGTCAAGGATTGCGACGTCATCATGATCGACGACATGACCGCCACCGGCGGCACGTTGTCCGCGGCGGCGAAAATGTGCTTCGAGCACGGCGCCAAGAGCGTCCATGCTTTCGTGAGCCACTTCCCGCTTACGACCAAAGGCGTGGAGCGGCTGATGAAGGAAGACCAGCTCAGCGAGCTCGTCGTGACCGACACCATTCCGCTGCGCGACGACTTTGACGTCTCCAAGCTTCCGTTCAAGTTTACGCGCCTTTCGATCGCGCCGCTCATCGGCGAGGCCATCAAGCGCATCCACTCGAACGACAGCGTGAACGACCTCTTCAATCACGAATAAGGTTTTTTGTTCGTGAAGATCGTCGCCGGACTCGGCAATCCTGGGGCGAAGTATGCGAACACTCCGCACTCGGTCGGGTTCGAGGTTGTCGACGCGATAGCCGCCAAATGCGGAGCGTCGTGGGAGGAGAAGCGCGCATTCAACTGTCTGTGGGCCAAGTGCAGTTTCGGCGGCGTTCAAGTGGTGCTCCTCAAGCCCCAGACCTTCATGAATCTCTCGGGCGACGCGGTCGCGCCGGTGGTGAAATACACCAATTCCACGCCCGCCGATCTGCTCGTCGTGCAGGATGACATCGACTTGCCGCTAGGGCGCGTAAGATTCCGCAAGGGCGGCAGTTGCGGCGGACACAACGGCGTGAGGAACATCATCGAGCGCCTCGGCACGCAGGATTTCGCGCGGCTTAAATTGGGCGTCGGCAAAGAGCGGGAAAATGTAATCGGACATGTCCTCGGCAAGTTTGACGGCGAAAGCCGCAAGATGATGGACACGATCGTGTCCGATGCCGCGGGCATGGTCGAGACGTTTCTCGCCGAAGGCGTGGATTCGGCCATGAACAAGTTCAACGGCTATGGAAGCGGCGGCAAATAATCAGACACCTCGCGGCAACCGCATACATATCGCGTTTTTCGGTTTGCGCAACGCCGGCAAATCGACGCTCGTCAACGCTTTCACGAATTCCCCGATCGCCATCGTGAGCGACGTGCCCGGCACGACGACCGACCCGGTCTCCAAGGCGATGGAAATCCTGCCCTTGGGACCATGCATGATAACCGATACGGCGGGGCTGGACGACGATGCGGGGGAACTTGGAGCATTGCGCGTAAGGAAGTCGTTGGATGTCCTCAAGACTGCGGACATCGCCGTTTGGGTTGGCGAAGGGTTCGGGAAGTGGCGCGAGAAGTTCAATATTCCGGTAATCCAATACCGTCGCGGCGATAGCGTAGAGGATCTCAAGCGCAAAATCGCCGCCATGAAACTTGGCGAACATCAGGCAGGGCTTCTGGACGGTCTGGTCGAGTCCGGCAAATTGGTGCTGTGCGTGTGCCCGATCGACGAATCCGCGCCCAAGGGGCGGCTCATTCTTCCGCAGCAGCAAGTCTTGCGCGAGTGTCTGGACGCGCATGCGGCGGCGATCGTCTGCCAGCCGCAGGAGGTGGCGTCAATCTGCGCGAAGACGAAAGTAGATCTCGCCATAACCGACTCTCAAGCGTTCGGCGAAGTGCGGCGAGCGTTGCCACCGCAGATAAAACTCACGTCTTTTTCGATTCTGTTCGCGCGGCAGAAGGGCGACTTGGATGAATATCTCGCGGGACTCAAGGCGATTCCAGACTTGCGCGAAGGTGACAAGGTGGTTGTCGCGGAAGGGTGTGTGCACCATCGCCAGTGCAACGATATCGGCACCGTGAAAATCCCCAGGGCTTTGGAGCGCCTCTCAGGATGCAAGCTCGAGTTTCGCTTCCTCAGCGGCAATGCGTTTGGGGAAAACGAACTTGACGGCGCGGCGCTCATTGTGCAATGCGGCGGTTGCATGCTCACGCGCCGCGAGACGATGGCGCGGATCGCCGCGGCGAAGGAAAAGGGAATACCCGTCGTGAATTACGGAATGCTCCTCGCCAAAGCGCAAGGGGTGGATGTAGAAGGAGCCATGCCATGAAAGAACTCGATTTTGTCGAGGCGCAAATCGCCGCCGCGTGCGAGCGCTCGGGCCGGCGGCGGGAGGACGTCAAGATCGTCGCCGTAACCAAGACCCACGGACCCGAGGTCGTGGAAGAAGCTTTTGACGCAGGGCTCAGGATCGTCGGCGAAAACAAGGTGCAGGAAGCGATGTGGAAAAAGCCGCAGTGCGATTCGCGCATTTCATGGCACTTGATCGGGCATCTGCAGTCGAACAAAGTGCGCCACGCGCTCGCGACTTTCGACTACATCCATTCGGTAGACTCCGTCAAACTGCTGGGGAAAATCCAGCAGATCGCGGAAGAAACCGGAGCGAGACCCTCGGTGTTGCTGGAAGTGAACGTCTCGGGAGAAAAGTCCAAATCCGGAATGAAGATCGAGGATGTTCCGCACGCGCTGGAGTTCGCGATGATGGAATGTCCGCGGATTTCCGTCGAAGGCTTCATGACGATGGCGCCGTTTTCGGAAAACCCCGAGGACGCGCGGCCGTATTTCCGCAGGCTCAAGGATCTCCAGATCCAGATGCGCAAGGTGAGCGGACTATACCTGAATGAGCTTTCGATGGGCATGAGCGGCGATTTCTTGCCGGCGATAGAGGAGGGCGCCACGTTTATCCGGCTAGGCACGGTTCTTTTTGGCGAGCGCCCCAAGTTGAAGCGCCAAGTTTCGTCCGATGGCGGCGAATTTTCCGGCGGCGGACTGGACTCCTACAGCGGCGAAGGCCCTACCTTCAAGGTTATGGACTGAACAGAAAAGGCGGCAAAATGACTACACTCGAATATCGTGTTCCGTATGCCGACACCGACCAGATGGGCGTCGTGTACTACGGCAACTACCTTACGTTTTTCGAACGCGCCCGCAATGAACTCATGCGCGAAACCGGCTTTTCCTACAGAGAATGCGAGGAGTTGGGCTTTGCGCTTCCCGTGGTGCATGCGGAAGTGGACTACAAGTCGCCCGCAAAATACGACGATCTTCTGGAAATTCGCGCCTGGGTGGAAGAGATGAAAGGCGTAAGATGCAAGATTTGTTGCGAAGTGCGGCGCAAGGGCGAAGATCGCCTTCTCGCCAAAGGCCACACCGTGCATGTTTTCGTGGATATCAAGACCATGCGTCCTATTCCCCCGCCTGAAATCGCCGTCAAGCGTTTCATTTTAGGGGTTGAATAAAAGCGCATAAATATGATATAATACACAAAAATCGCGGGGCGTTGCACAGCCTGGTAGTGCGTCTGCTTTGGGAGCAGAATGTCGGAGGTTCAAATCCTCTCGCCCCGACCATCCTCGAAGAGGGGGTGTGACCTCGTCCAAGTGGGCGAAGCTCTGCAAGGTGTCGCAAGATACCGCCTCGCGCGAAATCAACGATTTGGTGTCCAAAGGCATCTTGCGGCAGGCAGGCGCCGGCCGCTCCACTCACTATGTTCTAAACTCATAAAAACATTTGCACGAATTTGATGAGAGGAGAACGGCAATGAAGAAAGTGATGATGACAGCGATGTTTGCGGCAATGGCGATGGCGGCGAGAGGCGGAGGATATAAAACAGCGAAGTCATAGAACTGGTATAAAGCATACATAATGTTTGATTTTCCAAACCGAAAAAGGGGCAGCACCGTCGATCTGACACTGTTCGACATGCGTACGGGCAAGGAGCTGGATATGGGCGGCACGTTCGACTGGTTCGGCGAGGAGTCCCATCCCGACTACCGCGGGATCACGGAGGAGCAGTTCGCCAACAGGATGCTGCTTAGGGAGATCATGCTGGCCCACGGCTTCAAGCCGCTCGCCGAGGAGTGGTGGCACTTTTCGCTGGATGACGAGCCCTACCCCGACACATACTTCGACTTCCCCGTAAGATAGCAGTACGAGAAAGAAAGACATGAAAGTTATCATAGTTGGCGCGAGCTACACGGGCATTCAGCTGGCAAAGACCCTGGCGGACGAGAAGTCTGACGTCGTACTTATCGACAACTCGTCCGAGAAGGTGCGCTTAGCGCGCAACAAGATTGATTGCACCGTCATCCAGGCGGCGGGCAACGACCTTCAGGTGCTGGAGCGCGACGCCGACATATCTTCCGCCGACGCCCTCGTCATGCTGACCGAGGACGACGAGACGAACATGGTCGCTTGCTCGCTTGTCGACATGCGCCATCCAGACCTGCTTAAGATAGCGCGCGTCCGCAACGAGACGTACTATGCGTCGTGCGTAAACTCCCCGCTGCCGCTCGGCATTGACGCGATGCTGAATCCCGACGTTGAGGCTGCGGCTGCGGTCCAGCGCGCCGTGGACTACGGGGTCGTGGGCAATATCGCTGATCTTGGCGGCGGCTTCTGCATAACCGAGTTCAGGGTTTCGGCCGAAAGCGAGCTAGTCGGTGTCAAGCTCAGGGATGTTGCCGCTATCACCGGCTGGCATGGACTTGTCGCTTATCTCGAAAACGCCGACGGCGCGATCCTGCCGAACGGCGAGACGCAGCTTAAGGCGGAGGACAAGATTGGCGTCGTCTCTACGGCGGACGACATAGGCGAGCTTTCGCATTTCATGTCCGGCAAGGACAGCAGCATCCCTCATCGCATAGTCGTGTTCGGCGCTGGGCGCATAGGCTCCCTAATCGTGGAAAAGTTGCAGGGCAACCGTGCGTCTGAGGGTCCGCTCAAGTCGATAATGCGCCGCCTTTCGATAGGCAGCGAGATATTCCTCGTGGACTCCGACGAGCGCAACTGCCGCGAGGCCAAGGAGCGCTTCATGGGCATCCGCGTACTTTGCGGCGACATATCCGACAAGGACTTCATACGCGACGAGGGGCTGAACGCATGCGACCTGATGATCGCCGTCTCGCCGAGCTTCGACCGCAACCTCGTGGCGGCGGCCTACCTCAAGTCGCTTGGCGTGCCTAAGACGATTGCGCTGACCGAAAGTTCCGAGTTCGACGACGTCGCCCGAAAGCTCGGCATCGACGTAGCCGTGCCGATGCGCTCGACGATTGTGGACGCGATGCTCAGCCATCTCAGGGGCCCGAGCACCTCGTCGATACACACCGTGTGCGACGGACGCTTCGAGATAATCTCCTGCGACGTGTCGCCGCAGAGCGCGTTTGTCGGCAAGAAGCTGCGCGAAGTCTCGATGCACGGCGAATGCCTGCTTTTGCTGGTGAGTCATGCCGGAGAGGGCTCATACGAGGTACCGCACGGCGAATACGAGATCCTCGGCGGCGACAAGGTCGTGTTCATCGCGCGGGCGGACGACAAGAAGCTGCCCGCTATGTTCGGCGGCGCAGGGAAGGGCGCCTGAGATGAGGTTTCCGCTTTTCAGGATAGTCGCCCATGTGCTTGGCATCGTCGGGCTGTCGCTTATGCCGCCAGTCGTGGCCTCGCTGATTTATTCCGAAGGGCTGCGCACAGTGGCCTCGTTCGCTGCGACGACTCTCGCGTGCATCCTTCTGGCCGCGCTCTGTCGCCTGAAGCGAAACACCGACTCGATTCCGATAAAGACGTCCTGGGCGTTCTTCATAGTCGGCGGCGTATGGATCGGCGTGTGTCTCGTCGGCGCAGTTCCGCTTTGGGCGAGCGGCGCTTTCGCCACCCTGACCGACGCCGTCTTCGAGAGCATAAGCGGCTTCACTACGACTGGTGCGAGCGTCTGCGCCAGCGTGGAGGACCTGCCGCACAGCGTCAACCTGTGGCGCTGCGAGACGCATTGGCTTGGCGGCATGGGAGTTATCGCGCTTGCCGTCGCGCTTGTGCCGCTTCTCGGCATCGGAGGCTTCCGTCTAATAAAGGCGGAGACCAGTGGACCCGAGAAAGGGCGCATCACGCCGCGCATCGCCAGCACGGCCAAGGCGCTATGGATGATTTACATCACCCTTACCGCGTCGCAGACAGTGCTTCTGCGGCTCGCAGGGTTAGGGTGGTTCGACAGCGTCTGCCATGCGTTCTCTACTCTAGGAACAGGCGGCTTCTCCACGATGAATGCGAGCGTGGGGGCTTTCGGCAATCCTGCGGTCGAATGGATATGCACCGTCTTCATGATTCTCGCGTCCGTCAACTTCGCGCTTTACTACCGCTTGTTTTCCGGCAAGGTCGAAGAGGTGTTCAAGGATACCGAGTTGCGCACTTTTGTCGGGGTTGTTGCCGCCGCTGTGCTGGCGGTGACGTTCGCCGAGAGCGCTGATTTCGGCGGATTCTCGTCCGCGCTCCGTACGTCTGCGTTTCAGGTGGCGTCGATAGTGTCGACCACGGGCTTCATGACTTCGGACTACGCAAGCTGGCGACCGGCCGCCCAGATGTTCCTATTCATGTTGTTCATGGTCGGCGGATGCTCGGGCTCCACGGCGGGTGGCGTTAAGGTGATACGCTGGGCGGTATTGGGCAAGCAGCTTCGCAACGAACTTCGCCGCATCACGCATCCGCGCGAAGTGACGACGATAAGAATAAACGGCTGCTCTGGACGCGACGATATCGTTCCGCTTGTTGCGGCGTTCGTCACGCTCTATGCGTTTCTTGTGCTTGCGACGTCCATCGCTGGAGCGTTTGCGGGGCTTGGACTTGTCGAGGCGATCTCCTGTGCGCTGAGCATGGTCGGCAACATCGGGCCCGCATTTGGGGCGTTTGGTCCGACGGCGAACTACGGCGCGATTCCGTCCGCCCTCAAGTGGTGGTATTCGTTCGCCATGATCGCCGGAAGGCTTGAGATATTCACGATGCTGATTCTGGTCGGCAGGCTGCTGTCGCTGCTTGTCATGCCGACCAAGGCGATTCACAGGCTGGGAAACAATGCAGAAACCTGAACCAGGCGAACTGCTGGCGCTACGGGTGGATAGGGCGAGGCCGCTTTTCGAAAAGTGGTTGCGCGACGAGGATCTTTCCGGCAAGATCGCGGCGCTGTCGTTTGCGCAGCACTCGGCAATGGCGCAGCAGGTGGGATGGCTTCAGGCGCGGTGGCATGAAGACGGCGAGCTTACGGTTTCGCAGTTCCTTTCGTTCGACTCGGTCTGGGAGGTGAATCCTTTCGAGATCGGCGCGAGGCGTCCGATGACCCGCAAGGCTTTTGCGCAGTTGCGCGAGCGGACGTTGCGCCTCCTTGATCTGCGCCGTTTGGAGAGGCGCGCATTCATCGCGCTTTCCAACGGCGAGATGCGCCGTGTCCTGCTGGCGCGAGCCCTGCTGAAGGCTCCCGAAATACTTATCCTCGACGATCCTGCCGCCGGACTTGACCCCGTCCAGCGCGAGAAGCTGAAGGATATAATCCTTGCGCTTTGCCGCAGAGGCATGGCCGTCGCGATGAGCTACCGTCATCCCGACGAAGTCCCGGGCGCGAATTCCGCAAAGCCGCGTGTCGCATCGCGCCCTGCCATGCGCAATGGCAGCGGGTCGCCTGCATCTCGTCCGGTGGTCGAAATCTCCAACCTGACGCTTTCGCTTGGCGGATGCAAGCTGTTCGACGGTTTTTCATGGACGGTGCGCGAGGGCGAAAGGTGGGTGTTGCGCGGCGAAAACGGCAGCGGCAAGTCGACGCTCCTTTCTCTGATAAGCGGCGACAATCCCTTTGCCTACGCCTGCGACATCAAGGTGTTCGGCAAAGTTCGCGGGAAGGGCGTTGCGCTTGCCGATGTGCGGCGGCGAATCGGGATGGCCGGCGCGGAGATGCAGGCGTATCTCGGAAAGCCGCCGATGGAACTTCTCGACGAAGCGCTCACGCCTGGACACGACCTGCTGCTTCTGGACGAGCCTTTCATGAACATGTCCGAGCGCGAGCGCGCCTTGGCCAAGCGCAAGCTTTCCGGCTATCTGCGGCGCAATCCCAAGGTCGCCGCCATCCTCGTTTCACACCGCCAGGACGACATTCCGCCGCAATTTGACTCAAAAAGAGATTTGCACCATGATGTTCAAGGATAAAGTTGTTGTAATAACGGGCGGGGCGCAGGGTATCGGAAGGTGCTGCGTCGAATGTTTTGAGCGCGAGGGCGCAAAAGTGCATGTAATCGACGTCAAGGACGGGCCGTGGTTCGTCGGCGATCTTTCCGACAAGGCCACCCTCGAGCGTTTCGCGGCGGATGTGATCGCCAAGAGCGGACATGTAGATGTCCTCGTCAACAACGCGATGCCGCTTTTCAAGGGCATTGACGAATGCACCTACGAGGAGTTTGCCTATGCGCAGGCGGTTGGAGTGGTGGCGCCGTACTATCTTGCCAAACTCTTCAAGGACCGTTTTGCCGCAGGCGCTACCATAATCAATATCTCGTCTTCGCGCGACCGGATGAGCCAGCCGCAGTCCGAAAGCTACACGGCCGCAAAGGGCGGAATCGCCGCGCTCACCCATGCGTTGGCCGCGAGTCTCGCCGGACGCGTCCGCGTCAACTCGATTTCCCCAGGATGGATAGACACGGCGGGCAAGACCTACGGCGGACCAGACGCCACACAGCACTTCGCGGGACGTGTCGGCAATCCAATGGATATTGCAAACATGGTTCTTTATCTTGCCTCGGACAAAGCAGGATTCATCACGGGCGAGAACATCTGCATCGATGGCGGCATGACGCGCAATATGATCTACCACAACGACAACGGTTGGAAGCTGGAGAAATGAACTGGACAAACCATGAAAGACGGTAAAATGTTCGCTATGTTCTTCAACGCTAGCCCGCGCAAGGGCTGGAATACCGCCAAGATGCTTGAGGCGGCGAAAGCGGGCGCAGAGGAGGCGGGCGCCGAAACGGAACTCGTCAACCTCTACGACATCAGCTTCCCCGGATGCAAGAGCTGCTTTGCGTGCAAGCTCAAGAACGCCAAGACGAACGGCGTGTGCGCGATACGCGACGACCTCAGGCCCGTCCTCGAACGCGCACGGCAAGCGGATGTACTTGTCCTTGGCTCGCCTATCTACTTCAGCTACCCGACCGGCGTGTATCGCGCTTTCCTTGAACGCCTCGCTTTCCCCGTTTACAGCTACCACTATGAGGACGGTAAGCCGCTCGTTTGCCGCGACAAGGTGATCGAGACAGTCAACATCTTCACAATGAACTGCCCCGAAGGCATGATGAAGGACATCGGCTATCCGACTCTCTTGGAGGCGAACACACAGACGCTGGCGGCGGTGTTCGGCGCGTCGGAAACGCTCTACGCCTGCAATACCTACCAGTTCGCCGACTATTCGCGCTACGATATGACGCTCTTTACCGAAGAGGCAAAGCGTACGTACCGCGACGCTCATTTCGAGACCGATCTCGCCAACGCCCGTGCCCTCGGCAAGCGCCTTGTCGAACGGGCGAGAACACATATATGAAACACAATCCAGCAAGGAGCGAGCCATGAGTATCAAGAAACTCAACCTTATCTACTTCAGCCCAGGCGGAACGACGAAAAAAACGGTACGCACAATCGCCTCCGGAATCAATTGCATTGACGTTGAATCCATCGACCTTCTGCCAAGCGACAACAGAAAGAAGCGATACGTGTTCGGTTCAGACGATCTGGTCGTGTTTGGGTGCATGACCGCACAGAAACTCTTTACGCTGTCGGACGAGATGTTCGCCTGTCTTGAGGGACATGATACTCCGTTTATAGGCGTCATCACCTACGGAAACGGTTTCTACGGCATCGCGCTGACCGAGATGCTCAGCCGCGCGCGCTCTTCCGGGTTCAAGGTCGCGGCGCTTGGGGCATTCATAGCGCGCCATGCAATCGACACAAATGCCGGACGCGGACGCCCCGACGCGTCGGATCTCGCAATAATGCAAGACTTCGGGCGTCGCGCCTTTGAAAAGGTCTCGTCCGGGGATCTCGAGCTGCACGTCCTTCCCGAGACGAACTGGTCGTACAAGGACGGCCCCAACAAGATAATCGCCCATCGCGAAGCGAACCCCGACGAGCCGTACGCCCTGCCCGTTGCGTACAAGACAAAGGAGATTTCGGATTCGTGCATACAATGCGGGACATGCGTCCGGCACTGCCCGGTCGATGCAATAGATATAAAGACCAGGATGTTCAATCTCGACAAATGCATCGGATGCTGGGGCTGCATAAATCGATGCCCGAAAAAAGCGGTTCGCTCGACTTCAAGGGAGATGGCGGAAATCACCGCAGCTTTCGCCGACGCCTATGAGCGCCGCCTTGAGCCGGAACTGTTTTTGTAAACTATCGATTGCCAGCAATCCAGATTTGCACAGGAGGCGAAACTATATGACGAGGATTGCGAGAGTTCTGTTGATGGTTGCCGCCGCCTTTGCGGGGGCGGAGGCTTTTGCCATGCAGATATTCGTGCGCACGTTGACAGGCAAGACGGTAACGCTTGAGGTCGAGTCAAGCGACACCATTGAGAATATCAAGCAGAAGATTCAGGAAAAGGAAGGCATCCCGCCCGACCAGCAAAGGCTAATATTTGCGGGAAAACAACTGGCGGACGGGCGAACGCTTGCAGACTACAACATCCAAAAGGAATCCACACTACATCTTGTACTGCGTCCGGCGTCTGGCGATGGCAATGGTGAACCTGCCACGGCAATCTCATGCGCAACGATACGCAATTTCCAACCTGATGGATACGGCGGTTTTAGGCTT
>JBGURT010000065.1:0-5922 GCA_045132115.1 Kiritimatiellia bacterium
TGAAATCGCGCGTGGAGGAATACGACCCCGAGCGGATTATCTATGTGACGGACGACCGTCAGCAGCTCCATTTCAAGCAGTTTTTCAACATCGCCGCCAAAATGGGCTACACCGGCGTCCAGCTCGTCCATGTGCCGTTCGGGCTCATGTCGTATCAAGGCAAGGCGATTTCGACGCGCGAGGGGAACCTCATCAAGCTCGACGATCTGCTCGCGGAATCCGTGCGGCGCTGCCTCGCCACGCTTTCGGAGCGCGGCAATGCCGACGAAACGCTCGCCGGACAAATCGGCTATGGCGCGGTGAAGTATGCGGATTTGAGCCACGACCCCGCGACCGCTATCGATTTCAACTGGGACAAGGCGTTGGCGCTCGACGGCAACAGCGGCCCTTATCTGCAGTATGCGTATGCCCGTGTCTGTTCGCTCATGGACAAGGCCGGCGAAGATCCCGAGGCGGTTTCCGCCGCAGGATTCGCCACTGAGAGCAATTCGGAAAAGCAGCTTGCCCTGCAGCTCCTGAAGTTTCCGTCGGTCGTTCGCCGCGCCGCAGAGGCCTACAAGCCGAGCGTCCTTGCAGAATATCTTTACGCGACGTGCCAGCTTTATTCGAGCTTCTACCAGAATTCCCCGATTCTCAAGAGCGAGGCGGAAACACGTTCGCGCCGTCTTAACCTTTGCCGACTTTTCGGCAAGGTCCTCAAGGCCGGGCTTGCTTTGTTGGGCATCGAGACGCCTACCCACATCTGACGAGGGCTGCCGTGGCCAGGGTCAGTCAGGCTCAAATCGAGGATATACGCTCGCGTATCGATCTGTCCGAGCTGATCGAATCCTACGGCCACCGCGTAAAGCGCGTCGGCTCGCGCTTCGTCTGTTGCTGTCCGTTCCACAACGAAAAGACGCCCAGTTTTTCGATCGATGTCGCCAAGGGCCTTTACCATTGCTTCGGCTGCGGCGAGAGCGGCAGCGTCTTTACCTTCGTGCAGAAGCAGGAAGGGCTTTCGTACATCGAGGCGGTGCGCAAGCTCGCTGAGCGGGCGGGCGTAAAACTCGAGGAGAAGGAAGACCCTCAAGCCGGACTTCGCAACCGCCTTTTCTCGCTGATGACCGAACTTTCGCAGTTCTATCATCGTTGCCTTGTGATCAAGGAGGCGGCGCTCGCGCGCGAGTATCTCGTCAAGCGCGACCTCGACGAAGAGACGCAAAAGAACTATGTCATCGGCTATGCTCCCAAGGGCATGTCGATCATCAGGCAATGGGCGGCGAAATACAAATTCACGCTCGACGAGCTCGAGAAGGCCGGAGTCGTCAAGGCTCCCCAAAGCCCCGGCGACGAAGGCTACCATCGCTTTGGCGGCAGATTGATGTTTTCGGTGGCCGACCGTCAAGGCCGCATCGTCGCGTTTTCCGGGCGTCAGCTCGTGGAGAACAAAAATTCCGGCAAGTATGTCAACTCTCCGGAGACGATGATTTTCAACAAATCCTCGGTGCTGTTCGGGTTCGACAAGGCGGCAAAATTCATCTCCCGTGCGCCAAACCGCGAAGTGATCGTCTGCGAAGGGCAGATCGACTGCATCCGGCTGCATATCTCCGGCTTCCCGAATGCCGTGGCGAGCCAAGGCACGGCTTTCACGCCCGTCCACGCGAAGATGCTCCACCGCGTGGCCGACTCCGCTTTGCTTTGCTTCGACGACGATAGCGCCGGCCACAAGGCTACAGTGCGCGCGGCCGGAATCTTGATGGCCGAGGGTATATCCGTGCGCGTCGCGAGCCTTCCGGACGGCGACGACCCCGACAGCTTTCTGCGCACCAAGGGCGCCGATGCCTTCCGCCGCATGATCGACGGCAAGGCGGAGTCTATCGTTTCTTTCCAGGTGCGTTCCGAGCGCGCCAAGGAGCCGCATCCGGACGCTGCCGATGCGCTCGGCCGCATTTCCAAGGCGGTGATCGAAACCGTTTCCCAATGTTCCAACGCCGTGGTGCGCGCCGCGCTGCTGGACGAGGCGTCGCGGCTGCTGAAGATTCCCGTGTTTGCGCTTGCCGAGGAAATGTCCAAGCTTCCCCGCCATCCTGCCGCCCAGGCGGAATTGCCGGACGAGGACGAAGCGGAGGATTTTTCTCCGCTCCCGGACGAGATTGCGCAGCGCCCGTCAGTCTCCGGCATCGAAATGCGCGATGCCGGAGACGCGATCCCGCCAACCCGGCTTGAACAGGCGATGATGGGATTGATGATTTCCAACCCTGATGACGAAGCCGTGGCGCTCATCGTCAAGGAATTGCTCAGGCCGGAAATCTTCGGCGGCGATTTCGCCCGCGGTTTCGCCGCCCATTGGCTCGAGCACGACCTTACCGCGTTCGAGAATTCGCTTGGCGACCTGGAACGCAGGTGGTATGCGGAGATCGAATTTGGCGCCGGCAAGAGCGAGGCCTCGGAAATGGAGCCTGCCCATCAGATGCAGGAAATTTCGCGCTCGCTGTGGCACGACTACTTGCGGCGTCTCAGGTTCAACACCGACGACACCCGCGCGCAGCTCGAATACCAGATTGCCGCCAAGTCCCTCATGCGCATGCGCTGGCCGGACTTCAAGGCTTTCGTCAGGAATTTCAAGAAATACGCATAACCCGGAGAAAAGACCATGGCAAAGATAGACAACTCCAAAATCCAGGCCATCCGCGAAGAAGTTTCGCGCGTGATCGTAGGCCAGGAAAAATTGATCGACCGTCTCATTCTCGCGCTCGCGACCGGCGGGCACATTCTTCTCGAAGGCGTTCCCGGCCTCGCCAAGACCTTGAGCGTCAACACGCTCGCAAAGGTCCTCGGGCTCGATTTCCGCCGCATTTCCTTCACGCCGGACCTCCTTCCTGCCGATGTCACCGGCACGCTCGTCTACTCCCCCAAGACCGGCGAGTTCACCCCGAAGAAAGGCCCGGTGTTCACGAACCTCCTCTTGGCCGACGAAATCAACCGCGCCCCGGCTAAGGTGCAGTCTGCGCTTCTTGAGGCGATGCAGGAGCGCCAGGTGACGATCGGCGACGACACCTACAAGCTGCCTGATCCTTTCCTCGTGCTCGCCACGCAAAATCCCTTGGAGCAGGAAGGAACCTATCCGCTCCCGGAAGCCCAGGTGGACCGCTTCATGTTCAAGTGCCTCGTTTCGCCGCCTTCCAAGGACGACGAGCGCAAGATCATGCGCCGCTTTGCCGAACAGGCCGAGAAGCCCGAGGCGCGCACCTTGTGCACGCACGAGGATGTAGCCTTCCTTCGCTCCCAACTCAACGAGGTCTACTGCGACGAAAAGGTTGGCGATTATATCCTCGATATCGTCTTCAAGACGCGCGAGAAGAGCGAGTATGTCCAGAACGGCGCGAGCCCGCGCGCGACGCTCGCCCTGAATCTCGCCGCACGCGGCAACGCCATGCTCAAGGGCCGCGCATACGCTACGCCGCAGGACGTGAAGGAAGTCGTCTACGACGTCCTTCGCCACCGCATCATCCTTACCTACGAAGCGGAGGCGGAGAACATCACCGCCGACGACATCATCAAGAAAATCCTGGACGAAGTCCCGGTTCCCTGATGTCGGACAAGATCAAAGATTTGATGGCGCGCGTGGGGAAGATCCGCATCCTCACGCGTAGGCTCGTCGACGACAGGCTCTCGGGCGACTACCACTCCTCCTTCAAGGGCCAAGGCGTGGAGTTCGACGAAGTCCGCCCCTACGTCCCCGGCGACGATGTGCGCACGATCGACTGGAACGTCACCGCCAAAACGGGCGTTCCTTACATCAAGCGCTTCGCCGAAGAACGCGAGCTCACCGTCATTTTCATGATCGATGTCTCCGGCAGCCAAAGCTTCGGCAGCGGCGGCGAGAAGGGCGAAAACCGGCGCACCAAGATGGAGGTCGCCGCCGAAGTTTCGTCGCTCCTTGCGCTTACCGCGATCCGCAACCAGGATAAAATCGGGCTGGTCCTCTTTTCCGACAAGGTGGAGAAGTACATTCCGCCGCGCAAGGGGCAGGGCGCGGTTCTGCGGCTTGTGCGCGAGGTCCTTGCCGCCGAAGACGACGCCCACGGAAAGACCGATATCGCCGCCGCGCTCAAGTTCCTGAATTCGATCCAGAAGCGCAAGGCCGTCGTTTTTGTCGTGAGCGATTTCCTCGACTCCGGCTACGAGCGGCTTCTCGCTTCCGCGAGCCGCCACCACGACATGATCGCGATTCCCGTCTCCGATCCCGCCGAGTGCGAGCTTCCCGATGTGGGGCTTGTCGAACTCGAGGACCCCGAGTCCGGCGAGCTGATGCTCGTCGATACTTCCGACGCCGCCGTGCGCCGCAAATTCGCCGCCGCGTCCGGCGAAGCGGCGAGTTCGCTCGCCACGCTCTTCAAGCGCAACGCTATCGACACGCTTGAGGTGTCTACCTCGCGCGCGTACATCTCCCAAGTGCGTGAACTTTTCAAACGCAGAGCGAGGAAAAAATGATTTTCGCCGTTCTTTTTGCCGCCACTATCCTTTATTCGTCGGGCGGAGTGACGATTTCCGGAGACCGGCAGGTCGATCCCGCGCACAAGCTTTATATCACCGTCACCCCCAAGGGAATAGATCTTCGCAGCCACTTCCGCGGCTTCCGTGTGGCTGAAGACTACGATGACGAGAAATCGACTCGCTGGGAACTCACCCCGGAACCATGGGCGAAATCCTACAAGATCGCGTCGTTCGACTATGGCGGCAAAACGCACGAATCGGTGTATTTCGATCCGCCAAATCCGCGCGGAACTGTCGAAGGCGGAATGGATGACGGCAACCCAAAACCCAATCGGAACTGGAGGGACTATCTCCCCAAGATCGTTGGCTGTGTGTTGCTGGCGGCGGCGATTTGCTGTCTCGTCTTTTTCTGCTTCCGGCATCTTGCCCGCAGAGTGCATGAACACTTCATGTCGCCAATCGAGCGCGCACGCGTCGAACTCGACCGGCTCGTAAAATCCAGTCTGCCGGCCAAGGGCAAGTTCAAGGATTTCTATGTCGAGCTCACGATGGTCGTTCGCCGCTACATCCAGCGCAAGTATTCGATCAAGGCGCCGCACCTCACGACCGAGGAATTTCTCGCTCTAGTGTCCAGTGAAAACGGAACTGCCTGTCCAAGCCCCGAACAGCTCAAAGACTTCCTCGAGTCGGCCGACATGGTGAAATTCGCCGGCGTCGCCGCCACCGTGGAGATGTCTGAAAACGCCACCAAGAGCGCGCGCGAATATCTCGAAGGCGACAACGCCAAGGAGGCCGAATGACTTTCGCCGCGCCTTGGGCTTTGACGCTCCTCGTTCCGCTGGTCTTTGCCGCCTGGCGTCTGTTGCGCCATGGCCGCGACCGTGGCGTCAAATTCCCGGCGCTCTCCAGGCTGCCCCGCTCGGGCGGCGGATGGCGTGCGCTTGCCGCCAAGTCCGCTCCGTTCCTGCTGATCGCCGCGCTCGCGCTTCTTGTCGTTGCCGCCGCGCGGCCGCGTTCCCCGCTCGGGCGCTCCTCGCGCTCGATCGACGCCGTCGCCATCGCCATGGTCGTGGATGTCTCGGGCTCGATGGATGCGCTCGATCTCGCCCCAAAGGGCACGACCGCATATACCCGCGACATGACGCGCCTTGCGGTCGTCAAAAAACTCTTCGCCAAATTCGTGGAAAACCGCCCGGACGATTTTATCGGACTTGTTACCTTCGGCGGGTATGCCGCCACGCGCTCGCCGCTCACCGCCGACCATGAAGCGCTCCTCGCGGTCCTCAAGGGTGTTCAGATCCCCTCCGTCGCCCTCGACGAATTTCACCGGGCTATCGCCGGCGACGAACAGATGACTGCAATCGGCGACGGCCTTTCCGTCGCGCTCTTGCGCCTCAAAGACGCCAATCTAAAGTCTAAAGTCATCATCCTTCTTTCCGATGGCGA
>JBGURT010000066.1:0-2083 GCA_045132115.1 Kiritimatiellia bacterium
CGCGTGGATTGCTGACCTTAAGCGCCGCTAAGAGGGGCGATTGTAGTGACTTACGAAGATAAGATTAGCTATAACATTGAAAAGGTACGGTCGTATATTGATGTTCTTGTACAAAACGGATACCAACATTTCGCCGAGGTTGCCGTATCCATTGCAGAAAGACGTCCGGCTTTCTACCTCCGCAATCGGTGGCAACTGGTGGATCTTTGGAACAGGAATACGGCAATATGTCATACAGAAATTGCATCGCACGAAGAAATAGTGCGCGGCGTGGAGAATGCAGATTCGATTCTTCGGGAAAGAGGTCACATCGCAATGAAGCGTCATGCTTTCCCTAATGATCCAAGTGAACATCCACTACCTTTCTTCTTTCTTGAATTAATCGATCATAGGCAGACTCCAGAACTTGTAGTAAAGTGCCAGGGTGTATTTCGAAAGACGACAAAACAGTATTTGCCGCCTGTTAAGTTGCCGTCGGCAGATGCAGAAGCATCGTTTGATTTTTTACGGCCATACGTCCCAGAATGCGTTTGGGAATATTTGTTCGAAATCTTAAGAACGCTCAACATAGTGTTTGAGATCAAGAGCGCGCGCAATTCCATAGCAGGGAATTGTAAGCTCGACATGGTAAATGGCATTGCTCATGTAACAGTAAACGCAAGTGCTAACAAGTGGAAATTTCTCTGCGTTGTTCTGCATGAAGTTTCACATGCATTAAACCCATCGCAGTATTCACCACATGACGCTTATTGGAAATCAATTTATACCACATTACTTGCCGATTTCTACGACTTCTTCCCCGATGAATACAAAAGCGAAGTAGTGTGGGGTATGGTCCATACTCCAGCTTCATTGCGCGTTACCAATTTCTATGGACGCGCTGTGCTTTTTGGAATTGCTGATATATTGAGGCAATTGCAAAACCTCTTAAATGCGTGGCTCTGTGATCGAGGGGCGCGGGCGAAGTGCGCTTGAAAGGCGAAACATCGACGGCAAGGAGCAAAAACATGGCTGACGAGAGCGAAACCAGCGCAAAACCACGGTTTGCGAGCCATTGGCTGACAATCCAGCCCAGCCTCTTCCCGGAATGGGAGAGAGAGATGGACCGAAAGGAGTGTGAAGAATGGGATCGGCGGCAGAAGGAGGCCGCCGATGCGCGGAGGGCGAAGCGCGTCAGCTGAGCATCTGCGCGGACTGCTCCACCGCGATGACAAGAAGACCCAGCATCAGGTGGAGGAGCACCTTGGCGTGTCCGCGCACCCTGACCGTCCGTCCGCCGTGCGCGTCGTGGAGGTGCCCGTTGACCCGCTCCACACCTGAGCGGTTGCGGAAGCGGATCTTCTCGGCGGGGACGATGCCGACGGCCTTTTCGCCCCTGCCGTCAGGCTTTGGCGCGCCGCGTCTCGGGTTCGCGTCGATGATCGGGACGTGATTGTTCGACTCGGAGAATTCCCGTATCTCCTTCGCGTCGTAGGCGGCATCCTCAAGGTCGTACAGCGAGAGCGCCACCTCGTCGGCCATCTGCATGAGCGGGATGGCGGCCTTTGAGTCGTGGACGCTCGCGGACGTGAGGCATGCCGCGATGGGGAAGTCACCGTCGGCGACCGCGATGTGGAACTTGTAGCCGCGCCAGTACTGCGTCTTGCCTTTGCTGTTGCGCTTGCATCCCCAGTCGCAGAGCGTCGGCAGCAGCGAGAGGTTCGTGCCGAGGTCCCGCTCCTTCTGGAGCGCGAGGGAGTTGTAGTCCTCCGTGTTCGCGTCGATCTGCGCGCGCATCGCCGCGAGTTCGGCGGCTGCGGTCTTCTCGCCCTTGGTCGCTGCGCTTTCACGCGCGTCTATCTCGGTTGAGTCGATGCTGCGGTGGATGACGATCCGCCCCTTCGTCACCTTCTTCACGAAGTCCTTGAAAAGCGACGAGGCAATCTCGTCCAGGGCGAAGTCGCCGAACGTCCGCGAGATCGTGGACTCGGACGGGATGCTGGATTGCGACTCCCATCCGCAGAGCCTGCGCATGGACGGGCAGCGGCGCACTTCGGCGAGCGCGTCCTTGGTCGTCGGGAAATTCCAGACATGCTTCATCACG
>JBGURT010000067.1:0-15476 GCA_045132115.1 Kiritimatiellia bacterium
GCGACGAATCCGCTCACGGTTTTGTTTTTCATGGCTTTTTTGCCGGGGTTTGTCGACGCATTCGGCGCATCGCCGGCTCTCGGGACATTTTTGTTCGGGACGCTTTTCTGCGCGTTGGTGCCGCTGGTTGACGTTCCGCTTGTGCTGGCGACGGACTTTTCCCGCGTCAGGCTCATAGAGTCCAAAACGTCGATGTTCGTCCTCAAGTGGATTTCCGCCGCCATACTTTGCGCAGTAGCTGCGCTTTTGGCTTGTCGCGCAGTTTGTTCGGCTCTTGTATTTTAGTTTGATTTTTGGTATAATATTGCCAAATGCAAAGTATTTTATCAGGTGCGTTCGTTCCCAGAGATGCGGACGCAAATAAATATACGGTAGGGACGGTAACCGTCGTTGGCGGATCGGGTCGCTATATTCACGCTCCGGTGATTGCCGGTCTTGGCGCCAGGTGTGCCGGCGCTGGGCTCGTGCAGCTGGTCGTGCCCGACGCCTCGCGCATCGCCGCGGGCTATCTCGTGCCGGAAGCCACCTTCACCAAGCTTGTTTCCACATGCGTGCCGCCGCGCGCGGATGTCGTCGCGATGGGCATGGGGCTTGGAACGGGAGTCACGACCGAGGTCATCGTTTCGCGTTTGCTTTCCGGCTCCAAAGGCCGCTTTGTCATCGATGCGGACGCGCTTGCCATTCTTTCCAAGTGGTACGGCATGCTTGACGGTTACGATCCTGCGCAAGGGCAGGAGCTCATATTGACTCCGCATGAAGGCGAGGCGGCTAAACTGCTCGGCTGGACGAAAGAGCGCGTGCACTCGGACCGGCTTGCCTGCGCGAAGGAGATAGTGGAGCGTTACGGCGCGACCGTGGTCTTGAAGGGTGCGAAGACGCTTGTGGTCTCGGCCGACGCTAAGAGAGTTTACGAAAACGATTCCGGAAATCCCTATATGGCGCTCGGCGGCATGGGGGATTTGCTCGCGGGAGTCATCGCGGCGCGCTGGGCATATCTCAAGAGCGACCCGTTTCTCGCGGCGGCATCGTCGGTTTGGCTGCATGGCGCGGCGAGCGACGCGCTTGTCGCCGCGCGCGAGGACGCCTCGATTGTCAACACGGCGGCGAAAATCGGCGCCATGCGCATAAAGCTTGATTCTAATGGAGGAGCGAAATGAAACCCAATTACGCGGCGCTTATCGACGACCTCAAGACCAGCGGCCACAGATACGGGCTTTTGACGATGCAAGCGACGAGCACAACCCGCCGGCTTGTTAACGCTCTTCCCGGCAAGATGGTGGCGCTGTTTTCCGCGGAGCATGGATTCTTCGGCAATGTCGCCGCCGGCGAAAAAACGGCGAGCACATGGCATCCGTTCTGGAACGTCCCGATCCATTCTCTTTATGGCGACCATCGCAAGCCGAACGACGAAATGATGCGCGATATCGAGCACATGGTGATCGATATGTGCGATATCGGCGTGAGATGCTATACATATCTCGCGACGATGAAGAACGTTCTCGAGGCGTGCGCAGAGCGCAATGTTCCGGTCTCGGTCCTCGACCGGCCAATTCCGCGCGGCGGCATGCTCGACGGCCCGATGCTCAATCCGAGCTACCGCAGTTTTGTCGCGCCGGTGAATATTCCCTTCTGCCATGGTATGACGCCTGGCGAATGCGCGGTGTGGATGGTGCAGAACGAGCATATCAATTGCGATCTCACGGTGCACAAACTTCTCGACTGGAACCACCGCATGCGCGATCCGTGGGCTAATTTCGTGCCGCCGTCGCCTTCGATCCGCAGCTGGGACAGCGCCGTGATGTATCCTATGACCGTTTTCACCGAGGCGTTTCCTGCGCTCGATTGCGATCGCGCGGGCGCACTCGCTTTCCGTATTATCGGTGCGCCGTGGATGAACCAGAAAGCCCTCGTGGACGACTTGCTCACGCCGCTCAGGAACTGCGGCGTCACCACGCGTCCTTATCGCTATCAGCCGCAAAGCGGAATGTGCAAAGGCCAGAACCTCAACGGCATTTTGTTCACGACGATAGACGACCGCGATTTCTATCCGGTCACCGCGAGCACGATGATTCTCGCCGCGCTGATGGCGCGCCATCCGCGGCAGATGGCGATCAACGCGAGACCCGAGTGGATGAACCAGCTTTGCGGCACGAGCAAGGTCTACGACACTATCCACACCGCGGGCGACTTGAACGAGCTCTTTGTGGACTGGATCACCGGGCAGGACGAGTTCATCAAGACGCGGGTCAATCTCTACAAGTGATGAAGATTTTCGTCGCGACGCACAACGCGCACAAGTTGCGCGAGATTTCGCAAATCCTTCCCGGCTTGGAGGTCGCGGCTGACGATCCGGAAGGCGTGGAGGAAAACGCGCCTGATTTTGCCGGAAACGCTTTCATCAAAGTGCGCGCCATCGCCGCGCGTCATCCCGGCTCGTGGTGCATGGCCGACGATTCGGGTCTTGAGGTTGATGCTCTTGGCGGCGCGCCCGGCGTAAGGTCGGCGCGCTACGCAGGCGAGCCTACCGACTCTGCGCGCAACAATGCGCTCTTGCTAAAGAATCTTGAAGGCGCATCGGACCGGTCGGCGCATTTTACCTGTGCGATCGCCATTGTCGCGCCTGACGGGAAAGAGCATCTCGCAATCGGGAGGTGCTTCGGCAAGATTGCGCTTGCGCCGTCTGGCGATGGCGGGTTTGGTTACGATCCCTTGTTTGTGCCGGATGGATTTAATACTTCCTTCGCGGAAATCTCCGCGGATGCGAAGAACGCGATTTCCCATCGCGGCCGTGCGCTTGCGGAAGTGCGCAAGATTCTGGAAGGGCGGTAAAATGCCTGAATTGCCCGAGGCCGAATCGATCGCGCGTGCACTTGACCGCGCTCTCAAGGGCCGTACGATCAAGAAGGTGGAGATATTTTTCCCGCGCTTGCGCACGCCTCTTGCTCCGCTTCTCGAGTCTGGGCTCGTCGGACGGAAATTCGTGGATTGCCGTCGCCGGGCGCGATATGCCGTGGCGGGACTGGACGACGGAAGGCAGCTCGTGCTGCACTTCGGGATGTCGGGAGTGGTGCGCGTGGAACCGAAAACCGTGCCGCGCCGCAAACACGAGCATGTATTCATTCATCTTGACGATGGCATGATTTTGCGGTTTGAAGATCCGCGCAGGTTCGGATCGGTGGAAATCCAAAACCGCGGCAAGGACGGCTGGCCAGAGAGCCTAGCCAAGATTGGAGTCGAGCCGCTTTCGCCGGCGTTTTGCGCGAAGTTTCTGTTCGCGGCCGCGCAAGGGCGCAAGAAGCCGGTAAAAGAACTTTTGATGGACAACGCCATCGTTACGGGAATCGGGAATATTTACGCTGCCGAAACTCTTTTTGCAGCCGGTGTCGCGCCGGTGAGAAGATCGGATATGGTGACGATGGAGGAATGCGAGAAGATCGTGCGCAACGCCAAGCGGATTCTGCGCGAGGCGATAAAATGCGGCGGCACTACGGTGAGCGATTTCTTGAATGTGGACGGCTCCGAGGGCAAGTTCGCGCAGAAGCTCAAGATCTATGCGCAAAAAACCTGCACGAAATGCGGCGGCAAAACCTTGAATCCTGTTTTAGGCGGACGCACATCTTGGTATTGTCCCGATTGCCAGAAATAGACTAGGGGGAGAAGCAAATATGAAAACGATGATCGAATCGTTCCGCGCCGAGCTTGGAGATGTTCCGGTCGTGGTAGGCGAAATCGGGCATTGGCGCCGACCCGACGGCGACCATGCGGCGTGGATAAATCCTGCGATCGATTCCATCCCGGGAATTTTGCCTAAGTCTGCCGTTGCCGGCGCGGAAGGGCTGAAGAACCAAGACCGCCATCATTTCAACCGCGAGGCGCAGATCGAACTTGGAAGGCGTTACTACGAGGCATGGAAGAAGCTTGCCGAATGACTACGGTCGTCTTCAATGGCTGGGCGGCAAGCGACAAGGCGTGGTCGCTCTGCGGTTTCAAGGCGGACAGAATTGTTTCATACTTGGATCCCGAACCCGAAGTTTCCGAATCTATGACCGTAGTCGGCTGGTCTTTGGGCGGCAATCGCGCGATACGGTTTGCCGCCGCGAATCCCGAAAAGGTGAATAAACTCGTGTTGGTCGCGCCGATTGTGCGGATGATGAAAGACGAAAATTGGCCGGGTATGGGCGAAGGGCGGCTCAGGGCGTTTCTCACCGCCTTTGAGCTTTTCCAAGGCGAAGGCTTGGGCGGAACCGACTACAAGGTGAATCCCTATCAGGTCGATACGCACGACGATCTCAAAAAAGGAATAGACTATCTCCATGACAGCGACGTGCGAGAAGCGGTGCGCGCATTGCCGCAGAGAATGGAAATCGCGGTTTTCCATTCAGTAGGCGACATAATCGCGAATGTCGAGAATTCTAGATACATCGCGAGAACTTGTCCGTGGGCAAAATACACTGAAATCGAAGGACGCGAACACGCCCTCCCCGTGACGATCCCAGAGAAGATAACAGAGGCGATATTGTGACCAATCCCTATTTGACCAAAGAAGAGCGGCGGCGCATAGAATCGGCGAAGATCGGCATCGCCGGTTGCGGAGGTTTGGGGAGCAATGTCGCGATGCATCTCGTGCGAATGGGCTTCAAGCGGCTTGTCCTTTGCGATTTCGATGTAGTGGGCGAGTCGAACCTCAATCGGCAATTTTTCTTTCGCAATCAGCTTGGCATGAAGAAAACCGGCGCGCTCAAGACGAATCTGCTGCGGATCGAACCGGATCTGGAGCTCGAGACGGACGACCGTCATCTTGATGTGGAAGGGATCAAGGCGCTCTATGCAGGGTGCGATGTTTTGGTTGAAGCGCTCGACAAGGCTGAAATCAAGGCGCAGTTCTACAATGCATTTCTGGCAGACTCCCGTCCGGTCGTGGGAGCAAGCGGAATCGGCGGCTTTGGGCGCAGCAATTCTTTGAAAGTCAAGAAGCTTGGCGCCAACCTTTATCTTGTTGGCGATGGCGAAAGCGATGTGGAGCGCGGTATCCATCCACAGAGCGCCAGAGTGGGAATCGCGGCGGCGATGGAAGCCAATACAGTCGCCGCCTTGGTGTTGGGTTTGGAAGTCTGAGCGCAGCGTGCGACGCAGTACTTGACAGACACGGGAAAAAGTAGTATAATACAAAGCATGACAATCAAAAAGCCTGTTAAGCCGGCGGCAAAACCTGCCGCTCCTGCGGCTGGCGGCGCGACAATCGCCGACCGCTTCAAACTCGATGTGCCAGATTCCAAGTCTGCCAAAAAAACCGGCGGTGCGGCGGTGAGTTCCACTGCTGCGAATATTGCGCTCGGGGCCGGGGTATTGGCGCTCGCGCTGGCGGGATTCCTGGCCTTTATCATCTATCAGCATTGGGAATTCCTCAAGAACGCCTGAAGGAGGCATGATGAAGGATGTAATGAAATCGCCGCGCGCGCAAGCGGCGGTGCGGCTTGCTTTGGACGAGGATCTCGCCTCTGTCGACAAGTGCATCGCGGATCCGTGGCAAGATGTGACTTCGCTCGCGCTCGTAGATGCGGATGTGCAGGCAACTGGTGAAATCTACGCCAAAGGCGCCGGATGCGTCGTTGCCGGCGCGACGGTCGCAAAGGCCGTTTTGAAGGCGGTAGACCCCAAGATCAAAGTGCAGATCCTCAAGAAAGACGGATCGCGCGTAGAGCCAAAAGAACCGATTCTCGTCTTCAAGGGCAAGGCGCGGAGCATCCTTGCGGCCGAGCGTACCGCGCTCAATTTCATGCAAAGAATGTGCGCCACGGCTACGTTGACGGCGAAGTTCGTCGATGCCGTGAAGAAGTACGGCACGATGATACTCGATACGCGCAAGACCACGCCAGGCCTAAGGGTTTTCGAGAAATACGCTGTTCTTTGCGGCGGCGGCACGAATCACCGCATGGGAATGTACGATCGCGTGCTCATGAAGGACAACCATCGCCGCCTCTGGAAGGGCGGCAACCCCGACGAGCTCGATCAGGCGGTTATTGCGGCACGCAAGGCGTTCCCGAAGATCGCCGTAGAGGTTGAAGTCGAAAGCCTTCGCGAATGCGCCAGCGCGCTCAAGGCCAAGCCGGAGTGGATCATGCTCGACAACATGAGCGTCAAGGACATGAAGGCGTGCGTCAAGATGTGCAAGGGAATTTCCAAGACCGAAGCCTCAGGCGGCATTACGCTGGAGAGGGCCAAGGAAGTCGCGGCGACAGGCGTCACGGCGATTTCGCTGGGGTGCCTCACCCATAGCGCGGGTTCGGTGGACTTGTCGCTCGAGTGGCGGGTGGTTTGAGAAGATGAGCAACCTCGTAGTCGACGTAGGCAACACTTCTACTGCGCTCAAGTTCGGCGGCGAGGTTTTTCATGTCGATGGCGGTGTTGACGCCGCGATTGAAGTTGCAGCCCAGGCGATCGAAAAGGCGTCGGCCGTGCATTATGTTTCGGTAGTGCCTGACGCCGACGGAAAATGGCGTCGGTTCACGGAGAAATACGGAAAGAAGTTTCTGCAGGTTTCTTTCCCGTGCGGCCTGGTGCTAAAGTACGATTATCCTTTGCCGGAGACGATTGGTGCGGACCGTCTGTGCGATGCGGAAGCGGCGTTTGCAAAGTATGGCGCGCCGGTTCTCGTAATGGATTTCGGCACGGCGCTCACGGCGGCGGTCGTTACCTCCGACAAGGTTTGGCAGGGTGGCGTGATCGCCCCGGGGTTCCCGCTCATGCGCGATTATCTTTTCGAGCGCACCGCAAAACTCCCGCGCATGGAAATCGGGCGCGGAGAAGCGCCGAAAATCGGCAAGTCCACCGAAGAAGCGATGAGGTTCGGGGCGATTGTAGGCTATCGCGGCATGGTGAAGGAGATCGTCTCCGAGCTCAAGCGCAATTTCCGCGAAGATTTCCGTCTCGTCGCGACCGGCGGTTTCGCGCGTTGGGCGCTGAAAGACGCGGGAATGGATTTTACGGTCGACGAAACTCTTACACTGGAAGGCTGCGAACTTATATGTTCAAGAATGCAATGATCTTTTGCGCCGCTTTGGTTGCGGCATGTCTCGCGGGTTGCGGTCCGTTTTGGGTGGACCCCTACATAACGGTCAAGGACTCTCCGCTCAATTGGGTCGAAATCCATTACTACAACCTCAAGCGCACCCCGATACGCAGAATCGGCGTATACATGAACGGCATGGGGCACGTGGAGGTGAAGAAGGGCACGAGCGATCTTGTTTCCAACGACTTCGCAAAAACATACCAGAGCGAAGATTGGAGCAACATCAAGACCAAGCGCATCAGCGTAGACCCGGAGCATGTCAAGGACTTGATGCAGAATCTCGTCAATTACGGCGTGCTCGACCGCGAGAAGACCGGGCGCAAGTCCGACAAAGACTCGTTCGACCGTTTCATCGCGGTAAAGGTGAATATCAACAACAATACGTACAGTGCGCAGGAAAACATTTTCGAAGTGGACCCTGATCTCGCCGAGCAGCTTTTGGATGTGATCCGCGAGTTCGACAACCCCGCGCTCTGAGATGCTGCTAGCGCTCCTTATCGCCGCCATAGATCTTGCGCAGGCATTCTCCAACAGCTCTGCGTGGGAGCGCGAGATAGGAGATTATGCGCATATCCGCACGCGCGGCATGGTTACTTATTCCGGCATAGACGTTTGGGAAGCGAGATTTGTCGAAGACGGCGGCAGGATCGAGCGTGTCGAGATGATTCTCTACAACCGCGGCGACGATAAATCTGGCGGCAGGATGTCGGTTGCGGAACTCAAGGCGCTATTGGAGCGCGCGGTGCCGGGGATTGATGTTTCCAAGGCCGGGAAGGTGAAGCTCAAGAGCGGCGCGTTCAGATACGAGTGGTCGGACAAGAAGCGCACGCCGCCGCTGGAAGCCACATGGGGTGTGGAGGATGGAGCAGTCCAGTATGTCCGGCTGGTGATGAAAGGCCCGCGAGCTTCGGGGGCGGGACAGCGGGGCTCGGGTTCGGGAGCGCGTGGAATCGCGAAGAGCGTGCGGAAAGAATCCAATGGCGACGTGTGGATCGATGGCGTCCCGATGGTGGATCAGGGCGACAAGGGTTATTGCGCGGTCGCGACAGGCGAGCGGGTGCTCAGGTATTACGGCAAGAACGTGGACGAGCATGAACTCGCGCAAATGGCCGAAACGAGCGCTGACGGCGGCACGTCAGTCCGCCAGATGATTGAGACGGTCCGCAAGACCGGGTCGAGATATCGCCTTGGCTACAACGAAATCGTGTCGATGCAGTCCTCGCGGCGCGACATCGAAAAGGAAGTCGAGAACTACAACAAATCCGCGAAAGCGATGCGCCGCCCAGAGCTTGACATATCGCGCTTCATGTTAGGCAATACGCTTTTGATCCCCATGCTGAAGGCGGCGATGGAGCCTGAAGTCCTGCTTCGCGAGCGCACCAAGGACGCGCGGTTCAAGAAGTTTGCCGCAGGAGTCAAAAACCGCATCGACCAGGGAATTCCGGTTTTCTGGGGCGTGACGCTTGGGATCTTCCCCGAGCCGGATATTCCGCAGGCCTCCGGCGGCCACATGCGCCTTATCATCGGCTACAACGCCAAAACGCACGAAATCCTCTATTCCGACAGTTGGGGCAAAGGTCACGAGCTGAAGCGGATGCGCGAGGATGTCGCTTTCGCGATTACGCACGACGCCTTCAGCCTCAAGCCGCTTTAATTGTTGGATTTTTGCTTTCTGCTTGAATTTTTATCCAATTTATGGTATAATACGCGCCATTATGAATAAATTGGCGTCTGAACTCAACGCAACGCTGGGCCCGGCAGCGGATTTTCTGTCGGAAAACGGCAAAAGAATGTACTTCCCGTTTGGCGGCATCCTCGGACAGGGAGCGGAAGCCAAAGAATGCGCGATCAATGCCACTATTGGCATGGCGTTCGAGGATGACGGTTCGCCGCTTGTGCTTGATTCGTTCGCCAAATCCGTCAACCTTGACAAGAAGGCGTTTCTTTACATGGGGTCTTTCGGCATGCCGATGCTTCGCGATGTCTGGAAAGGCATGCAAAAGCAGAAGAATCCTTCATTGGAAAAGGTTAAGTATTCCCAGCCGGTCGTGACGCACGCGTTAACCCATGGTCTCAAGGTTTGCGCGGAGCTTTTTGCCGATCGCGACGACGAGCTCGTCATTCCCGATCTTTTCTGGGACAACTACGAGCTTATTTTCCAAGAATCTACCGGTTGCAAGATCCGCAAGTTCAACACCTTCACTCGTCACGGGAAATTCGATACCGACGCCATGAAAGCGGCGCTGACTTCCAAGGGCGACAAGAAGATACTCATCCTCAATTTTCCGAACAATCCTACCGGCTACACTCCAACGGAAGAAGACGCGAAGGCGATTGTGGCTTCGGTCAAGACGGCGGTGCGCAAGAACAAGCGGGTCGTCGTTATTTTGGACGATGCGTACTATGGACTTGTCTACGAGCCAGGGGTGCACGGCGAGTCGCTTTTCGGCGATTTCTGCAAGGCCGACGAGCGCATTTTGGCCGTGAAGCTTGACGGTACGACGAAGGAAGACTATGCTTGGGGGCTTCGCGTAGGGTTCATATCCTTTGGCGGAAGACTTCTCGCGGAAGATGCGCAACTCAAGGCGATGGAGTCCAAGGCTGCCGGCATCGTTCGCGCGAGCATATCCAATTGCTCGAGCCTTGGCCAGAATATCGCTTTCAACGCATATTTGGACAAGGACTATCTCAAGCAGAAAGAGCGCAAGTATAAAGTTCTCAAGCGCCGTTACGATATGGTGCGCAAGATTCTTGCCGCTCATCCTGAATACACGAAGGTCGCGTTCAAGCCGATGCCTTTCAATTCCGGATACTTCATGTGCGTGAAGCCTATTGCGGTTGAAGCGGAAGATGTCCGCCGCCGGCTCATAAAGAAGTATTCAACCGGCACGATCGTGCTTTCCGGGCTTATCCGCATCAGTTACTCGACCGTGCCAACCGTTAAGCTCAAGAAGCTCTTTGAGAATATCTACAACGCGATTTGCGATTTGCAGATGGCTTGAAGCGCGGCGCGGTCCACAGTGAAATGAGAATCGAGGCGTATGCGAAAGTCAATCTCACGCTTGAGGTTGGGCCGGTTCGCGAGGACGGTTATCACGAACTGAAAAGTATAGTGGCGCCGATTTCTCTTTGCGATACGCTTGAAATCGAACCAGCCCAGGATTTCCGCACTGACACCGGTTTTCCAGACGATCTCATTGTCAAGGCGGCGCGATTGCTCGCACCTGATCGCGGCGCGTTCGTGCATGTGGGAAAGCGCATTCCTGTCGGCGGCGGATTGGGCGGCGGCAGCGCGGATGCGGCGGCGGCGCTCGTTGCGCTCAATGGATTTTGGAGTGTGGGCAAGTCCAAGGCCGAGCTCATGGAAATTGGCGCCAAGGTGGGATCTGATGTACCCGCGCTTGTTTACGGTGCGCCATGCCTCATGGAAGGTCGCGGAGAAATCGTGCGGCCGTTGCCGGATGAAACATTCATGGGTCTCGAGTTCCCGCTATGGTTGGTTCTTGCCAATCCCGGCGTCGCTTCGTCAACGCGCGAAATTTACGCAAAATGCGATTCCAGACTTGCATTTTCTTCCGAAAAAGAGTATAATACGCAACTCATAAACGATTTGGAAGCGGCGGCAATCGCTTGTCATCCTGAAATAGGCATCCTGAAGGAGCGGATGGTTGCGGCTTGCGGGGATGCCTCCAAGGTTTTGATGAGCGGCTCCGGCTCTACGGTTTTTGCGATCGTTGAAAGTCCGGACGCTGCTGAACGGATGGCCGTGACTCTGCGCGAAGACGGCTATTGGGCACAAGTCGCGCACACCATTGTCCGGTGATGTAATGGCAGCATAGGGGTTTTTGATACCCTTCGAAGTGGTTCGAATCCACTCCGGACAACCAATCCAAGATGGATATCCCAGAGTACGATCTGCACAAAGGCGGTATGAAGGTTGATGACGCGATCGCCAAACTTGATCGTGTTTTGGGATTGGGTCGCGGCAGGCTTTTCGTGTTTGTCACTGGTTACGGTTCTTCCGGCGGTACGAGCAAAATCAAGGAAGCTGTTCTCGCCAAGCTTGCCCATTATCGTAAGATTGGCCATATCCGCGGTTTTATTGACGGCGAAAAGGCAGGAGATATGTTTTCGCCAGAGTTTCTTTCCTTCCCGAACGCTGCTGAAATTCCGCTTGTCTACAAGCGAACTGCCAACCCCGGTGTTGTCCTTGTCCGGACTTGAGGCTAAGAACTCGCGCATTTAACCGCCGCGCAAGCGTGGTGCGTTTGGTCCTGAGCACTTGTTTTTTCGCCGGAAATATGGTATAATACATAGAATATATGGAAAAAGAAACTGTAAATACGACAAACCTGACGGATATCCGTGCGGAGATTGATGACATCGACAATAAACTTGTCGATTTGTTCCGCAAGCGATTGGAGATAGTCGAGCGGGTTGCGGCCAACAAAAAGGACCGTGGAGCGCCAATCTACGACCCGGTGCGGGAGCGTGCGATACTTTCGAAAGTCGCCAAGGCCGTAGGGCCTGAACATGAGAACGGGGCATGTCTTTTGTTTTCGACCTTGATGGCGATTTCGCGGGCGCGGCAACGCATTGTAATGCGCGGCGAGCCGGAACTTGTTGGCGTCATCAAGAGCGCGATGGCGACGACTGCGAACATTTTCCCGACGATTGCCGACGTCGCATGTGCCGGCACCGAAGGCTCTTACGCCCAGCAGGCGACAAACAAATTTTTCCATTATCCCACGATCAAGTTTGTCGCCGGTTTCGAGAAGGTGTTTGACGCGGTCGAGAGCGGCGAGGCGCCTTATGGAGTTTTGCCGGTCGAGAATTCTGCTGCGGGCACGGTCGCGCAGGTCTACGACCTCATGGTGCGACGGGACTTCCGTATCGTCAAGGCGCTGAAGCTCAAGGTCAATCATGTGCTCCTCGGGGTGCGCGGCGCGAAGCTCGCCGAAATCAAAGAGGTGAAGAGCCATCCTCAGGCGCTCGCGCAGTGCTCGAAGTACCTGAAGTCCCATCCCGAGTGGCGCGCCGTGGCAGACGTCAATACGGCGGTTGCGGCGAAGGAACTTGCCGCTTCCGGCGACAAGTCGGTTGCGGTGATCGCGTCCAGAGCGTGCGCGGAACTCTACGGGCTGGACATAATCGGCGAGAATATCCAAGACGAGCATTTCAACTACACGCGGTTCATCTGCATCTCCAAGAAGCTCGAGATCTATCCCGATGCGCGCAAGTTCTCGGTTATGCTTTCTTTGCCGCACCATCCGGGGTCGCTTGCTATGATACTTTCCAAGTTCGCGGCGATCGGGGTTAACATCACGAAGCTCGAGTCGCGTCCGATTCCGGGGATGGACTTCGAGTTCCGGTTTATCTTCGATTTCGACGCATCGCCGCGCGACGAGCAGGTTTTGCGGCTGCTTGCGGAACTGTCCGACGATCCGGAGATAGAGAATTTCACGTTCCTCGGCGCGTATGCCGAGGACTGACGAGACGGGGAAAAACGAAATGAAAGAAGAACAAGTCCAGATATTCGACACGACACTCCGCGATGGCGAACAGGCGCCGGGATATTCTATGCACCTCGACGAGAAGCTGCGCATGGCGGTGCAGCTCGAGGCGCTTGGGGTGGATGTGATCGAGGCGGGTTTTGCGATCGCCTCGCCGGGAGATTTCCAGAGCGTGAGCGAGATCGCCAAGACCGTGAAGAGGGCGAAAGTGGCGTCGCTTTGCCGTGCGCTCGTGAAGGATATCGATGCGGCGGCGGCGGCGGTGAAGAGCGCTGCGCATCCGCGCATCCACACGTTCATCGCGACTAGCGATCTGCACCTCAAGTACAAGCTCAAGATTTCGCGCACCGACTGCCTCAAGCAGATCAAGGAGATGGTGGCCTATGCGCGCAAGTTCTGCGAAGAGGTGGAGTTTTCGGCGGAAGATGCTTCGCGCACAGATCTTGATTTCCTCTGCAAAGCTACGGAGACGGCGATCAAGGCGGGAGCGACGATTGTCAATTTGCCGGATACCGTGGGATATGCCACGCCCGAGGAAATCTTCCGCATGGTAAAGACCGTGCGCGAGAAAGTGCCGAATGTGGACAAGGCGATTCTGTCCATGCATTGCCACGACGATCTCGGGATGGGCGTCGCGAACACGCTCGCGGGAATTAGAGCCGGCGCACGCCAGGTGGAATGCACGATATGCGGGATCGGCGAGCGCGCGGGCAACGCCGCGATGGAAGAGATTGTCATGAATCTCAAGACGCGCCGCGACTACTACAAGGGGCTCTACACCAACATCAAGAGCGAGGAGCTTATGCGCACGGCCGCGCTCCTTTCCACGATAACCGGCATTAAAACGGCGCCCAACAAGGCGATCGTCGGCGCGAATGCGTTCGCGCACGAGTCTGGAATCCATCAGCACGGCGTGCTCGCCAATGCCGAGACGTACGAAATCATGACGCCGGAATCGGTTGGCGTTAAGCGCACTGAACTCGTGCTCGGCAAACACTCCGGGCGGCACGCGTTCGCAGAACGGCTCAAGGACTTGGGGTATGATTTCGAGGAATACCGCATCGACCAGCTGTTCGCAGAGTTCAAGCAGCTTGCCGACGAAAAGAAGGTCATCGCCGAGCGCGATCTCGTGGCTCTCGCGGAGAGCAAGATTACGGTCAGGCGCGAGCCCAAGAGCGAGTGGAAGCTCGACAATTTCGTGGTCAACACCGGAAACCTCATGTCCACGACCGCGCAGGTCACGCTCTCCAAGGGCGGCAAAATCCGTCAGGAAGTCGCGCTCGCGACGGGCCCTGTATACGCGTCGTTCGCGGCGATCGAAAAGATCATCAAGCACAAGTTCACGCTCGAGGATTACCAGATCCACGCCGTGACCGAACACCGCGACGCTTTGGGCGAGGTTATCGTGAAGATCCAGGACAAGAAGGGCATCTACCGCGGACGCGGCGTTTCGACCGACATCATAAAGGGCAGCATTCTCGCGCTCTTGAGCGCCGTGAACCGCATGACGGCGGAGGAGGAAGCGTAAGATGGCGATGACGATGACGCAAAAGATCCTCGCGGCTCACGCGGGGAAGAAGGAGGTTCACGCCGGTGAGCTGATCATGGCGAAGCTCGATCTTGTTTTGGGCAACGACATCACGACGCCGGTCGCGATAGGGGAATTCCCGAAGTTCGGGCGCGAACGGGTTTTCGACAAGGAAAAGATCGCGCTAGTTCCAGACCACTTCGCGCCGAACAAGGACATCAAGGCTGCCACGCAGTGCGCCACGATGCGCTGCTTCGCGAAGGCGCAGGGAATCAAGAACTATTTCGAGGTTGGCCACGATTGCGGCGTGGAGCATGCTTTATTGCCGGAAAAGGGGCTTGTCACCGCGGGCGACTGCATAATCGGCGCGGACAGCCACACTTGCACTTATGGCGCGGTTGGCGCGTTTTCGACTGGCGTCGGCTCGACCGACATGGCATGCGGAATGGCGTCTGGCGAGACATGGTTCCGCGTGCCTTCGGCGATCAAGGTAACGGTCAAGGGCAAGTTCCGCCCGAACGTGAGCGGCAAGGATCTGATTCTCCATTTGATCGGGCTCATTGGCGTGGACGGCGCGCGGTACCAGTCGCTCGAATTCGCGGGCGAAGGAATCGCGGAGCTTACGATGGACGATCGTTTCACGATCGCGAACATGGCGATCGAGGCTGGCGCGAAGAACGGGATTTTCCCTGTCGACGAAAAGACGCTTGAATACCTCAATGCGCATGGCGCCAAGGATCCGGTCGTATATGCGGCCGATGAAGACGCCCAATACGAACGCAAGGTGGTTATCGACCTTTGCGAACTCGAGCCGACGGTTGCTTTCCCGCATTTGCCGGAGAATACGAAGAAGATAAGCGAGGTTGGCGAGATCAAGATCGATCAGGTTGTCATCGGCTCGTGCACGAACGGGCGCATCGGCGACATGCGCATTGCCGCCGCGATCATAAAGGGCAAGAAAGTCCATCCGGACGTGCGTTGCATCGTGATTCCCGCGACCCAGCGCGTGTGGCTGGAGGCGATGCGCGAGGGGCTTCTCGAGATCTTCGCTGAAGCCGGTTGCGTAGTCTCCACGCCGACCTGCGGACCGTGTCTTGGCGGTTACATGGGAATTCTCGCCAAGGGCGAAAAATGCGTGGCGACGACGAACCGCAATTTCGTCGGGCGCATGGGACATATCGAATCTGAAATCTATCTCGCGTCGCCGGCGGTGGCGGCGGCATCGGCGATCGCCGGGAAAATTGCGGCGCCGGAGGAGGCGAAATGAAGGCTGAAGGCAAGGTTTTCAAGTATGGCGACAACGTCGATACGGACGTCATCATTCCGGCGCGCTATCTCAATACGCCGGATATGAAGGAACTCGCCA
>JBGURT010000068.1:0-12712 GCA_045132115.1 Kiritimatiellia bacterium
ATTGCGAATATCACGCCCAATTGCGGTTTGAGCATCGCAATTGCCCAGCATATTCCCGCCGCGACATTGCAGTCCCTGTCCAGACAATACGCCATCAGCGCCAATGCCGCAAGCACGATCACCGAAAAATTGCCGATGGCGATATTGGACCATGCCGGATACCCCACGAACAATACGGCAAGCGCAGCCACAGCCATACGGTCGCCAACGGAAAGACCCTGAGACTTTGCGTACGCCGCGGCCACGCCAAACGCTATCGCCAAAGATGCGATCATCAGCAAGAAATACACCAGCCACGCCGCTTTCTCCGGCAAAAACGAAAGCGGCATCATAAAAGTGTATTCCCAAGGCGCGTAAGCGTTTATCTGCTTGGTGAATTCAGGACCTGAAACCTTAGGCTGGTAATTCGGCAAATATGGCGGAAGCACGACATCGCCATTCCATACATCAAACGGATTGACGCCGCCTCTGAGGCATTCTATTTCCGTCATGCGCAGACTGAAATCGCAGGGTGGCGCCAGCCATCGCCCGCCTGACGAAAACGCAAGCGGCGTCACCACTGTGACCACCGTAGCGAGAACATACAGCGCAAACGCCGCCACACACGATATCGCGAATCTGTTCTGCATGACCGAAAATCTCACGCTTTCTTGATTGCGAAAGCAAGCGCCGCCGCAGAACCGCAAACGGAAACAATGCCAAGCAGCGTCAATACGGAGAACGGTGGCACCGGCCGCGCGTCATTGGATTCTGGCGCCGCGTCCGGGAAAACAAACAAAGCGACGTTCGCCTTGCTGTCCTTCGTTTCTTTTATCCCTGCAGCCGTTATCGCGTAGGTGCCCAAAATTCTGGCATCGCGCCGTTTGAGCCAACTTGAGAAATCATTATTCCTGAGGCCGGCCAATGGCGTCCAGACAAACCGCACGCCTTGCTCGCTTGGATCGCCAACCATTTCTATGTCTCTCGCGGCAAAACTCCAGGATGAAAATCCATTGCCGCCTTCAACGAGGTCGGCCATCTTGCCCTTGCCCTGTCGCATGATTTCGTCTGCTGCGGGATTTGGGGATTTGACTATTCTCAAGTCGACTGCGGCACAATACAGTTTGTCGATTCTGGCCAGATCCACGGCACCAACCACAGCGACCGCCGCAACAACCGCAACGGCGATACTGCCGCCAATGTTTTTGCGTGCGGCAAGCATGCGGCGCAAGCCATCCAATCCATAGCCCGCAAGCGCGCAAAGACAAAGTTCGGTGAGGTGATGCCACTTCACCGGGGCACGCAGATAGTCTCCAAAAGGCAACGCGAACACAACCCTGTACACGGGCTCGCAATATCTGCCGAGAGACAAAAGCCAGCAGATTGCGGCCGCGCACAAAAAGAACACGATATCCGACTGCCTCGCCTTGCTGTCCGGGCCAACGGAGGAATTGCGGCGCCGTGCGAATGCAGAAACGACCGCGGCGAGCGCAAGAAGACATGTGATCCACCCGACATAGAGAGAGTGTTGCCGATAGTTGCCTTGCTTGGCGTTTATATGACGCCCCAATGCGCCCGTATACGGTTTTACGCCTGTTTTCTGCCGTTCGCCCAAAGCCAGCACCATGCGGCAACTTGTGTCTCCGTTAATCCTGGGAACAATGAACTCCAGAGTCTCTTCGGGAGGAAGCGACCAATTGGTCACGAATATCCACCTGGCCTCGCTGTCATCCTTCTGCTTGCCGTCCGGGAGAGCATGCCCTTTCGAGTTTTCTATCTGGGCATCGCGCGCGGCGAGATCCACGCATATCGCGCTTATGAAACTAGGCGTGCCGATGACGAACAAAGTCGCCGCGGCGATCAAGCATCCTTTCCAGTCCGGCCACTTGCGTTCACGGAAGCAGCACCATACGAAATAGGATCCGGAAAGAATGGAGAAAAGGAGGAAAAGATCGGTCTGGAACGAACTCGCCCACGCAAGACACGCCCCCAGCAACACCCAGTTCTTCGTCTTGTTTTTCCTGACCGCCCTGTCGGCAAGGCCAAAAACAAAGACGCCGTAAAGCATCCAGTGGAACCACCCGCCATGTCCGGCAGAAAACAGCGAGAACCAATATCCGCAAAAACCAAGCAGCAAGCCTGCGCCATAGCTTGCCGCTCTCGAGACTCCCCTGCCGCGCAGATAATACGCCAACCCGAGCGCGGAGCAATAACCTCCAAGAACATATTGGAGTTCCTGCCACAGATAAGGACTGCCAAGAAAGTATTTCAACTCATAAGGGTTGAATTTGCCCGTCTTGATAAATCCATAAATGAAATTGCGCAGATACCCGTGGACAGGGAAATACATTGGAGAATCCGGCATGACTGGGCACGCCGACAAACTCCAAGTTCCCCAAAAGACGAACCCCGCCAATACCGCAAAGATCGCGGTAAAGGCGAGGAACCAAGCCGTTGTAGGCTTGAGCCTGATCACTTGACGCTGGAGAGCGCGATCAGGGCGAACACCATCGCGAAGATGGCGACCGTCTCGACGATGCCGAGCGCGGCGAGATAGTTGGTGAAGCCCTGGTTGGTTTCGGCCTGGGCATCGCACGCCGCGGCGCCGGCACGGCCCTGGAAGAGCGCGGAAAGCCCGATCGCCAGACCCGCGAAGATGCCCGCGACGAGACAGGGAACGCCGGCACCGGCGACCTCGGTCTTGCCGAGCATGATGAACATCAAAATCATTCCGTACAGGGTCTGGGTGATTGGCGCGCCCACGAACGAGAGCAGGAGGAAGGGAGCAGGCTTGCCCGCCGCGTAGCACTTCTTCCAGGCGCCAACGGCTGCCGCCGCGGCAAGACCGGTACCGAACGCGCTGCCCGCGCCGGCGAGACCCAAGCAGGCGATCGCGCCCGCGACAATCATTGCTGCATCACTCATTTGTTTTTCTCCTTGTGGATTAATTTTTCCTGAACGGTTTGAAAGCGTAGCCAGACCACGAAACGCCCTTGTGGTTGGAGAACTCCAGCGTATTGAGGCGCACCGCGTGCACGAGAATCGAAAGCCCTGCCATCGCGAGGTTGAGCGCATGGCCCAAGACGAGAATGAGCACCATCGCGACCGCCATTATGCAGTTTACCCAAATCGCGTTTTCAGAACTCAACAGCCCTGTCGCCATGGAATTGAAGTTTTCCGCCACTTTCACCGACGCGAGGCCCACCGCAAAAAGACGCACATAGGAAATGATGTCGCCCAGGGCCGACATTATATTCAAGGGAAGCATGCCCAGTTCCGCGCCCTTCACCTTAAGCTCCGACGGCTTCACGGAAAAACCGAAGACCGCGACAAGCGACACGCCGAAGACCGCATAACCCCAAGCGGGAATCCCCGCGAAGATTCCTACGATGGAGTTCGTAACCATATACATGAAAAGCAAAATGCCGGCCCACCCGAACTGCGCCACGGCCGTGGAGTCCGGGAACATGCAAATCCCGTTCCAGATGCGCGCGAGCATGAGATGGGAAACGCCAATCGTAAAGCAGAGCAGCATCATGTTGCGGTAGCTGGGGTCCGCAAGCCACTCGACCGTGGGCCAAGACCTGCAACACGGAATGCTCGCGCCGAACCAGGTATTGGAGAGGATCCCCCACCCTACCGTCGCCGCCGAAAACACAGTAAGCATCACAAGCCAGCTCTTTGCGAGCGGCGAGCGTGCGCCGCGCGTCTTCCACCACCCGAAGATCGTGGCGGCGAGGAAGATGGCGCCGTAAGCGCCGTCGCCCACAAGCATCGCGAAGAAGACGGAGAAGTAGCACATGAACGGCACCGATACATCCGCTTCGTTGTACGCAGGCGAAATGCCGAGACCATCGAAGAGCGCCTTGACAGGACGGAAAAGGCGCGGCGGCTCGATAAGCGTAGGCGGCATTTCGCCGTCGACCGCGTCGCGCAAGAGCGTGCCCCAACCGCATTCCGCGGCTTTCGCCTTCAAACCATCCGCGGCCTTCGCCGGAATCCAACCGGAAATGGCGGCGATCTTGCCGGACTTCTGCATCAGTTCCTTCGCGCACTCGAACTCGATCTTGTCGGCCAGCTTCGGGAAATTCTTCAAAATCGCCTTTTCGTCGGTTCCGGCGATGCGGTCGGTCAAGATATTGATGCGGTTGACGGCCCTTTCGCGCTCGCGCATCATGACGCCGAGGCGACGCGTGGGGAGTTTCTCCGGGAGCGTCGCGACCGACGCGAGATCTATCCCCTTGTCGAGGAGTTTCTGCGCGAGGGCGGGATCGAAATCTCCGTATGGCTCGTAGGCGCGGATTTCCTTTTCTACGGCCTCAAGCTCGCCCAAGAGCGCGGTGCGCCCGGCGTCGAACTCGAGAACCTCCGCGACCGAATGCGCCCTGCGCTCGACCATTTCCGATTTCTCGCGCGCCTTGAGGATGAGGTTCACCGCCTTTTCGGCGTCGGCCGCTTCGCCCTTCGCGGCGGCAACCGCATTGCCGCCGGCGGCCGCGAAATCGAGATGCACCGCGCCAAGCCCGCGCAACGCCTTGAGCGTCGCTTCCTCCTCGGCCGCGAGGCACAGGAGGTCGAGATGTTTCATCTTGACGATCATTCCTCTTCCTCCTTCACGCTGCGACCTTTGGCGATCTTGCCGCGCGTCACGGCGGATGTCTGCTCGTCGCCGATCGCGATCTTGATGAGCCTGATCGCCTCTTTGCACTCTGGGATCTTCACCTTCTCGAAAAGATTGACGCGCTGCGAGGTGGTCTGCAGCTCGATCGTCACAAGCCTGCGCTGTTCCTCATAGACGGCGCGCTCGCACTGCAGCGAGAGAATCTCCTCCGTCGTCTTGATGGCGTCGTCCACCCACGCCGGGGTCGCCCAAAGATCCACCTTGCGCACGTCGGTTTCTATCGACACGAAAGTAGGGATCGCGACGCCGGCGATGTTCGCGGTTCCCGTATTGACGTTCTTGACCTTCACCAGCCCGGCGACGAGTTGCTCGTCCGTCGCGAAGAGCCCTACCCATTTGTCGAGCGCCGCACGCACCGCGCGCTCCTTCGCGGCGACTTCCTCGGCCTTCGCCGTTATGCCTGCGATTTCGCTCTGAAGCTGCTGCTTCTTTAGTTGCAACATCGGCAGAAAGCGCCGGAAACGCTTGAGGGCGTCGGTCTGCGCTTTGAGCTCCGTCTTGGTAAGTTTTATCTTGGCCATCGCGTATATTATATCACATTTTGAGCCAAATTGCCATACCTATTTCCATTTTTGCTGGATTCACCTTGTTGCCGGGTATGACCTTGTTGCGGATGGTGTAATAGGTATCGGGACTGTTCCAGCGGTTGCCGGCGATTTTCGAGGCGCTCTTTTCCGGCGTTACATAACCGGCGATGCGGTAGCCGCGCGCCTTGAGATCGGCGATCGACTGCGGCGGCTTGGGCGCGGATATCGCGGCTTTCGGTTGCGGTTGCGACTTTACGCTCTTGATGGTCTCGGTCGTTTTGGCGGCAGTCTTTGCGTCCTTGTCCTGCGAATACCTGAACCAACTGAAAATGCCGCCGGAATTTTGCTTTGGCTTGGGCGCGCTCTGGGGCTTGGCGAGACTCGCGTAGTGCGAGCGCATCGTATCCACGCTTCCGTAAAGGACCTTGCGCAGATATTCGTCGCCCACGGTGAGCCGCTTGGCCAGCACGTCGCGATCGGTCTTGGGCTTGGCCTTTAACCCCAGTTCTTTGCGCACGCTAGGCATCGCAAAGAGCATTCCGCACCGCTTGCGCCCGCGGTGGTTGTGCTTCTGCCACTTGTTCGGCGCGCCGTACGCCACGTGGCTGTGGCACACGACCTGCGCGTCCGAAAGCCGGTACATCTTCTTGAGTTCCGCGACGAGCGCCGCGATCGCCTTGAGCTGCACGGGCGGCATCGGCTTGTCGTGATAGCCAACGCACTCTATCCCTATGGAGAATTTGTCCACGTCTTCCTTGCCGTTCCACATCGAGCGCCCGGCATGGAAGGCCTCGCGGTCGCGGTCTACGATGCGGTATATGGAACCGTCTTCGGTTATGCAGAAATGCGCCTCGCCGCGCTCTGAAAGTTTGTTGAGCGACGATTGCGCGGGAGCCTCCGTCGTGTGCAGGACGATAAGCTCGGTGGACTTGCGCACCTTGCGTTCCGGGTTGCGCGGCGAACGGTAGCGGTTGGAAATATCCAGCGCCAGCAAAGCGAAAGGCGCCAGGCACGCCAACAAAGCGATACCCAGCGCCTTAGACATCTTGAGATCCCGGATCGTCCCTTAGACGTTGAGCGAAGTCTTGCTCCACGGCTCCTTCGTCGCGAGGAGCGAAGGCGTCGTCATCTCCGGCGGAACCGGAAGACCCAGCATCTGCAATGCCGTGGGGGCCACGGCCGAAAGTTTCGCGAGCGGCGTGAGCTTCACGCCGGCGGCATCGTTGGCCACGTAGAAGCAATCCACGAGATTGAGCGTGTGCGAGGTCTTCGTAAGCCCGCTCTTGTAGTCCACCATCTGCTCGGCGTTGCCGTGGTCGGCGAAGATGAGCACGTGGGCGTCAAGCTCCATGAGGCGCGGCAGGATCTTGCCGATGCACTCGTCGGTCACTTCCACGGCCTTGGTCGCAGCCGCCTCGTCGCCCGTGTGGCCGACCATGTCGCAGTTGGCGTAGTTGACGACGATAAAGCCGTAGGGATTGTTCTCGAGGCGCTTCAAAAGTTCGTCCGTGACGTTGTAGGCGTCCATCTCCGGATGCGAGGCGAACGTCGCGGGGTCGAAGCGGCTCTTCACCTCCACCTGGTCTTCGCCTTCGCTGGGAGTCGTGGACTTGCCGTTGAAGAAGCTCGTCACATGGCGGAACTTCTGGGTCTCCGCGAGACGGAGCTGACGGATTCCCGCGCGGGAGACGACCTCGCCGAGGAGATTGTCCATGCCGCCGCCAGCGCCCATGGCGCCAAGGAGATAATCCTCGAACTCGTCCCAATAGCGCGTGAAGCCAAGATACGTCACCTTCGGGCGCGCGCTGCGCTCGCCGGGGTAGTCGTCGCAAACAAAAGCCTGCGTGAGCTGGATCGCGCGGTCCTGGCGGTAGTTGGTGTGCATGACGACATCGCCGTCCTTCATGCCATCGTAGTTGCCGATCGTGTAGCAAGGGATGTATTCATCCGTCATGGGCGTGCCGTCCGGCGTGACGCCGGTCTCGTATTCGGCCTTGACGCACTCCTCGATCGTCGCCGCTTTCTTGCCCTTCGCGGAAACGATGCAGTCGTACGCCTCGCTCGTGAGCTTCCAGTTTTTGACGCGGTCCATGCCGTAGTAGCGGCCCATCGCGGTGCCGATCGTCGCGTTGCCTACGGCGGCGAGCTCGGTTTTGAGACGCGCGATGTACTCCAAGGTCGACCTGGGCGGCGTGTCGCGTCCGTCGAGGAACGGATGCACCACGATGCGGCCCTCGGGGAACTCCGCACGCGCACGGCGCATCAGCTTGAAAAGATGTTCCTGATGCGCATGGACGCCCTCGTCCTGCAACAGGCCGAAGAAATGGAACTGCGAATTGTTCGCCTTCCAGTCGGCCACGAGCTTCTGCCACTTGGGGCTCTTGAAAAGCTCGCCGGACGAAAGCCCGTCGTCGATGCGCTTCAATTCCTGGATCACGATTCTGCCCGCGCCCATGTTGAGATGGCCCACTTCCGAGCTCCCCTGGTAGCCGTCGGGGAGACCCACGGCCTCGCCGCAGCAATCCAACAGACAATGCGGATAACGTGCGCGGATCTGGTCTATGACCGGCGTCTTGGCGCCGTACACGGAGTTGCCTTCCTTGCGGGGATTCACTCCCCAGCCGTCGCGGATGATGAAAACTACAGGTCTCATTTCTTCTCCAGTTCCTTGATGGTTTTTTGTTTTATTTCAAAGTCACGTTGTCGGGCATGGGGCGGGTGGCGATATCGAGAATCCGGTCGAGCTTGGCTTCGATGCGGTCGAGTTTGCCGTCCATTTCCGAAAGCCTCGCCTCGACGCCATCCATTTTCGCGTCGGAATAGTCGAAGCGCAATTCAAGCCGGTTTTCCGCGCTGTGGATATCTTCGCGCAGATCTTCGTTGGTGACGCCGCTGTTGAAAAGATACCACGCACCGCCTGAAAGCGCCGCGATCAAGGTCGCGAGGGACAAAGTTTTTATTTTGCGTTTCATGCGGTCAAAAGCGGATAGAGGATCGCCGGGGCGAAGACGAGCGAATCGAGCATATCGAGGAACCCGCCCATTCCTGCGGGCATGAAGGTCGCCGAATCCTTCACTTCGCATTCGCGCTTGATGCGGCTTTCGACGAGATCGCCGGCCGTGCCCACCAAGGCCGCCACCACGCCCAGCGTGAGCGACTTGCCCCAGCCGAAACCGGTCAGCGCCATCAAGGAACAGCTGATCACACAGCTCGCGAAAACACTCCCGGCGAGTCCTTCCCAACTCTTGTTGGGGCTGATCTTGGGGCACATCTTGTGCTTCCCGAACGCCAGCCCGAAGGCAAACCCGCCCATGTCGGAAATCTTCACGATCGCGATCGAGTAAAGGAGGTACAAGGTTCCCGTCGCGCTCTGGAGACTCGCGATATCTATAATCGAGCCCAGCATCACCGGGAGATACACGAGCGAGAAGACGGTAGTCGCGAGCGCGGCGACCGGGCGCTCCTTGACGCGAAACGCGGCGAAGGCCGAAAGCGCGAAGATTATTAGCGAAATCGCCGAACTCGGGAAATAGAACCGCGAGACGAGATATGCCGCGCCGGCGAGAACGCCGGGCACGACCATCGATGGATACTTGCGCGAGAAAATCTGCAACAGTTCAAGCTGCGCCAGAAGGATGAGCGCGATCACTACCGGCTTGACTACGCTAAGCGGAGCGTATACCAGCCCCACGACAACCAGCGCCGCCACCGAAAGCGCGACTATGGTGCGCTTGGCGATTGGATTCATTTGAGTCTTCCCCCCATTCTTCTTTCCCGGTGCGCGAAGGCGTCTAGCGCCTTGTCGAATTCCGCCTGGTCGAAATCCGGCCACAACACCTGGGTGAAATAATATTCGCTGTATGCGCTTTGCCACAAAAGGAAATTGCTCGTGCGCTGCTCGCCGGAAGTGCGCACTATCAGGTCCGGATCGGGGATTCCCGCAGTGTCCAGGCACGCGGCGAATTCTTCTTCGGTCGAGCCTTTGAACTTCATCGCGGCGCGCACGATTTCGTCGCGGCCGCCGTAGGAAAGCGCCACCACGAGCGTGAAATCGCCGCCTTTGGTTTTCTCCTCGAGCGCCGCGATCTCGCCCTGCAGTTTCTCGCTCAAGTCTCCCCGCCGCCCGATCACGCGGAACCTCACGCCCTCTTTCACGAGCGTCTTTTCCTTGGACGCGATGAACGACGACAAGAGCTTCATTAGCCCGGAAACTTCCTCTTCGCTGCGCTTCCAGTTTTCCGTCGAGAACGCATATACCGTGAGATACTTGATGCCCGCCGCCTTGCAATAGTGCATGCAGCGGTCGAGCGCGTCGGCTCCCGCGCGGTGGCCCATAAGCCGCGGCAGATGGCGCTTTTCGGCCCATCTGCCGTTGCCGTCCATGATAACCGCGAGATGCTCCATCAGATATTGATGCGCAGCGTCGTCTCGCGTGCCGGGCCAACCGACAAGACCCCCAGTTTTCCGCCGCAGATTTCGAGAATACGCTCTATGTAGCGCTTGGCGTTCTCGGGGAGCTCGGAATAGTCGGTCGTGTGGCTCGTGTCGCACATCCAGCCGGGCATTTCCTCGTACACCGGCTCGCACTTCGAGAGCGCGTCGAGATCCATCGGGAACGTCTGGTAGACGAAGCCGTCGGGGCGACGGTAGCCGGTGCAGATCTTGACGACCGGGAAGGTATCCAGGACGTCGAGCTTGGTCATGGCCCAGAAATCGACGCCATTGATGCGGCGTGCGAAGCGCGCCACGCACGCATCGAACCAGCCGCACCGGCGCGGACGCCCGGTCGTGGCGCCGTATTCGCCGCCACGCTTGCGCAGCGTCTCGCCGTCTTCATCGAAAAGTTCCGTGGGGAACGGACCTTCGCCGACGCGCGTCGTATAGAGCTTCAAGACGCCGATCACGCGGTCGATGCACCTTGGGCTCACGCCCGATCCCGTGCACGCGCCGCCGGCCGTGGGGTTGGAGCTCGTCACGAAGGGATAGGTGCCAAAGTCGATATCGAGCATAGTCGCCTGGGCGCCCTCGAAAAGAATCGACTTGCCGCTCTCCAGCTGCTCGTGCACGAACTGGATTGTATCGGTCACATAAGGCATTAGCGCGGGCTTGACGGGCCCGTAGAGGCGCACCATTTCCTCGGGGTCTAGCTCCTGCGCGCCAAGCGCCTTCAATTTGCGGTTCGCGTCTTCCACGTGTTCGCGGATTATGTCCTCGAAATTAGGCTTGAGGATATCGCCCACGCGCACCCCAGAGCGCCCCACCTTGTCGGCATACGCCGGGCCGATTCCGCGGCCCGTGGTGCCGATTTTCTTGCCTTCGGGCCGGGCCGCCTCGTCCGCCTTGTCCAGCGCACGGTGCCATTGCATCACCATCTGGGCGCGCTCGGAAATATGGAAACGCCCCAAAAGATTGAAACCCCAGCTCTTTACCTGGTCGAGCTCCTTCATGAGGTCGAACGGATCCATGACCACGCCATTGCCGATAATGCAATGCTTGCCCTCGTGGAGCACGCCCGACGGCACCAGATGGAGAACATACTTCTTGTCCCCCACGACCACAGTATGGCCGGCGTTGGAGCCGCCCTGGAATCTCACCACGACATCGGATTCTTCGGTCAGGAAATCGATAACTTTGCCTTTTCCTTCGTCGCCCCACTGGGCGCCAACAAGCACTGTGTTCATTTTGCGGATTTTCCCTGTCTTATTATTTGGAAATTACTTTGGTATTATATCAAAAATCCCGCCCAAATACAAGTAGAGAATAGGGAATTGACAAGCGCACGCCCAAGATAATCTGCTGCATAATATATCTCCTTTCGTTTCTACACAAGGCGGCAACGCTCGCAAAACGGATGGATTTGCAGACAAAACTCGCGATGGATCTGTATGAGCCCCTGCAACAACACATTGTTGCCGGAATACATGGCGGGATTGTGGTCGCGTCCGAACATTCTGAAGGCCGTAAGCCGCATCACGTCCGATACGTCCTCCGGCGGCAGCCAATCCGGAATCTTGCCGGAAAACGGGACGATCACATTGGACAAAATCGCGGCGGCGCGGCGGCGACCGATAAATTTGCCGCCGGTCAGACATTTGATCGCCCGATTGCAATCCTCTCGCGAAAATTCGCGCACATTCCTGAGTGCCATGACATCCGTCCGGGTGAATATGTTTGCCGCCGCCAAAAGACGTTTGGCGGGCGAATTGTTGGGCCGGAAACCCGAATAGCGCCATTCGCAAAATCCGGCGGCGGTTTGCATGGCATCGGCGGCGATCTGCGGTTCGGCCAGAAGCGTGCCGACCGGCACGGCTTCTGCCACCTGCCGGAAAGCGCGGGAATTCACCTTGTATCCAAGTGCATTCATGACTTCTTCGTAGAAAATCTGCCCTTCCTCGCCAGGCCGCAGGCGACGGATTTCATCGATGCGTTCGGCCTTTTGCCGCAGCCTGCGCTTGCCGGCGTCGCGCAAAATGGCGATCGCCTCGTCCGGACGGTCTTTAAGCGCCTCGCAACACGGCCTGTCCGGGAGCGGCAATCGCGCGAACGGATAGGCGGAAACGTCTACCATCGAAGGCGAAAACCCGCGCGTCGAGCGCATTTCCTCCCCGATCGCCACCGATCTAGCCGCTTCCGGCAGCCCTTCCGGCGGCACACCGCCGTTCCATGTAACATGCGCTATTACATTCCTGTACAAAGGATCGCCGGCATGCCCATGTCGTATCCAATCCGCCGGATCGAGATGGATTTCAATATCGCCTTTTACGCGCCGACGTTCCGGGCCCAATTCGATTACGGCATTTTTGAAGTCCGGCCCGGCGCCAAGATTCCATATCCCGGGATCCACCACAGTGAACTCTTCGCCATTTATGTCGCGCAAAATTTGCGGGCGCAGTTCGCGGTCGTACCAAATGGCCTGGACATGGCGCTCGCTTATTTTCTCGTCTACCGTCATTTCCATGCGACCTTCCTTTCCTTTGGTGCGAAGAGTTGGACGTTTTCGATATGGTCTATTTCCGGGCTCCCGGTTTCCGGGGTGCCGTAGATTTCGATTACATCAAACCGGTAGCCGCCGTCCCAATCTTTGGTCTTTACCCAATTTACGCACGCCCGGCGCAGATTGCAAAGTTTCTGCTTGTCGATACTCCGCAGGCGCGATTGATAAGGAGAAAAGGACTTGTGCTGCTTGACCTCCACGAAAACCAGAGTATCGGTTTTCTGCTCGTAGGCGACGATATCTATTTCCAGCGTGCGGTTGCGCCGGCAAGGACGGCTGTTGCGATCGACGATAAGATAGCCGCGTTTGCGCAAATAGGAGCTCGCCACATTCTCTCCCCAAACGCCATGCGCGACGCCGATATTCGATTTGCCGTGACTATATGGGAAATTGTCCATTTTCGCCTCCTTGTCTTCAATATCCAAGAATATCGGCCTCGCGATCGGCGTCGAATTGCCTTAAACAGGCGGCTTCGGCGAGGTCTTCGGTCTGGACGCGCACGTGGCCATTGAGGTCGGCAACAGTGCGGGA
>JBGURT010000069.1:0-6127 GCA_045132115.1 Kiritimatiellia bacterium
AGCGCGGTCTCATGCCCGGAGTGGAAGTGACGACCGGCCCCTTGGGGCAGGGTATCGCGATGGGCGTGGGGCTTGCGCTTGCCGCCCAGAAAACAAAAACCGGCAACAAGACGTTCGTTTTCTGCGGCGATGGCGATATGCAGGAAGGCATCAGCCACGAAGCCTGCAGCTGGGCCGGAACGATGAAGGTTCCGGATCTTGTCATGATTTACGACTCCAACGGCATCACGATCGAAGGTTCGACGGATCTTTCCATGGCCGACGACACCAAGAAGCGCTTCGAGAGCTACGGCTGGAAGGTGTTGGAGTGCGACGGACACGATTTCGCGGCGATCGACCGCGCGTTGCGCCGTGCGATCAAGGTGGAAGGCCAGCCCGTTCTGATAATCGCGACGACGACGATCGGCAAGGGTGCGCCAACCAAGGGCGGCAATGAATCTTGCCACGGCGCGCCGCTCGGGGCGGATGAAACGCGTGCGCTCAAGATTGGCCTTGGCATCGATCCCGAAAAGAGCTTTGTAATCGACGAAGATATTTACGAACTCTTCCGCCAGCGTGCGGCGTTTTGCCGCCGCATGGCCAACAAGTGGCGCAAGGCGCATCCGGATTTCAAGGTCTGTGAAACGCCGTCCGAGGCGGAGCTTGTGGCCGCGCTCCCCAAGTTCGAACCCGGCAAGAGCATAGCCACGCGCAGCGCAAACGAAGAGGTGATGACCGCGCTCGCCGGTGTCGCCACGGGTCTTGTCGGAGGATCGGCAGACCTTGGGCCGTCGAACAAGACGATCATGAAGGGCCAGGCGTTTGTAGCTCCCGGCGATTTCGAGGGACGCAACATGCGCTATGGCATCCGCGAACTCGCAATGACGGCCATGGCCAACGGCATTACCGCATTCGGCGGGCTGCGCGGCTACGGCGCGACATTCTTTGTGTTCAGCGACTATTGCCGTCCGGCGATTCGCCTCGCGGCGATCATGGAGTTGCCGTCGATCTTCGTGTTCTCCCACGACAGCTTCTATGTGGGCGAGGACGGGCCTACGCACGAGCCGGTCGAGCATCTCGCGGCGATGCGCACCATGGTGGACGTCCTTTCGTTCCGTCCGTGCGACGCCAACGAAACGGCTTACGCCTGGGTGGAAATGCTCAAGAACACGAAGTGCCCGAGCTGCATCATGACGACGCGCCAGAACGTGCCGGTTCTCGAGGGCACCAGCCGCGAGGGCGTCGCGAAGGGCGCTTACGTGATCTATGAAGGCGGCTACCAGACGCAAATCGTCAAGCAGGAAGGCACGAAGGAGCGCACGATCCTCTTCATCGCGACCGGCTCTGAAGTCGCGCTCGCGATCGAGGCGGCGAAGATGCTCGAAAAAGACGGCAAACTCGTGCGCGTTGTGTCGATGCCTTCGCAGGAGCGCTTCCTCAAGCAGGATCGCGACTATCGCGACAGCGTGATTCCGCCGGCGATGAAAAAGCGCGTGATCGTCGAAGCCGGAATACGCTTCGGCTGGGATCGCTTCGTGGCCGATTCGGCGAGCACGAGGTTCGTCACGATGGACCATTACGGTGCGTCGGCGCCTTACAAGGTGTTGGCGCAGAAGTTCGGGTTCACGACCGAGAACGTCTATCGCGTCGCCAAGGAGATTGCGTAAAATGGATTTCAAGGAACTTACGGCGATTTCGCCGATCGACGGCCGCTACCTGAGCAAGTGCGCGGAGTTTCAGGAGGTCTTCTCCGAATACGGGCTTGTAAAGCGTCGCGTGCTCGTGGAGTGCGCGTGGCTCGAAGCGTTGTGCGCGGCGAAAGAAATCAAGGAATGCGCCGCGCTCACGCCCAAGGAGCGCACGGCGCTGCGCAAGATCGCTTCCGGTTTCTCGGTGGAGGACGCCGCGCGCGTGAAGGAAATCGAGAAGACCACTAACCACGACGTCAAGGCGGTGGAGTATTTCCTCAAGGAGAAAGTGGCCGGCACTTCGCTCGAAAAGCGCTCGGAATTCATCCACTTCGCGTGCACTTCGGAGGATATCAACAATATGTCGCACGCGCTTATGCTGCGCGACGGCAAGGCGATTTTGCGCAAAGCGATGGACGAAGTGCGCCAGAAACTCGTGGAGATGTCCAAAGCGACGGCGGCGGTGCCGATGCTCGCTCATACCCATGGCCAGCCGGCTTCGCCTACAACAGTGGGCAAGGAGCTCGCGGTCGTGGCGGCGCGCCTCAAGCGCCAGGAGGGCGAAATCGACCGGCTCGTCATGCCCGCGAAGATGAACGGCGCGGTCGGCAACTTCAACGCCCATACGAGCGCCTACCCCAAGACCGACTGGGAAAAACTTTCCGCGAAGGTGATTTCGTCGCTCGGGCTCCGGCAGAATCCGCTCACGACGCAGATCGAAAGCCACGACGGAATCGCCGAACTTTTCGACGCGATCGCGCGCTGGAACTCGGTTCTCTTGGATCTCGACCGCGATATTTGGATGTATGTCTCAATGGGCTACTTCAAGCAGCGCACCGTGAAGGGCGAAATCGGCTCCTCCACGATGCCGCACAAGGTGAACCCCATCGACTTCGAGAACTCCGAGGGCAATCTCGGGCTCGCCAACGCCATTCTCGGTTTCATGGCGCGCAAGCTCCCCATCTCGCGCATGCAGCGCGACCTCACCGACTCCACCACGCTCAGGAACATGGGCGTTGGTTTCGGCTACACGCTTATCGCAATCCGCTCCACGCTCAAGGGGCTTGGCAAGCTTGAGCTCAACGAAGAGCGCCTCGCGGCGGATCTCGATTCCAACTGGGAAGTTCTCGCCGAGCCTATCCAGACGGTGATGCGCAAGGTGGGCATGGACCATCCTTACGAGCGGCTCAAGGAACTTACGCGCGGCCGCCGCGTGACGGCGGAGATCATGCGCGAGTTCGTGGCGGCATTGCCGCTCCCGAAGGCGGACAAGGAGCGGCTGATGAAGCTTACGCCTGCGACCTACATCGGGCTCGCCGAGCGTCTGGCCGCCCACGCATGGGAGTAATTCTCCCGAGCGAACGACGCACTTTCAAAGCGCGGGCTTTTCTCGCGCTCGTCTATGCGGTTTTGTCGCTTGGCGCGATCACGATGGTCTATCCTTTCTGCCTAATGATCGCATCCAGCGTCTCTTCTGCATACGACTATTCGCGCCATTCTCCGGTCGTCAGATCGCTTTTCGATCCTGCCGACCGCTATATGCGGTTTCTGGCGACGCTCTTCAAACGCTTTCCTCACGAAGTCTATTCCGACGCCCCGGAAGGTTGGACGACCTGGACTTTCGTAGCGAAAGACCGCGACGGCGTGACAGACTTCTACCGACGCCATTTTGCCGAAGGCGGCGAGATGGCGGAGGATGGGCGGTTTCTGGAATCGCTCCTCGATTTGCCGCCAGAAGATATCGTCTGCAACTACGATCCGCGCGACGTGGCGGGATTTGCGAAACGGAAATACGGGACGCTCGAAAACCTCAATGCGAATTGGACCGTTCCGCACAAGAGTTTTTTCGATATTTCCTTTTCGCTCGAATCCCACGACCGCGCCGCGCCGGGCGTGAAACTTGACGACTACCGCGAGTTCGAGCGCGAATATGTGAAGAGGGCGCTTGAACGCGGCGACTTTATCTGTCGGACGATGCCCAGGGATCTTGCGGCGAATGCGGCGGCGATACGTTCGGCCGTAAACGCGCAATTCGCCGCCCACGGTTGGCGCGATTTTGCCGCCGGCGCGGCGGCGAACTACAGAACGGTTGGCGACTATCTCTTCCTGCGCGGCAGGGCGTTCGCGAACACCATCATCCTCGTCGTTCTTTCCGTTCTTGCTTCCCTTACCGTGAATCCGCTGGCCGCGTATGCGTTAAGCCGGTTCCGGCTCCCTGCGACCGAGCAGATTCTGCTTTTTCTCCTCGCGACGATGGCATTCCCCGCCGCCGTGACCGCGATCCCGGGATTCTTGCTCATCCGCGATTTGGGGCTTTTGAACACCTTTGCCGCCCTCGTCCTGCCTACGGTCGCCAGCGGAATGTCCATTTTCATCCTCAAGGGATTTTTCGATGCTCTTCCGCGCGAGCTCTACGAAGCGGCGGCGATCGACGGCGCCGGCGAGTGGACGGTATTTTTGCGCATTACCTTGCCGATGACGACCCCGATTCTCGCAGTGAACGCGCTCAACAGTTTTATCCACGCCTATTCGAGTTGGGAGTGGGTGTTTCTCGTTTGCCAGGACGAAAGCCATTGGACGCTTGCGGTGTGGATGTATCAGTTTTCGCAAGTGTTCGCGCATCAGCCGTGGTGCGTGATGGCTGGTTTTGTGCTGATTTCGATCCCCACGGCGACAGTCTTTCTGCTTTGCCAGAAGGTTATTCTGCGCGGCATTGTCCTGCCCAGCATGAAATAGCCAGCCTTGGTTCCGCAATTTCATGCGCATTGTCGAAATTGCGCAAGCGTATGAAACGATTGCCGCAAGCGTATGAAAAGATCGCCGCAAACGCTTGCGATTGGCCCCAAGGTACTTGTATTTGTGGCGGATTTTTGGTATAATACAATATTATGAAAATAGATACTCTATGCGTGCAAGGCGGTTGGCAGCCAAAGTGCGGCGAGCCGCGTCAAGTCCCGGTCTATTCCTCGACTACTTTCAAGTACGATACGACCCAACACATGGCCGATCTCTTCGACCTCAAGGCGTCGGGATATTTCTATACGCGCCTCGCGAACCCCACTAACGACGCGGTGGCGAAAAAGATCGCCGCGCTTGAAGGCGGTGTCGCGGCGGTGCTGACGAGCTCGGGTCAGGCGGCGAGCACTTTCTCGATCCTCAACCTCTGCAATGCGGGCGACCATGTGGTGTGCTCCGCGCAAATCTACGGCGGCACGTTCAATCTCTTCGCGGTGTCGCTCAAAAAACTGGGCATCGAATTCACCTTCGTGGATCCGGATGCCGATTTGAAAACGCTGCAGAAGGCGTTCAGGCCCAACACGAAGTGCGTCTTCGGCGAGACGGTGAGCAATCCTTCTGGCTGCGTCTTGGATATCGCGAAGTTTGCGAAGCTTGCGCACAAGAACGGTGTGCCGCTGATCGTGGACAACACCTTCCCCACCCCGATTCTCTGCCGTCCGTTCGAATTCGGCGCGGATATCGTGGTCCATGCGACGACCAAATACATGGACGGCCATTCCAGCCAGGTTGGCGGCTGCGTCGTCGATAGCGGCAATTTCGATTGGGAGGCCCATGCCGACAAGTTTCCCGGGCTTGTCGAGCCGGATGCGAGCTACCACGGGCTCAGCTACACCAAGGCGTTCGGGAAGGGCGCGTACATCACGAAGTGCGTGGCGCATCTGATGCGCGATTTCGGTTCCATACCTTCGCCCTTCAACGCGTTCCTCCTGAACCTCGGGCTGGAGTCGCTGCACTTGCGCATCCGCCGTCACGCGGAGAGCGCGCTCAAGATCGCCAAGTGGCTGAAGACGCAGAAGAAAGTCGCGTGGGTGAAGTTCGCCGGCCTCGAAAGCGACAAGCACCATAAGCTCGTCAAAAAGCAGTTCGACGGCAATATTCCTTGCGGCGTGATGACGTTCGGGATCAAGGGCGGCCGCGAGAAGTCGATCGAATTCATGGATTCGCTCAAGCTCGTGGGCATCGTGACGCATGTCGCGGACGCCTGGACGTGCGTTTTGCATCCGGCGAGCCACACGCACCGTCAGCTCACGGACGAACAGCTCAAGGCGGCGGGGATTCCCCCGGATCTGATCCGTCTTTCGATCGGGCTTGAAGACCCCGATGACATTATCGCCGACCTCAAGCAGGCGTTGGCCAAGGTTTGACAAGAAAACTTCACGAGGCATAAGAGATGAAAAAGACCGATTGGACGATAGCCGCCGCGCTGGGACTTGTCGCGGCGGTGCTGTATTTCGCGGGATGCGCCGCATTCGCTTATCCGGGCCGCAGCGCACATCTTTTGTGCCTCGTGAATTCGCTTGATGCGGAGACGTGGACTCGCTATCCGCTAACCGGGCTCTTTGCGCGGATTTTCGGCGGCGGCAATCTGCTTGCTCCTGTTTGCGGCGCGATTTCGGTAGCGCTTGCCTACGGGCTTTCTGCGGTATTCTTCCGCAGCCGCA
>JBGURT010000070.1:0-8428 GCA_045132115.1 Kiritimatiellia bacterium
ACGTAATTACCCAGCCTTATTCGCCTATGCCGGGAGAGGATGACGGCATCTACGGCGAAATCTACGTAAACACAGATCGCGCCGGGAAGTTAGGCGGCAGAAAAGAACTCCTTCTCTATGTCGCCCACGGCATGGATCACCTCTCCGGAGCAGACGACCATAGCGAAAAAGACTACCGCGCCATGCGCAGAAGGGAGCTCGGGTGGATAGCCTCGCTAAAATAGCCGATATCCTCCGCCGCATCGACGCCCTTGGCCGTTGGCCGGAAATCCTCTATCCGATGTGGGCCTTGAAGCCCCACGGCTCAGTGTTCCCTTACTTCCCGGTCGTCAATCCATCCAACGGCGATCCTGCGGTAAAAGGCCATGTTTCTTTCCTTGAGGGTTGGCAAACTCTCCACGACTACAATATTTGGATGCAGGACAAGGACGCCGGATTTCTCTCCCATCCAATCGAACTCCCCGGATTCAATATCCTCTTCAAAACCGACGGCACCGCGAGCGTGATGCGTCAGACGCCCGGTTTCCACTTGCGCGAAGCGGACGAAAAGCAGTCCGCCATCATAGCCGAAATGCTTTGGGAGACTTACGGCATGCTGATGCGCCTCGAGGAAGATTCCAAATTGGCCTTCAGGTTCCTCGACGACGGGTGCATGTTTGCGCGCGAACAGGACGAGAGCGGCAAATGGTCGGATGCTCCGCTCAAGGTGGTGCCGCCCAGGCGCAAGACCGAATGTGTGGGGCTTTCCAAGGCCGCGCTCAAGGTGGCCAAAGACCTGCCTGTTCTAAAAGATCGCGTATTCAAGGTGGAATTCGGCTTTGATATCCGCGCTTTTGCCGCAGGATTTGGCGGCAAACGCATTGCGTATCGGCTAAAATGCACCGACCTCAACACGCGCGAGACGGTTTTCGAGCGGCTTTTCGCCGTGCAGCCCCCGGAGCTCAATATCCAGGATTTGTGGCAGAATGTGCCTGACGCCGTACTCCAGGCGATTGTCTCGCTGTCGTTCGTGCCGGGTGAAATCGTCGTTCCCAACACGCGCCTTTTTAGGCTTTTCCGTCCGCTCATGGCCGAGCTCCAATTCAAGCTCTCCATGCGCAAAGAAGCGGGAAAGTAGGTCAGACCTAGTTTCTCACAAAATATCAGTTCCTTGCTCCTGTGCCCTCTGTTTGCTTATGTATTTTTTTCTCTTCCAATGAAAAAATCATCGCTTTTGTGTGAAAAAACTTTCGCTTGCGTATGAAAGCCCGAGAAGTGTGCGCTCTTCTGTGGTGAAGTGCGCCCACTTCTATATAGAAGAGCGCACACTTCATAGGTGAAGAGCGCACACTTCAAAGGCTTTCATACGTAGTCCTTCTTTCTTTCATACAGAGCACTCGGATTTTTCATACGCGGAGGTCAAATTATTCATTGACCGAAGTCGATTCCTGCAAATAATACTTGTAATTTCACGCAGATTTTTGGTATAATATCAGTGTCCGGCGGGAGAAATCCGTCCGGCGGCGGCAAAATGCGAGTTTCGCCGCCCCAAAATAAGATTTAGCGTCAACGCTAACAGTCGTTCCTGCAAAAATACTGGTAATATTAATGTGGACGGCATGTAAGCGGGGATGCGCCCAGTTGGGCGCATTTTCGGTTTGTGCATCCACAACGGTTAATACCAGTTACCTTGCAGGAGTGCATGAATTGAAAATGCGCTCTTTTTATGCATACGAGACGATCTCTGCGGCGACAGGCAGGCGCAGAACAGGCAAAAGGAGTTTTCGGGATGACGGCACGGTGCAAAAATTGCGGTGCAAGCGTGGAACTTGGAGATGCGCTTGTGAAGGGTGAGGCGGTGAACTGCCCCAACTGTGGCGCTGAAGTCGTAAAGGCGATGAAGCGCAAGCAGTCTGAGTCTAAGCCTGACGAGTCTGATTCTGACACCTCCGCCGGTGGTGATAACGCCAACGAATCGGAGAAGAAGAGCGAACGCAAATTGCGCAAGACATTGAAGTTAAAACCAGAGCCGCCTTTGCCGGAGAAGAAACTTTATGATTCGGAAATTCGCGTTAAGACATACGAGCAGATGAAGCATCGCATGTTTTTGCGCAAATTCCTCAAGAATGCGTTTGATGTGGCGGTGCTTTTGGGACTATTGTCGTCGTTGTGGTTCGTGTACAAGGCGATAGACCGCCATCTCGACCATCGGCGTGAACTGGCTGAGGCAGAGCGTGCCGCCGAGGCCAAGCAAGAAGCAGAGCGGGCCGAGCGTGCGCAAAAGGAGCGTGAGCGCCTGCAGAGCGAGCGCGAGGCGGAAAACGAACGCCAACGTCTTGAGCGCGAGCGCAAGGCCGCAGAGGAGGAAGCGGCGCGTAAGGACAAGGAGCAGGCGGCGGCACTTTATCTTACTTTTCTCTATGCAGTGAGAGAAAACGACTTTGACATGTTCAATGTTAATGTCACCAACAAACTCGCGGAGACAGGCGGCGAGCTTTGCTATCTACTGCCGCTTGACAAGAATCCGCGGCCGCCGCTCTACTGGGTGAAGCATGTGCCGGGCGAGGTGGTGAAGGCGGTCAAAATTGAAGATGGCGGTAAGAGGTCGGAGATAGACTACAGCGAATTTGCCGCTAGAATTGATGGGTTTGACTATATGGTCGCGAAGGAGGGTATGGTTTATTATCATGCGCGGCGTAAGAATCCGCGGTGGGGAATGATTGACAAGGATAAGCCTGTAGATCCCTCGGAGATGTTCTTTTCTGGATTGTCCGGGGCCTTGGAGCTCATCAAGCCTGTATACGATGAACTGGTGTTTGATATCATATTTTATCCGAGTGAAAACCCGCAAAACAAAATCGTGTGCGAAACGCTAGAATTTGGCGAAAAGACTTCACCTGTGGCGATTCGGAGCGCGTTAGAGAATGTTTACCCGCCCAGAGCGTCAGATGGAGAAACCTTTAAGTTCAAGAAATTCCGCCGCACCTTGAAATTCTGGAACGGATCGCACGTCAAGCGCGGAGTTGACGGCATAACCTATGTTCCGCGCATGCGCCCGGCAACGCGATACGGAACCTATAGTGCTTCCAGCCTCACGATGCCGGGATACCGCCCGATTTATCGCAGCCGTGCAAGGCGACTTGACGACAATGATGAAAATTGGACGACGCTCTGCAACTTGACAAAGCAGGAAGAGCAGGCGGAGGTTCGCTACTACGAAGGCAAGCGCAACGAATACGAGCAGAACAAACGCAACAATAAAGACAAGGCTACTCAGCGCTATGTCGAGCGCCTTGACCGTATCCTCAAAAACGGGAAACTTTATTTCCATGCCCGCAAGCGCAAGGCGGACGAGAAGCAGCCGTAAGGCGTTCAGAAAAACACTCTGAGTCTGCCGCTTATTACGGGGTTTTTAATCCCTTGCGCCGCAGCGCTGTTAACTCTAGTCATTTGGCCATGAGGCGACTTAAGGCATAGTGCGATTTTGCGTATTGCGTTTAGATTGCGGTTTTGGTATAATACTCAACGATGGGCAGGCTTGCGGGATTTGACTACAAAAGTCCTTATTTCTACATGGTGACGCTGAAAAAGCATCATGAAGTCGCGCCATTTTCCCAAATCGCAAGCGGTGCCGAGGTTGCTTTAGACGGCAACGGCAGGAAGCGTTACCTTGTCGCCAACGAAATCACGTATGCGTTCGCAAAGACGATAAAGGAGTTTGCCGGGCGTTGGCGAGGGTTGTCTCCTATCGAAACATTTGTAGTGATGCCTGATCATATTCATATCCTTTTCCATATTAAGGAAAGCGGCGATCAGCTGGCGCTTGGCAGTTATGTATATCAACTTGAAAAGGCTCTGGCGAAAGAGTATTGGAAAGTGCTGGGGCGCATGGGAGCGCCCCAGCAGAACTCTGATGGTGTTTTGCGCGTGAACACTGGAGCGGGGTTGCTGGGCGCCGGCAATATGGCGGGGGCTAATCAGAGTGGTGCCGGAGCGCCATCGTGCGCTCATATCTTTGAAGCGGATTGGCACGATTGGATCGTGAAGGCGGACGGGCAGCTTGCGGCTTTTACCCGCTACATCAGGGAGAACCCCAAGCGCGCGTGGCTGAGGGCGCAAAACAGGCGGTTCTTCGGCGAAGTGCGGCAAATCAAATTCGCCGGGCGCGATTGGTTCGCATACGGCAATGATGCCTTGCTGGAATTGCCGGTGGTCAAGCCGTTCAAGTGCTCGCGGAAATGGACAAAAGGCGGCGAAGAATGGAACATGGCGCTCGCCGAAGCGGAACGCATCGGGCCTGGCGGCGCCGGCGTCGGCACCTTCATGAGCCCATGCGAGAAAGAATGCGGCAATGCGATTTTCAAGGCGGGAGGCTCGCTCATCATGCTGTCGCCGGAGGGCTTCGGCGAGCGGTGGCATCCGGCCCGGAACAAGGAGGCGCTCTGCGCCAAGGGCAGAATGCTTTTCCTTTCCCTTTACGGGCCGCAGGCCGCAAAGCCCGACAACGCGACGCTTTACCGCCGCTGCCATGAAATGGGGGATGTTGTCGCGCTTGCACAATAAAGTAATTTATGGTATAATATGCGCAAAACTTGAAAATCCGCAAAGAGGAAACGACATGACACTCAGGGATTTGCTCGAACGCAACGCCACCTCCAACAGCGACGTGGTGGCGCTTAAGTGGTGCGAGGACAAGATTTGGAAGACGCGCACGTGGCGCGAATACCTCGCGAGGGTGCGCGATCTCGCCGAAGGCTACGGCACGGTCTTGAAGCTCAAGCCCGGCAAGGAGAATGCGGCGATCATACTAGGCAACTCCCCCATGTGGACCGAGTGCTATCTCGCGCAGGCCGGCGCCGGCGTCAGCGTCGTGCCGATGGACCCCAAGCTCCGCGACGACGAGACCCAGTATATCCTCGACAACTCCGAGGCGGTAGTCGTCACTACCGACCGGGCGCACATCAAGATGATGCTCAACATCGCCCCCAAGCTCCACAAACTGCGCGCGATCGTGATAATCGACGGCCCGATCCACGCCGGACAGAAAATCGGCAAGGCGCAAGTCTACGATTTCGAGGATCTGCGCGTTTCCGGCGGCGGCAGATGGTATGACGAAAACCGCGCGCACGAAAACGACATCGCGTCTATCATCTATACCTCGGGCACGACCGGCAAGCCCAAAGGCGCGCTCCTCACCCATTCGAATTTCTATACCGACATCGTCGGCGCGCTCGAAATCTTCACCAAGGGGACTCCGCAGGGCAAGCATTTCATCAGTTCGTCCGATTCGCTTTTCGTGGTGCTGCCGCTTTTCCATGCGTTCAGCTTCACGACGAACTTCTGTCTGTCGCTGCTGGTGGGGTGCCCGATGTATTTCTGCGAGTCGCTGCGCACCGTGGGGCGCGACGTGAAACTCCTGCAGCCGACGATTTTCATGGCGGTGCCGCTGTTGTGCGAAAAGCTATACGACAAGATCGACGAGGGGCTTAAAGCCTCCAAGTTCGCGCAGACACTTCTCAAGATCGGGCTGCGCGGGCCGGTGATGCACATGGTGAAGATGAAGCTCGGCGGCAAGCTGCGCGTAATGATTACGGGCGGAGCGCCGTGCCCCAGACATGTGATCGAGATGTTCCATCGCCTCCATGTCGCGTTCTTCGAGGGCTATGGCCTTACCGAGTGCGCGCCGGTGGTGTCGGTCACGACCTACGGCTCGAAAAAGATCGGGACGATCGGCAAACCATGCGGCGGCATCGAGATTCGCCTTGCCGACAAGAACGAGGCCGGAGTGGGCGAATTGCAGGTCAAGGGGCCGAATGTCATGAAGGGCTACTTCCGCAACGACAAGGCCACGCGCGAGACCTTCGACGGCGAATGGCTCATGACCGGAGACCTCGCGTCGATCGACGCCGACGGCGATATTTCGATCCGCGGGCGCAAGAAGGCGCTTATCGTCAACCGCGAAGGCAAGAACATCTATCCGGAAGAGGTGGAAAACGCCATCGCCAAGGAACAGCTCATCCAGGACGTGATCGTGGTTGGCTACACCAAGGACAAGACGCCCGGCGAATACGTGGGCGCGATCGTCTACCCGAACAAGGAAGAGCTTGAAAAAGAGTTCGGCGAAAAGATTCCGTTCGGGACCGATCTCGACCGGCTTTTGCAGAAGCGCGTGCAGGAAAAGACGGCGGAACTCGCCGACTACAAGCGCGTCAGGAAGGTTGTCGTTTCTCCAGAGCCTTTGGAGCGCACATCGGTAGGCAAAGTCCGCCGGGTGACGTACAAAGGCAAGCTGGATGAATAAATACGTTGTTTATCTGGAATGGCCGGAGCAGTGCTTCCGCGTGGACGCGGCGGCACTCGCGCATTTGCGCACGCTAGTGCCTAAGGGCAGCCGCATCGTCCGCGCCAAAAACGACGAAGAGTTTTTGAAGGAACTCCCCACGGCCACGCATGCAATCGTCTGGCATTTCAAGGAAGAGTGGTTTGCGGCGGCAAAGCGGCTCAAACTGCTCGCCACGCCATCTGCCGGCAGGGAACTGATTCCTTGGGAATCGGGAATCGGGAATCGGGAATCGGGAATGGGAATCCACTTTGGCGGATTTCATGGTCCGGCGATCGCCGAGAGCGTTTTGGGCTACATGCTCGCGTGGTGCCGCGGCATTTTGCGCAGGCCGGGCAAAAAGATCTGGGAGAGAGTAGAGCTTGGCGACAAGTGCTATACGCTCGCCGGAACGAAGGCGACGATCCTCGGCTACGGGAAAATCGGCAAAGCGATAGGCGAAAAACTCTCGGGGCTGGGGGTTGAAGTGAAGGGTGTTTCGCGCAAGAATTTTGGCGAGCTTGGCGCGGCGGCAAAAGCGTCGGATTGGCTCGTCTGCGTGTTGCCTTCCGATACGGGCACGGACAATATTGTGGACGCTCGGCTTATCGCCAAGTTGCCGCGGCGGTGCGTGGTGATAAACGTCGGGCGCGGCAATGCGATAGACGAGGCGGCATTGAAGGCGGCGCTCTGCGAGGGACGTATCGCGGGGGCCATACTCGATGTAGTCAAGCGCGAGCCGCCCAAGAAGGGCGATACTTTGTTTTCCGGGAAAATCCCCAACCTCACGATAATGTCGCATTCGGCGGCGTTTTATCCCGACTATGTGAAAGACTGCTTCAACGAACTTGCGCGGGAAGGGCTTTTGAAATGAAGCGCGTGAGGGTCGGGGGCGTAGAGGAGACTTGGGCGCTCGCGGCGGAATTCGCCAAGGAACTCAAATCCGGCGATGTCGTATGCCTCGAGGGCGATTTGGGCGCGGGCAAGACAACATTCACGCAAGGTCTCGCGCGGGCCATGGGCGTCCCCGGGCGCGTCACTTCGCCCACCTTCTGCATCGTCCAGGAGCACGGGAAACTCGTGCACATGGATCTTTACCGTTTGGGCGGCGAGGCGGATGTTTTGGATTTAGGCTGGGAAGACTATCTTGCGCAAGGCGCGATTCTCGTGGTGGAGTGGCCGGAGCGCGCCGGGAGGCTCGTGCCGGAAAATGCGTGGCATGTAGCTTTCCGCCATTTGCCGGATTCGGCGGACGCCCGCGAAATCGCGATTTCACGCCAAGGCCAGATAGCGCATGTCTGATTTTTTGATGTCGCTTAAAGACGTGACGCTCGCGTTCGGCGCCGGGGCGGTGCTGGATCGCGTGTCGCTGTCCGTTTCCAAGGGGCTGCGCGCCGCTCTAACCGGGCGCAACGGCGAAGGCAAATCCACACTGCTCAAAACGATGGCGGGGATTCTCGAGCCGGACTTTGGAGAAATCGTCCGCGCGCCGGGACTAAAACTCGAATACGTCTCGCAAGACGTTCCGGCCGACCGCCCCGGCGACGATGATTTCAACTCTCTCTCCGGCGGCATGCGGCGGCGCAAAATCATCGAGGCGGCGATATTGAAGCGCCCGGATATTCTCCTGCTCGACGAGCCCACGAACCATCTGGACATCGATTCCATCGACTGGCTCGAAGCCTGTATCCGGCGCGCGCGCGAAATGGCGGTAATCGTCGTGACGCACGATCGCCGGTTCCTCAAAAAGGTCGCGACGAAAATCTTCGATCTCGACCGCGGCGAGCTCTCCGGCTGGGAATGCGACTATCAGACGTTCGTCAAGCGCAAGGCGGAACTCATAGCCGACGAAGCGGTATACTGGGAGCGCAAGGCGAAGAAGCTCGCGCAGGAGGAAGCGTGGATACGGCGCGGCGTGAAGGCGCGCACGACGCGCAATGAAGGCCGCGTCGCCGCGCTGATGGAATTGAGGAAGGAGTTCGCCAGCCGGCGCGCCCAGCCCGGAACGGCCACGATGAAACTCGACACCGCCGCCCCGGGAGGCGTGAGCGTCATCAAGGCGAAAAACCTTTCCTTCGCCTATGAGGGCGGCAAAGAAATCATCAAGGACTTCACCGCTACCGTCCTGCG
>JBGURT010000071.1:0-2274 GCA_045132115.1 Kiritimatiellia bacterium
ACGTATCGGCATCGCATACGCTTCAAAGCGGGACCAAAACCGCAAATGGCGCTTCACTCTTTATAAATAGGATTGCACATGAAATACATCTGGAAATACAAGACGCCGGAGTGGTTTGACGACCTCGTGATGTGCGGGGACGACGACGCGCTGACCGGGCTGTGGTTCGCCGGTTCTCGCGATGCGGCACGATGCGGTGACGATGCGGAATCGCGCGAGATGCCGGTATTCCGCGAGACATGTCGCTGGCTTGACGAGTATTTTGCCGGGCGAGAGCCGGACTGGAAGCCCGCCTATCGCATTGAGGGAATGACTGAATTCCGCACGGATGTCGTCGGCGAGTTGCTCAAAATTCCATATGGTGCGACAGCCACATACGGCGATATCGCCAAAGCGATCTCGAAGAAGCATGGCGGAGAAAAAGTCTCGGCGCGCGCGGTTGGCGGTGCGGTTGGATGGAATCCGATTTGCATAATAATTCCGTGCCACCGTGTGATCGGCGCGAATAGCGGGCTTACGGGCTATGGTGGCGGCCTTTCGAACAAGGTTTCCTTGCTGGCGCATGAAGGATCTGACATGTTCGACGCCAGAGTTTTTGCGCCAAAAGAAAGCTCGGATGAATTCTTCCTTTCCGTTTGGCGTTCACTGCAGATAAAGGAGCAGCGGCACCTCAAGCGGAAATTCGAGAAGTGGATTGCGGCGGACAAGTCGTGGGGCGAGGGTGCGAACGAGGCGTGGTGGCTTGGCGCATTTCTTTCAAAATGGACAGTCGAGCGAACATTCACGTATGAACAGCTCCAAGTGCTTACGCAATGGTATTTTGAACATCAATTGCCGAAGAACGGAAAACCAGGATGACTCGTTTCGCGGATGGCTGAAGCTGGAGGAAGGGGGAGACTGTGATTGAAAAACATGACAATCTTATTGGGCGCGAGTTCGTACACTTCAAAGGCGGGCACTATCGTCTTGAGGGGTTTGCCAAAGACTCCGAGACGCTTGAGGAGATGGTCGTATACCGCGCCTTGTACGGCGAGGGCGGCTTGTGGGTGAGACCCGCAACGATGTTCTTCGAGACCATAGAGCGCGACGGCAGGACGATGAAGCGGTTTGCACCTGTGGAGGATATGCCATGATACGCGTTGTTCAGGGTGATATAACGAAACTTGAGGTTGACGCAATTGTCAATGCGGCCAATCAGGTGATGCTGGGCGGAGGCGGCGTCGACGGTGCGATTCACCGTGCGGCAGGCAAGGAACTCTTTGACGCTTGCCTCAAAGTGCCGGAGGTGCGACCGGGCGTGAGGTGTCCGACGGGCGAGGCGCGGATTACGCAGGGATTCAAACTTCCTGCGAAGTTCGTGATACACACGGTCGGGCCGGTGTACAGGGACGGACAGCATGGCGAACCTGAGAAGCTGGCAAACTGCTACCGCAACTCGCTTGCGCTTGCCGCCGAGAACGGATGCAAAAGTATCGCGTTCCCATGCATATCAACCGGCGTGTACGGCTATCCGATCGAGGACGCCGCCCAAATCGCCGTGCGCGAAGTCGTGGCGTTTCTTGAGACACACGACATCGAGGTTGTGTTCTGCTGTTTCTCTAGCAGTGATAAGGCTATTTACGAGGAATTTTTGAGGGTTTAATATGCAAGACTTAACGGAAAAGACGTTTTCCGCTTGGCTCTGCTGGAAGCTTGCGAGGTGACACATGGCTGATGACTTGAAGACCGGGTATTGCCCCGAATGCGGAGCGCCGCTTCAGATGCGAGCGCTGGAAGGCGAGGGCGATGTTCCATACTGCACCCAGTGTGGCAAGTTCAGATTTCCGATGTACAACGTGGCGGTCAGCATGATTGTCAGAGATTCCAAAACCGGCAACATTCTGCTCATCAAGCAGTATGGACGAGACTTCTACATTCTTGTTGCAGGTTACGTGAATCGCGGAGAGCCGCTCGAGAACGCGGTCGTCAGGGAAATCAAGGAAGAGACGGGAATGACCGTCTCTCGCGTCAAGTTCAACCGGACGAAATTCTTTGAGCCGTCCAATACGCTCATGTGCAACTTCACGGCGTTCGTGGACGATGCATCGACGATTTCGCTCAACGGGGAGATCGATTCTTTCGAATGGTTATCGCCGGAGGCGGCAAGGGCGAACATCAAACCGGGAAGCCTCGCCTCGGAATTTCTCAATGCCTATCTTGACGAAGGGGATATGGGAAAATGAATGCGTTGATGGTGTTTTTGGGCGGCGGTATCGGCAGTGTGCTGAGATATGC
>JBGURT010000072.1:0-2124 GCA_045132115.1 Kiritimatiellia bacterium
CGCAGACGCGCCTCGCGGCGACGCATCTGGAGCCGGCGATGTTCCATGTGGCGTGGATGCTCGGTGCGCTTGCGCTCGCATTGCGCGGCGGTTGGGCGGCGGTATGCGTTTCTGCGCTCATGTGGGGCGCGGCGCTCGCGGAGACGGCGGTCATGCTCGCGATGTTGCCGGTTTTCCTGGCGGCGGTGTGGTCGGGCGCGAGGAGCGGCAAGCGCGCCTCGCGCGTCGCGACGGCAATCGTGCTTGTCATGGCTGCATGCTTCGCCGTGCTTTTGTGGGGCGGCGATGTCGGCGAAGGTTTCAAGGCTCTGTCTCAAGAACTCTCAAGTTGGGTGGCGCCTTCGGGCTGGATTCTTGTCATGTCCTTCACGACGATTCCTTTCGTGGTGACGTTCTTCTCCAGCCGCGTTGCCTTCAACGAAGAGCCTACGTGGGCGCATTGGGTGTTCCATGGCGTGGTGAGCGTGGCGTCGCTGCTTGCGATCGCTTCGCCGCTCGGGGCGGCGACTCTGCTTGCGGATGTCGAAATCCCTGCGGTGGCGTCGGGGCTGTTTGCGGCCTGGACGGGCGGGTATCTCCTTGCTTACTGGTATGTGCTTGCACGCGCTAGAGTGAGAATCAACGAATCGCGCGACGACAAGCCAGTGGCGCTCAAGGGCCGTTCGATCGGTCTCGTCGCGGGGAATGTCTTGGGCGCGCTTTATGCGATCGCGGCGGTGTTCAATCTTTTCATGTTCGATTCTTCGCGCGGCGAATTCGCCGACAAAGCGGCGCGTGCGATTCTCGCCGACATGGGCGAGCGCGAGTGGATCGTGAGCGACGGCACGCTCGACAACCATATCCGCTTCGTGGCGGCAGACGCGGGCCGCAAGGTGAATGTGGTGTCGCTCAATCGCGACCTTGATGAAAACTACCTTGCTTCGCTCGCGGAACTGGTGCGCGCGGAAAAGCTCGGCGGCGAAAGGTGCGATGAACTCGCGCTGTCGCTTTCGCTTGGCGTGTTGCCGTTTGTGCAGGACTGGTTTGCGTCGGACGAAGACGTGGCCGACAAGGTCGTAGTCTTTGGTGCGCCTGATCTATGGTACGCGGCCGGCAAAAAGCCGGTGCCCGAAAGATGGTTCTTCGGTTCGGGCAAGGAGCGCGCCGAGTGGTACCGCGAAGCCGGCGAAAGCGCCGCGCGCGAAGAGATGATCGCCATTCTCGAGGCGCCCAAAGGCTGGGGCAGCTTCAATATGCGCAAGACGAAAAATCCCGTCGATCGCATGAGGCTGGAGCTTAGACGCCACCTCGGGCTCGTGACGAACGACCGCGGCGTCTATCTCCAGGACGAAGGACGCAACGACGAGGCGTATGCGGCTTACGACGAGACGCTTTCCAAGATCGACTCCGACAACGTGTGCGCGCTCTTCAACCTCTTCGAGATGGCCACGATGGGCACGAACGAAAAGGCCAAGGGACGCATCCACGAATTCGAGAAGCGCCTCAAGGCGATTGTCGACGATTCGTCGCGCCGCTACCGTCTGTGGGCGCTCGCGAACTACTACGGCTATATCCGCAGCCCCGAGATCTTCATCCGCGCGGGCTATATGTGGGCTCGTTCCGGCAGGCCCGGCGAAGCGCTTTCGCATATCAACCGCGCGGTGGACTTCATCCCGACCGACCGCCGCAGCGCGATTTTGAACATGATGGCGTCGCTCTACGCGAGCGAGGACAATCGCGCCAAGTCTCGCGCGTTATACGAGCAAGTCCTGGAGACGAACGCCTCCGACCATGATGCGTTGATCGGCCTTATGCGCATCGCGCTCATGGAAGGCGATCAGGAGTCTGCGCTCAAATATCTCGAGCAGGCGACGCAGGGCCGCGGCGCCGACAAGGCGATCCGCATGGAAATCGCGATGGTGCACATGATGAAGCACGAGCTCGACGCGGCATACGCGATTTTGCGCGAGGCGGCGGACGAAAGCGGCGACGATTTGCGTCCATGGTCGCTTTTGGCGGCGGTCATGATGCAGCAGAGCGACGACGCCAAGGATCCGGCAGAACGCAAGCGCATCGACACCGAACTCGAAGAAAAGGTCCTCCCGGAGATGGAAGAGCGCGCCAAGGGCGCGAACGACTTCTATG
>JBGURT010000073.1:0-16326 GCA_045132115.1 Kiritimatiellia bacterium
GACAAGCAGGCCAGGCAGATTTTGCGGATGGTTGTGAAAAGTTCGGTTCCGGCGTCTGCGGAGGCTGCGCGGCGCATCGAACAAAACAGAAAGAAGGGTAGGTTGCTATGACACTCTCTGGGGGACCTGTTTTCTGGATTCTCGTGGCGATGGCCGTCGCGGCCGTCGTGGTGTTTCTGGAGCGCCTTGTGGAGCTGCGGCGCGCGCATGTGGATCCGGAGGTTTTCGTCAAGGGCGTGATCAATGTCCTCGAACAAGGGAACCCTGACGAAGCGCTGTCGCTGTGCGACGAGTTGCCGGTCCCGGTTTCGGTCGTGGTGGCGGCGGCAATCCGCCACCGTTCGAGTTCCGCGAGAGTTTTGCGCGAGGCGGTAGAGTCTGCCGCCCGCGGCGAAAAGTCGCGCCTCGTGCGCCGGCTCGCCTCGCTCAGGATCATCGGCGATGTCGCTCCGGAAGTGGGGCTGCTTGGAGTCATTTTCGGGTTCGTCAAGGCGGTGATGGCCGTCAACTCCGAAGCGATAGTCGTGCGCGCGGATTTGATCGACAGCACCATGGCCGCGCTTGTGTCCGCCGCGCTCGGGCTCATGGTCGCGATTCCGGTCAGGGTCATGTACGGAATGTTGCGCACGCGGCTTGAGCGCCTCGAGGTGGAAATCGACGCGGCCGCGTCGCGGATTTCTGGCTACATTACCACGAAGGCGGTGCAGAAGTGAGAGCCGTGTCCTGGATAACAGTGCTGATGCTCGCGGTCATGCTGTACATGGTCGCGGGAACGCTCACGCGCAGCGAGGGAGTCGTCTTCGCCTTGCCGGATGAAGGCGCCGGAGACAGCGAAACTTCGCGTCTTGTGGCCGTGCTTTCCCCGCAAAAGCACGATACGCTCGTCTTTTTCGATGATGTCCGCTATATCCTCGACGATGATGCGCAGATGGCGCAGCTTGGTGCGCAGCTTGCGCAGGGCGCCAGCCGCACCGGCGAAAAGGCGATTCTGGTCCTTGCGGATACCCGGGTCCCGCTTGGCGATGCGATGCGCTTTGCGAAGATCGTCAAGTCGAGCGGCATCGAAAGGATGCTTTTCGCCAACAAGAGGCAAGAGGAGGCGGATTGAAAGTAACGACAGAGTTTCTCCGTCTTGCGGTCGTGGCGGTCGTCCCTGCGGCGTTGCTCGTGTCGTTCCCATACGAGGCGATAGGGTTCAAAGCCAGGCGAACCGGCAGCGCGCCAAAAACCGCATCATGCGTTTTCACGGAGATCTCGCCGTCTTTGGCCCAAGCGGCGATGGAGTCGGCCAGAACCTCGTGGACCTCGGAAGCGGTCGGGATGAAACATGCGCGGCTGGAATTGCTGGATGTGGACATCATGGGGCCGGAGCATGACGAGCTTGCGGCGTTCGAGCCGGTGCGCCAGACCTTGGGACCCGCCAAGTTCGAACCGTTGATTTTGCCGCCGTCGGTTGGTGCGCCGGAGCTTGAACAATTGCCGGGCGCGCCGGACACCGCGGCGACGGCGCCATTCTCGCGAGATGAACTTCTGAAAATCCCCGCGGGGCAACAATAAAGGAGAAAACCATGACCCAAAAACAGATATTGGATGCGTTCAAGGAAACCGGGGCTTTGCTCGAGGGGCACTTCGAGCTCCGTTCCAAACTGCATTCAAACCGCTATTTCCAGTGCGCCAATGTTTTGAGGTATCCGCGCGTGGCGGAGAAGCTTTGTCGCGCGGTGACCCGCGAGGCGGTGAAGAGCGGCAAGCTCGGCAAGAGAATCGATGGCGTCGTATCGCCTGCGGTGGGCGGCATTCTCGTGGGACATGAGGTCGCACGCGAACTGAACGTGAAATGCATCTTCGCCGAAAAAGTCCAGGGCGAAGGCGTCGACGCGACCGGCAAGCCGAATACCGTGCTCGCCATGCGCCGTTTCAAAATCAAGAAGGGCGAGCGTTATGTCGTGGCTGAAGACGTGATCACCAAGGGCGGACGCGTGCAGGAGACGATCGACCTCGTCAAAGCCGCAGGCGGCGTCGTCGCGGCCGTGGTGGTGCTCGTAGACCGTTCTTCCGGCAAGGTGAAATTCGGGCGCATTCCCGTCTTCTCGCTCATGCAGATGACGCCGCAGACTTGGGAGCCGTGCGATTGCCCGATGTGCAAAGCCGGCGGCAAACCCGTGCATCCCGGATCGTAAAAATGGAAAACGGCAGTTTCAATACCGTAGAGGAGTGCCTCGAGGCGCTAAAGGCGGGCGAAATCATTCTCGTCACCGACGACGCCGATCGCGAAAACGAGGGCGATTGCATTTGCGCGGCGCGGTTCGCCACCACGAAAAACGTGAATTTCATGGCGACATACGCCAAGGGGCTCATTTGCATGCCGATGTCGCGCGAGTGGTGCCGCAAACTCGATTTGCCGCAGATGGTCGCGCAAAACACCGACAACCACCAGACGGCGTTTACGGTGTCGATCGACGCGGTAGATACGACTACCGGCATTTCCGCCGCCGAAAGATCGATGACAGCGCTCAAGTGCGTGGCGCCCGGCGTGAAGCCTGGCGACTTCCGCCGTCCCGGGCACATGTTCCCGCTGGAGGCGCGCGAGGGCGGCGTGTTGAAGCGCGCCGGACACACCGAAGCGACCGTGGATCTTTGCCGCTTGGCGGGGCTTGAAGAAGTCGGGCTTTGCTGCGAGATAATGAAGGACGACGGCACCATGGCGCGTCTCGACGACGTCGCCGCGTTTGCGAAACGCCACGGCCTCAAGATGATGACGATCGCCGACCTCATCGCCTATCGCCGCAAGGTAGACAAGCTCGTCGAGAAGGTCGAGGAAGTGGATCTCCCTACCGACCACGGGCATTTCCGTCTCAGCATGTACAAGAGCCGCGTCACGGGGCTCGAACACCTCGCGCTCGTGAAGGGCAAGGTGGATGACGGCGAACCGGTTCTCGTGCGCGTACACAGTGAATGTTTTACGGGCGACGTCCTGGGTTCCGAGCGTTGCGACTGCGGGCCGCAGCTCCACACGGCAATGGAGATGGTCGAGCGCGAAGGGCGCGGAGCCGTCCTCTACATGCGCCAGGAAGGGCGCGGAATAGGGCTTGAAAACAAACTCCACGCCTATCGCAAGCAGGAAGAGGGGCTTGATACGGTGGAAGCGAACGTGGCGCTTGGATTCGCGCCGGATTTGCGCGATTATGGCGAGGGTGCGCAGATGCTTGCAGATCTAGGAATCTCGAAGGTGAGGCTGCTCACGAACAATCCTTGCAAGGTCGCGGGACTGGACGGCTATGGCATAACGATCGTCGAACGCGTCCCGATCGTGATCCCGGCCAATCCTTTCGATTCTAAATACCTCGAAACGAAAAAAGCGAAAATGGGGCATTTGATATGAAGATATTCGTGATCGGCGACGGCGGCTGGGGCACGGCCAACGCAATACTGCTTGCAGGCTATGGACACGAGGTTGCGCTTTGGGGCGCGTTTCCGGACTATACGGCCGAGATGCGCGAAAAGGGCGAGAATTTCAAGTTTTTGAAGGGCGTGAAACTGCCGCCGGAACTGAAGCTCGTGAACGACCGCGCCATGGCCGCGGCGGCGGATGTCGTGGTGCTGGCAAGCCCCAGCAAGTTCTTCGCTTCGGTCGCGGAAGGATTCAAGGGTTTGATCCGGCCAGACCAGCTGGTCGTGTCGCTCACGAAGGGACTTTGCGAGGCTACGCACAAGCGCATGACCGAACTCGCGGAGGAAATTCTTGGCGTCAAGGATGTGGTCGCGCTCGCGGGACCGACCCATGCCGAAGAAGTCTCGCGCGGCATCCCCACTGCGATTGTCGCCGCGTGCCGCGATTCCGGAAAGGCCAAGAAAGTCCAGGAAATCTGGAGCGGCCCCAAGTTCCGCGTATATACGTCCGATGATCCGGTGGGCGTGGAAATCGGAGGCTGCGTCAAGAATGTTATCGCCATTGCCGTAGGCAGCTCCGACGGCATGGGATTTGGCGACAACACCCGTGCGGCGATCATAACCCGCAGTCTCGTGGAATTGAAACGCTTCGTCCTCGCCTACGGCGGCAAGAGCGAGACCTTGAGCGGTCTCGCCGGAATCGGAGACTTGATCGTTACCTGCACCTCGCGCCACAGCCGCAACCATTCGGTTGGCGAGCGTCTCGGGAAAGGCGAGAAGATCGGCGACATTCTTGCTTCCATGCAGATGGTCGCGGAGGGCGTATGGAACTCCAAGGTCGTGCACGAAACCGCGGCCAAGCTCGGGATCGAAATGCCGATTTCCGAAATGGTCTATCAGGCGTGCTACGGAGATTTCGATGTCAAGGACGCGCTTGCGCGGATGATGACGCGTGAACTCAAGTCTGAATAACATCTTCCTTTTCTGGTCGTTCTGTTTCGGGGCGGTCATCGCGAGTTTCCTGAACGTCGTCATTTGGCGCGTTCCGCGCGGCGAGAGCATCGTGCGTCCGCCGTCGCATTGCCCCAAGTGCTCCGCGCCGATCCGCTGGTACCAGAATATCCCGATCCTCTCTTATCTTGCCCTGCGCGGACGCTGTGCGTCCTGCAAGACGCGCATTTCGCCGCGCTATATTCTCGTTGAAGCCCTGGGCGGAATTCTCTTCGCCGCCGCCTGGGCGCGGCTTGGCGGCCCTTGGGGGACGGTCTTGTGGCCGTGGTTCGCGCTTATGATCGTTGGGTCGATGATCGATTTCGACCACCATCTTTTGCCGGATTTCGTCACCGTTGGCGGCATCGTCTACGGTCTTCTCCTGAATGCGGTTTTTGCGCTTCTCGCGCATTCCTTCGCGCCGCTGTTTCTCGGGGTTTCGGGGCTGGCGCTTGGATTCGGGGCGATGTATCTTGCGAGAGTCGCTGGCGGCAAGCTGTTCGGTCAAGAGGCGATGGGTATGGGAGATGTCATCTTGATGGGCGCGGTGGGCGCGATATCCGGACCCGTGGCGGTTCTTTTCGTGCTTATCGTCGGGTGCCTTGCCGGAATTTGCGGCGGAGTCGCGGCGATGGCGCTCGGCGGCAAACTCAAGCGCCGCTTCGAGATTCCGTTCGGTCCTTACATTTGTCTCGCGCATCTCGTCTTTCTCTTTGCCGGCGAGCCGATTATCGTCTGGTATCTTGGCGCGCTTTCGCGCCTTACGGGGGCGCTGGGATGAAGATTGCGATCGGGTTGTCGGGTGGCGTGGATTCTTCCGTGAGCGCGCTTTTGCTCAAGGAGCAAGGCCACGATGTGGCGGGCATCACCATGAAGCTCTGGAACGGCAAGTATCGCGGCGGCGAACGCGATGCCTGCTTCGGGAAGGGCGAAGAGGCGGATATCGAATCGGCCAGGTCGCTCGCCGGTCAGCTTGGTATCGAATACCGCGTGTTCGATTGCAGCGAAGAGTACGATCGCGATATCATCGCCTATTTCCGTCGCACCTACCTTGCCGGAGAGACGCCCAATCCTTGCGTTTTCTGCAACCGGCTGATGAAATTCGGGCTGTTGCCGGAGTTGGCGAAAAAGTCGGGCCTTGAATTCGACAAGTTTGCGACCGGGCACTACGCGAGGGTGAAGTTCGACGAGGCGTCAGGGCGTTATGAGCTGCTGCGCGCGGTAGACGAGGCCAAGGACCAGTCGTATTTTCTTTGTCGGCTGACGCAGGAGCAGCTCGCGAGGCACATCTTCCCGATGGGAGATCTCACCAAACGCGAAGTGCGCGAAATCGCACAGCGCCACAACCTCTCCATGGCCGACAAACCGGATAGCCAGGACTTTTATTCTGGCGACATTGCCGAACTTTTGGGCGCGGAAGACAAACCGGGCGATATCGTGACCTTGGACGGACGCAAAATCGGCACCCACAGCGGATTTTGGCATTACACCGTGGGCCAGCGCAAGGGACTTGGAATCGGTGGCGGCACTCCGTATTACGTAGTGGACCTGAATGCTTGCCGCAACGAAGTCATTGTGGGCTTCGAGAACGACGTCAAAAAGACGTCGCTCGTCGCCGGCAACGTCAATTGGGTTTCGATCGCTCCGCTAAAGGACGGCGAAGAGATCCCGTGCTCCGTGAAGGTGCGGAGCGGCGGCAAGCCGCGTGGGGGCGTCACGCTTCGTGTCGCGAGAGATGGCGAAGGGCACGAGCTGCTCCATGCTTCTTTCCCGGACGGAATTGCCGGTATCGCTCCTGGCCAAAGCGCGGTTTTCTACGATTCCGACCGCCTCCTTTGCGCCGGCATAATAAAATAGCCCCCGTTCCCTTTCCCTACTTGTCTTTCCTGGCGATTTTTGGTATAATATTCCCGTATGTTTGAGGATTTTGGCGAAAAGGTTTTCAAATACGCCGTGTGGACTGCCGGATTGGTAATCTTCACGGGCGGGATTATTTGTGCCTATACACCGTATGTCCAATCCCAGGAGCTCAAGCTCGAGAGCGACAGAATCTCCGAGAAGATCGAGCTCAAGCGAAAGGAAATCGCCAAACTCAACGATTATCAGCGCCGTTTCAGGATCGACCCCGATTTCGTCGAAAAGATAGCGCGCGAGAACAACCGCGTCTACCCCGGCGAGCTCGTTTTTGTTTTCGAGGAGTAAGGGCATGGCCAATTTCGCGCGGCTTCTTTTGGGAATCGCCATGCTGCCGGCCTGCTGGGGATTTTTCCGCTCGTTCATAGATGCCGTATTGTATGCCAGCGGCACGGAGTCTGCGTTTTCGGTGGAGGCCATGAGCCTTTTGGGCGGCATCGCCGCATTCGCGCTTTGCTGGTCCACGATTTCCCACCCGATCCGCACCTATGTCTTCGGGCACGAGCTTACCCATGCGCTCTGGGGCCTTGTGTTCGGCGCGGTGCCCTCGAATATCAAGGTCGGGGCTTCTGGCGGCAGCGTCCAGCTCTCGAAGTCTAATTTTCTCATCACGCTTGCGCCGTACTTCTTCCCGTTCTATACGTTTTTGGTGATAATCGTGGCGCTCGTCACTTATGCCTTCTTGCGTCCGTTGCCGTTTTTGCCGCTTTGGATGTTCTTGATCGGCTTTACCTGGGCGTTCCATGTGCTGTTCACCTTGCAGACGCTCACCCAGCGCCAGCCGGACGTCAAGCTTTACGGCCGCGTCTTCAGCTGGACGTTCATCTTCATCGCCAACATCGCGCTGATGCTCGTTTTCCTCGCTTCGGTGACGCCGTTTGATTTTGCTCAACTTTGGAACATTCTGGTCGTTCGCGTCGGTGGGGTTTACGTGAGCGTTGCGCTTTTCATCTGGAAGGGAATATGTATCCTAACGTCTTGGGGCTGCCGTTTCTTCACACGTACGGCTTGATGATTGCGATCGGGTTCTTCCTCGCTTGCGCGGTCTTGGAGCGCGCATTCGATCGCAAGGACCTTGGCAATCTCGCGGTGGCGCTCGTTCTTTCCGGTATCGTCGGTTCGCGCGCGAGCTACGTGATCGAGCATTGGCAAAGCGAGTTTGCCGCCGACCCGATATCGGCGCTTTACGTGTTTCGCGGCGGACTAATGTTCTACGGCGGCCTCGTTCTCGCGACGCTCGTGTTCTTCGGCTGGTGCTTTTGGCGGCGGCAGAATCCCCTTGAAGTGGGCAATCTCGGTACGGTGGTCGTGCCGCTCGCGCACGCCTTCGGGCGCATCGGCTGTTTTTGCTACGGCTGCTGCTACGGCAAGGTGTCGGATTCGCCGCTCGCGGTCGTATTTCCGGTCGGCTCTCCGCAATATTGCATGGACGGCGGCAAACAACTCCCGGTCCTCCCCACCCAGCTTTTCGAGGCTGCGGCGCTTTTCGCGCTTTTCGCGCTTCTGTTCTTCGTCTACCGGCGCTATCGTCGCTATACGGCAGGCCTGTATTTCATGCTTTACGCGGTGATCCGGTTCGCGCTCGAATATCTGCGCGGCGATCCTCGCGCGGCGATCGGGCCGTTTTCGATTTCCCAGGCGATTTCGATCGCCATGTTCCTGTTCGGGTTGGGGCTTTTGGCGTATGAGCGTGCATCTTATCGCAGGTGAAGACGACTATCTCGTTGAGCGCGCCGCGCGCGCCGCGATCGGCGATCTGCCGGTGGACGAAATAGATTCCGCGACTTCCGTCAACGCCGCCTTGCAGCTTGCCGACATCTCCCGGGTCCGCACCGAGGCTTTTGCGGAATCGCTTTTCGATCCTTCCCGCGCCGTGTGGTGGCGCAATGCAGGGTTTCTTCCGGGCGGCAAAAAGGACGACGCCGACAAAACATCCGAGGAGGTGAAGCTCGCGCTGGAGGATCTCGCCAGGGCCATAGCCGCAAATCCTCCCGGAGATTCGGTGAGGCTGGTCATCACCGCGCCACGGCTCCTCAAGACTTCGATCTTCGCGAAGACTCTCCAGTCCGTGGCGGACGTGAAATTCTTCGAGACGGCGAAAACCTGGGAAGCGGCCAAGAACGCCGCCGTGTTCGCGTCGGACTGCGCGAGCGAAATGGGGCTCAAGTTCGATTATGGCGTCGTGGATCTGTTTTGCGCTAAGGTCGGCGTTTCGTCGCGCGCGATAATGTCGGAGGTGTGCAAGCTGCGCGATTATCTTGGCTCAGAGCGCACGACGATAACGAAAGACGACATTGCCGCCATAACGAGCGCAGGGCCGGGGACGGAGCCGGAGATGTGGGCCGTGGCCGATGCCGTAATGCGACGCAACGCCGACGAGGCGCTTGCCGCCGCCATGAATTTCAAGGACGACAGCGGCTTCCCGGTCCCGATCTTGACGACCATCGAGCGCACGCTCCGTCAGATGCTGGACTTCGATCAGATAAAGGATTCGCTTTCGCCCTGGCAGGCGCGGAAGATGTCCGAAGCGCTGAAGAAATGGCGGCGCAACGAATTGCGCTCGGCGAGATTCCGTTTTCTCAATTTGCGCGAGCGGGTCGTGGGCGGTGCGGTCGGCGCCGGCGAAATGCTCTTTGTGGAGATAGTCGGCGCGTGCAAAGGAAAGGGGCTTGCGAGGTGAAGACGTATTCTTTCCCCGGATTTATAGATGTCCACGTGCATTTCCGCGATCCCGGGATGACCGAGGCCGAAGACACCGCGTCGGGCGCGGCTGCGGCGGCCGCCGGCGGTTTTGCCGCCGTCGTCACCATGCCCAACACCAACCCTGCCGGCGACAGCCCCGACTGGATACGGCGTCAGCGCGAGGGCGACTATCCGGTGAAGATCGTGCCTTCCGCCTGCATCACGAAAGGGCGCTTGGGCAGGGAGGTTTCGGATATGCGCTCGCTCGCGGCGGCAGGTTGCGCGTTCTTCACCGACGACGGCTCGTATGTCGCGGATGACAAGGTGATGCTGGAAGCGATGAAAACCGCCGCCGGACTCGGGATGTGCATTTGCGAACATGCGATGGACCCCAAGGTCCAGGCGGGCGGCGTAATCCGCGATTGCGACCTCGCGCGGCGCCTAAACCTCCCGGTAATCAAGCCCGAGACCGAAACCATCGCCATCGAACGCGACTTGAGCCTTTGCCGCGACACCGGCTGCGCACTGCACATCCAGCATATCTCCACCGCGCGCGGCGTGGAACTTGTCCGCAACGCCCAACGCGAAGGCCTCCACGTCACGGCCGAAGCCACTCCGCATCATCTTGCGTTCTCTTGCGAGGAACTTGCCGAAGACGATGCGAACTTCAAGATGGCGCCGCCCTTGGGAGACAACGACGACCGCGCCGAACTGCGCAAAGCCGTGAAGGAAGGGGTCTTGATGTTCGCGACCGACCATGCGCCGCATCCGGCCGCGACCAAGGACAAGGGCTTCCTCAAAAGCGCCAACGGCATTATCGGCCTTGAAGCGGCCATCCCCATGACCTGGAAGATCATGGTCGAGGAAGAAGGCATGGACGTAGACGCCTGGGCGAGAGCGTGGTGGGACATGCCGCGCCGCATCGTGCGCAATTTGCCGGCCGCGCTTGCGCCGACGGTCGTGAAGGTTGGCGAGCCATACAAGATGGATATTGCCAAATGGCGCTCCCGCTCCCGAAATTGTCCATATAACGGCTTGACTTTCACAGCCGCAATATGATATAATACACCCACTTTATCCGTTCGGAGCGTAGCGCAGTCTGGTAGCGCGTTTGCTTCGGGAGCAAAAGGTCGAGGGTTCAAATCCCTCCGCTCCGACCATTCCCGAGATTTAGGATAGGCTTGTATTTATTGGGTGAGGCGCACGATTGCAACCGTGCAAAACGCAAATTGGCTCCGGGGCGATGTTCCGGCTTTGGGGCACTTTGGGGCACATGAGATGAAAAGGAACGATTGCAGGCAAATGCGCGGCTCGGTATACGTGAACAACGGGTATTGGGTATTTGAAACGCGGTTGCCGGGCGAGAAAGAGCGGCGCAAGCATGGGCTTTGCGCACCGGGGGCCACGCACGCGATGCGCGGCGACCGGCCACGAGAAATGGCGTTGGCGGCAGCGCACCGGATATGGGAGGCGGCGGCGAGACGCGAGAGGCGCGAGGCGCCAGGGTGCAGCGTGAGCGACCTTTGCGACGCATACGCGCGGCATGTGGACGAATACTATAAAGGGAGCGGCGAGGCGAGCGCTTGCACGTGCGCAACGAGAATATTGCGCGAGATGTTCGGTGCGTTGGCCGTGGGCGAGTTAAAGCACACAGACCTCGTGCGGGTGCGCGAGGCGTTCGTCCGGCACGGGTACACGCGCAACACGTGCAACAAGTACACACGCATAATCACAAACAGGATGATGCCTTGGGCGTTCGACGAGGGGCTTATCAATGCGACGACAAAGGCGGAGATGGCGGCGCTCATGCCCTTGAAACGCGGACGGACGGAGGCGCAGGAGGGGCGGCGCGTGCACGCAGCGAGCACGGAGCATATAGAGGCGGCGCAAGCCTGCATGATGCCAAACACGGCGGACATGGTGGATGTGCACCGGCTCACAGGTATGCGGCCCGGCGAAATATGCCAAATGCGATGGGCGGACATCGACGAGAGCCAGACGCCGTGGGTATACAGGCCGCGCCACCACAAAAACGAATGGCGCGATCAAGTGCGCGTGGTACTTATCGGGCCGCGGGCGCGAGCGATATTGGAGCGGCACCGGGACGGCGAATATCCGTTTTCGCCGATAATGGCGACCGTGGAGAGAATCGCAGAGTTGAGAGCCAAGCGCACAAGCCCATTCTACCCGTGCCGCAACGAGAAATTCAGCCGCGCAGATCCGCACGCAGTCAGAAAACCCGGACCGTGCTGGAACACGGCGACATACTCGCGGACGATCCGCGCGGCTTGCGAGAGGGCGGGGATCGCGGTATGGAGCGCAAATCAATTGAGGCATTCGTTCGCAACAGAGGTGAGACGAAGATTTGGGCTGGCGGCGGCAAGTGCGGTTTTGGGGCATTCGCAAGGTGCGCGGGTGACAGACCGGTATTCTTTCGAGGCGGCAGAAGACGAAATTATCGCGGCTGCGCGAGATGCGGTAGAGGCTTTGGGGTAATCAAACAAAGGAGGAAAAAGAAATGAAATGGTTGATGGTTGAGGTGATAAAGCCGATCGCAATCGCGGCGGTGATCTCTTGGTGCTCGTACCTCGCGGTGCGCGAGGTCGCGCAGTCGGTGGCGTCGTGTCACCGGGCGAACAAGCGGATGACGCTTACCGAGCGAGATTGGCAGAAGATTGAGGAGGATCGCAAGCGAATGAAAGAGGAATTGAAAAAATCCCCGGAAGGCTTTCGCCAACCGGGGGCATCTTATCACACGCGGTGATTTGAATTGATGTTTCAATTCACGCCCTTTTACGGGCGACAAGGAAATTATATCATAAATCGTCCCCGCCTGTCAAGGGGTTGTGTTCGGCATTTTCCGGCAGAAAGTCAAGCACTATTTTAAGATTTTTTCAAGGCCGCGCGGCGGGCGGCGGGGAAAGTAAAAACCGGCTTGAGCGGGGTAGTAGTATGCGAGCCGTGAGCTCGGGGCGATTTGGTCGCGAGTGCAAGACTAGGGGTTGGGTTGCGCATTAGAGGGCGAGATGGTGGCGTGGGTGGTGGAGGAGCGGGAGGTCGTGACAACGCCGAAATAGGAGTTGATCTCCGCGACGGAGTTCGTCACGATAATCGCGGTCCGGTCGTTGCCCGCAACCTTGATCCCCCCCGTGTAAGCGAGGAAGTTCAAGCTCAACTCCGTGCCGGGAATTGTCATCCCGATCTCGATATTGGTACCGTCTACGACCTTGCCGCCCTTGTAGGACGCGCACCCCGCGATCGGCGCAAACGCCAGTGCGCAAAGCCCCAGGAGCGCAAGCAGATACAACCAATCCTCGCGCTCGAACCGGGCGAACAACAAGCGGATGACATATCGCATCATCAAGTCCTCCACTCGCTGTAGGCGAGGCGGAACGCCTCGGACACCTTCCGAACTTCGTCCGGCGTGAGTTGCAAGTCCTGCACAGCATCGCAGAGCGCCTTGAACGCCGCCACCGTGACCGCGTAGTCTTCGCGCCATTTCGCGGGACACCACTTCGCGCCCGCCTCCAATACGGCAAGCGCCTTTTCCGCCGCTTCGAGCGTGGACTTCGCCCGCGCCTTGACGGGGTCGTTCAGCCCCACCGCAAATCCGTTCGCCAAGTCCAGCACATAGTCCAGCACGGCCTCCTTGCCGCCGAACATCCACTTGAACCCCAATTTCACCATCGTCCAGTTCATGCTTGTTTTCCTTTCTGTTCCGCCTGCAGCACCGTGCCGCAAGCCAAATCACTTGAAGAAGTTTTTGTATATCGTCACGCCCATTGCGACGGCACAGCCCGAAAGAAGCACCATCGCAGACCATAGCGCAATCTTTCGAAGCGTCTTGCCCCATTCCACCTTCTCCGAAACAACGGTTGCCTCGATGTTGTTGAACCGCTGCCCGAAGTCGTGCGCAAGGTTCGCGACGGACGTGTTGATCTCCCGCATGGTTTCCGCGCCCTGCTTGAACCCCGCCTGTGTCTCGGCGCGGATGTTGGCGACTTCGCGTTCAAGCACGGTCACGCGCCCCTTCAGCTCGTTCTGCTGCGCGGCAAGTACGCAGCCCTCTTCTGAATTTCTCATGCACATTTATTCCCCCTCCGGCAGCATTTCAAGAAGCGCGTTGCACAGTTCCGCAAAGCCCTCGGTCGGAGCCTTGTCGCGGTACTTCTCCAAGTCCTTCCGCAGCTTCGCAAGGTTCTTCGTGTCCTTCCGCGCCGCCTTCTGTCCAATCGAGCTGCGCAGCCGATCGAATATCTCCCTGTCGTTGTCGCCCATCACTACGCCTCGCATTCCGCGAGTATCGCCATCGCCTCGTCGCCGGAGATTTCCAGCGCCGCCTGCACCTGCGGCAGGAAGGCTGAGAATTGCGGATTGTCGCTCCGGATGTCCTGCGCCATCGTGAACAGGTCCCAGTAGAGGCCGCCGGCGGTGTTCTGCAGAAAATCGCGCAGCTTGAAATACAGGCCGCGCGAGTTGAGCGCGTTGACGAGTTTGAGTTTCGAGTAGACTTTCAGGTCCATATATATCCTCCTTTTATTTGAAATGCGGGATGAAAGCGGGCGCCGATGAGATCGAGCCAGCCGAGGCGCGACACCATGCCCAGGTAGTCGGCTTTGCGCCAGTCGTCGGCGAGGCGCCGGAATTGCGCGAGCGTGCGGCGCCAGAGGCGCGGCGAAAGTTTGTCGGCTTGCCGGGCGAAAATGTAGAGCCCGCAAAGCCTGACGGCCCGCGTGCGCGTCGCGAATATTTGCCAGTCGTGCTTGACCGCGCAGCCCACGCCGCCGAGCCAGCGCTTCGCGCTTGCGATCGCCCGGTGCAGCGGCTTCTTCCAGCGCGAGAAAATGTTCCAGTTGTCCATGTACACGTAGACCCGCGCGACAGCCTTGATCGAGCGGAGCAGGTAGTAGAGCGGCGAGAGAAAGAAATTGGCGAGCGAATGCGAGAAAGGGTAGCCGATCGAAAGGCCGCGATCGGTGGAATAGAGAATGACGCGGAACATGTCGAGGATCTTCCGGTCCTTGAAGACGGTCGCGAGGCGGTCCATCACGATGCGCCGGTCGATGTGCTCGTAGAATTTGCGGATGTCGAAGTAGAGGCAGTACCGGGCGTCGCCGTCCTTGTGCGTGCGCACGAATCGGCGCACCTTCTTCGCCATCAGGTGGCCGCCCTTGCCTTTGCGCGACGCGAAGCTCATCGGGTGGATGCGCCGCTCCACATAGCCGCCGCATACGTTCCAGACCGCGAGCATGGCGATGGACGCGCGGAACGACGGGATTTGCAACCGGCGGCGCTTGCCGCCCTCGTAGATGTACTTGACGCGCGGCTTGCCGATCACGCCGGCGAAGTCGCGCGTCATCGCGTCGAGGATTTCCGCCGCCCGCGCCGCGTCGTACTTGACGCGCTTTGCGACCGGCCGGTTCTTGTTGTAGGCCATCCATGCCGCCTCGATGTTCTCGGGCGTGAGCACTCTTTCGTAGAGGTAGCCAAACCGCTTCACTTTCGCCTGTCTTCCTTAGCCCTCGCGCTTTTCGACGCGGCGGCTTTCGTCGCCGCGCTACTAGCCGCGTTTCCATGGGCTTGTTTCACCGGGGCTTCTCCGGGCGCAAGGCACGACGGCTTCGCGCCCTGAGATCTGCCGACCCCTTTGTGTGGTGTTTCAGGTTCAGTCAGTCGGGCTGTTCTCCCTGTATTGCTACGGTAGTGTCTCATAGATCTTTGCCCTTGTTGGCCGGATGACGCGCGACCGCCAGTTGTTGCCGTTCGAGTTCGCGAGACCGTTGTTCGCGTACAAGTACACGGCGCCCAGGTTGGACCCGTTGCTGCGGTTGTTCCCGCGAGCGACCAGCCAAACCCGGCGGCGGACTACTACCGACTTGACATATACGGCTTATCCCCCTTTCTCATTCTAAATCTTTTTCCTTTCGTTTGTGGTTGTCGGTTTTGCGGGCTCGTTCGTCACTCGCCCGCCGGGATAGGTTGAAGAAAGACGCGCGACCGCCAGTTGTAGCCGACCGAGGACGCGAGACCGCCGTACGCGGACAAGGACACGGCGCCCAGGCCGGACCCGAAGCTGCGGTAGACCCCGCGAGCGACCATGTACGCGGAGCGGGCGGTGATCGTTTCGTTCGGGAGCACCGTCCACTTTTCGGAGTCGAAGGCCTCGGCCGTCTCCACGGCCGTGGTGCACTCGTAGAGCTTCCCGGAATAGATCGCGCGGGCGCCGACTGCATACGTCGCACTCGCCGAGTAGGTCGCGATGGCCGCGGGCGCGCCGCCTTGCCAGTGGCCATCCACGCCGGCATAGTTGATGTTCTGTTGGCCGGCTTTGTCGGCCGAAAAGATTTTGGCGTCGCGCATTACGTGCGTATTGTCCATGCCCACGCGCGTCGTGCCGCCGATGTTGAACGCCACATACCGATAGCCCGCCGCCAGAAGGTCCTCGAGCGTTCCGGTCGCCGGATCGTAGTCGAGCTTGTCCATCGCCACGACGTAGCGGTTGCGGGTCGTGGAGGTGACGGTGCCTTCGGCGTCGGTCGTCGTGACGCGCTCCATGAACGAGGTGAGGTTGGGGAACATGCAGCCGGGCGCGCTCCACGTGCCACCTTCGATGCCGAGGAAGTTGAAATTATACGCGGCGCTCGTGGGGTCGATGCCGCCCAGCTTGATGCCGAGTGCTTCCACGTGGTCGCTCTTGCCGTTCTTCTGCTGATCCTTCGCGTCGGTCGTATCGACGGAAACGCCGCGCAGCCCGGATTGGGAATTCACGCCAAAGAGCAGGAACGCGAGATCTTCGACGAGCGAGAGCGCCTGAAGGTCGATCATGCCGGCGGCGCGGGCGTCGGCGTCGGCCGCGACCGTGAGGTATGGCGTTGTCGTCTCTCCGGGCGCGAAGAACTTGAGCTGCGCGTGGTTGATGGCCCTGCAGCGGTCGAGGAAGCCGGCGCGCGTGTTGCCGATCTCTTGCGAGGAATCGGAGCGGGAGACGGCGATCGCACGCGAGACGCCGCCGCACGTGAGTGATTGGTGTTGAATCGGGTAGCGGGCGATCCAGCAATAGTCGAGCTCGCGGATCGTGTAATCGGAGCCGGAGCGCTCGAAGCGGCAGAAGGCCGAATGGAGATGATAGTCTGCGTCGGCCGCGGTGTTGCAGAACCAGCGGCAGATGAACTCCGTAGAGCGGGTGGAGGTCTGCTCGTTGTTCGCGTCCATGACCGGGGTCGTCAGCGTCTCCTTGGTGGTCTTCACGTAGACCTTCGGGAAGCGGACGAATTTATTGTTGAAGGTCGCGGAGTCGCCCACGAAATCGACTTGCTCGACGCGCGAGTTGCCGAGGACGTTGAGGAGCGT
>JBGURT010000074.1:0-8847 GCA_045132115.1 Kiritimatiellia bacterium
GCCTTCTTGGCGACGACCTTCTCGGTCGCGCAAGCGGCGCACTTCTTCGCTTTGATCTTCATTGCTTTTGTGCCTTTAGTTTTCCAACTTGCTTGTGTTTTCTCCGCGAAAAACCCTTCATCGCGGAAATATTGGTGCGTATTATATCATATATTGCGCCCCAACACAACCCCCTTTTTCATGTTTTATCCTAAGGGGATGACAAACCGTTTTTCTTCCAAGTATTGCAATTTTGACGAAAATATGGTACAATACATGGTAGTGAAGAAAGAAACACGGAATACCGAATTGCAGTCGCCCCAAGCAGACGATCTCTCCGAGTATCTGCGGGCGAAGGAGCCCAAGAAAGCCGAGCTTGCCGGAATCTGGCGGGCGGCGATTGGGCTTCAGAAAGTCGATGGCTTGACGCCATCGGCGTATCTTGTGGAGACCGCCAGGCGCAATATCGAGGGCGAGATTACCATTGCCGAAGCGGGCGAGATAATCGGCGAATACTACAAGTCCAAGGCGGTTCGCGAGGAAGCCGCAAAAACGCGCACCGACGAGGCGGACATCGTTTCGCAGCGCATTGCCAGCATCCTCGCCGAACCCACATTCTCGTTTTCGCCCGCATCGTATGTTGCCATCCATCGCAAGCTTTTCGCGGGTATCTACAAGCATGCCGGGACGATTCGCGATTATAACATCACCAAAAGCGAATGGGTGCTGAAGAAGGATACGGTGCGTTATGAAAGCGCAGATGTTATCGTCGCGACGCTCGAGTACGAGTTCGAGCGCGAGCGCAACTTCAACTACAGAGGACTCTCGCCAAAAGAAACCATATTGCACTTTTCTAGGTTTATAGCTGATGTCTGGCAGATTCACGCATTCGGCGAGGGTAATACGCGTACAACGGCCGTCTTTGCGGTCAAGTATTTGAGGTCGCTTGGCTACGCCGTTGAGAACGATACTTTTGCTGACAACTCCTACTATTTCCGGAACGCACTTGTAAGGGCCAACTATACCAACATCCCTAATGGAGTCCATCCGACGCTTGTCTACCTTGAACGGTTCTTCGCCAATCTGTTGCTTGGGGAGAATAACGAATTGAAGAGCAGATATCTGCTCATTGGACTAAATGACGAGCCGGAGTCGCTTGTTCCTGCGGAAAGGGAACAAGTAGGGAAACAAGTAGGGGAACAAGTAAGGGGGCAAGTGGCGAATGCGTTGCCAAAGGGTGTTGCGCGGCTTTTGAAGGTGCTTAATGGTGAAATGTCGGTATTGGAGATGATGGTGGCGCTTAAACTTGTTGGGCGGCGTAATTTCTTGGAGAAGTATCTCACTCCGTCAATTAAACTCTGCCTCGTCGAGATGACGCAGCCGAATTCCCCTCGCTCGCCCACGCAGAAATACCGCCTCACTCCCAAGGGCCTCGCGGCAAAGATTTGATAGTCTGGGTCTCTTGACTTCGTAGTCCGGCGGGTTAGACTGCGTAGCAAATCATGCTTGACTGCGTAGTAAATCATGCTCGACTGCGTAGTAAATCCGGTTCGACTGCGTAGTCTTTGGGGATTTACTGCGTAGTCTTTTTGCGAAGAGTGCGCACTTTGTCGATAACGGCTTGGGAGGGTTTCGGGGTGGTTTGATAGTTTGAGAGTTCACAAAACGAAGTTAACACAAATGGGGTAGGCGGCGGATTTCGCCATGTTGACAGGAAAAAAAAAAAATATGATAAAATACACAGCGAAAGAATAAAAACCGAGGGCGCTACCGCTACGATACCAAATAGACGCAAGTCTATGGTTCGCCCCAAACCCCCGGCAAAACATGGAATGAAAATACGCAATCTAAAGTGGCGTAATTTTTCGCTTTTTTGGGCAAGCTGCTTTGCTGTCGCCAGCGTGCACGCCGGCATCGATGACGCGATTCTGCGTTTTTCGACGCCTGGACCGGACCATTATGCCGACAACCGGCTGGTCGCGGATGGCGAATGCTATGCGCTCGTCTGGTCGCCCGCGGGCGAGAGCTTTGCCGGCTTCAACGCGGACGGCACGCCGGCCAACGAGAGCGACCGACTGATTCTCGCCGCGCCGCTCGCGAAGGGCGGCAGGTGCCCCGAGACGATCTTTCAGGTTCCCGCCGCCACCTATGCCGAACTTTCAGGCGGCGAGTGGTCGGTTTGTCTTGTGGATACGCGCGACGCTCGCGGCGTCCCCGCTGGGGTCGTCGGCGGGATCCCTAAGCGCATCAACCGCTGGGGCGTCGTGGAGAGCGGGGTGACGCTCGAGTCGGCGAGTTCTGCCGCTAAGGCGCATGCCGCGGCCGCAAAGGTGCGCAAGGGTCCGAGGCGCGGGATCAGGACGGGCACCGTATCCGCAGTGCCGGCCGATCTCGAATCGCCCAAGATCACCGCGATCGATTTTGTCGACGGCAAGGTGGTGCTGGAGGTCGACGGCACCGTACCCTACCTTACCTATACGATTTCGTCCGGCAAGACGCTCCAGGAGATGCAGGCCGACACGTCGGCCGAGGTGGTGGACGGAGGCGGCGTCATCGAGATCAAGGCGGGCGAAAAGGACAGTTGTCGCTTTTTCAAGGTTATACGGGCAGAGAAATGAAATGAAGAAGTTCATATTAGCTATCGTTCTCGCCCTCGCCGCCCTCGGCGCCAAAGCCGTCGATTCGCTGACGATGGCGGACTTCGTCTACACCAACAAGTTGCAGGTCGCGGGCTACACCGGAGCGACGACGCTAACCGACTTCCCGGTGCTGGTCAACATCAGCACGAGCCTGGGCGATTTCGAGTATTCCCGCCTGCGCTCCTCAAAGGGCGGCGATTTGGCGTTCTTTGCCGAGGATGGCACCAAGCTCGCATCCGAAGTCGATACTTGGACCACGAGCGGCACTTCGCTCGTATGGGTCAAGCTGCCCAGCATGACGCAAGGCACGAAGTTCTATATGTGCTACCGCTTGACTGATGCACAATCCGAATCCACGGTCGAGAACCCCAACCCTTGGAGCGACTATGTTGGCGTTTGGCACATGAGGGAAACAGGTACCAGCGACCCGATAGCAGATTCTTCACCCAACGGACTTGATGGTACGACTACAGCCGGTGAAGGTGTCAACGAGAATAATGGCGCAATTGGACGTGCTCGACGTATTGCGAAAGACAACAATCATGCGCCTGGCATTATTGTTGATGTAAACTCCGATGCCGACAAGAAGGCTGTCGCCGACTCTCTTGGCACAGATTTCCACGCCTCCTTCTGGGTGCGCGCCCAAGGGACGGTGTCGTATTCATATTTGCTCGGTCGCCGTAAAGGCGACTACGGCTACTCATGGGGCATGCAATTTCATGATGGCAATCCACCATCCAGGATCCGTATGTTCTCCGGCGGTGTCGACAAAACGGGCGGCGATAAAGACGCACATGCACTTGGCGAAAGTGTGCTGACGGACGCTGGCGTAGGAACGAGATTGTCTGAGAAAACCAGCAATCCGCGTACTTGGAAAAAGGTTGATGTTATCTGGAAGGATGAAACAAATGGGGGAGTTGCAGCGTATGACTTATACATTAATGGCGCCTTTGTCGAATCCAAGACTTTCCCATATCATGTGAATTTAGCGGAAAACGCCAATATCGGTATCGGTTGTTCTACGCAGGATGAGTATGGCGATAGCCCTGCGACGAAAAAAGGTCGCCGCTTGAATGGCGATATGGACGAGATTCGTCTCAGGCCCGGCATCGTGAGCACCGATTGGATCAAGGCCGACTACGAAATGGTTACCAATTCGAGTTTCGTGGTTTTGGCAACTCCTGAAGTCCTTGCAGTCGAGTGGGCGAACGCGGCGGGTGAAACACCTGGCGTATTGGAGATAAGGCACGATTCCGTCGTGTTTGGCGGAACGGTGCTTAATGCCGGCGAGACGGCTTCATGCGACATCGAGTACAAAATCTGGCTGGCGGACGGATCGGAGCCGGAGGGCTGGACTACTCTCACGAATGGCCTGGCAACGAGCGATTCGTTTGCCGTTAACGTCTCGGGTTTGACCAAGTTGACTACTTACAGGTATAAGCTCAAGGCTGACGGTGCAGGTGAAGATCCTGAAACATCCGGCGAGTTTACGACCGAGGATGTATTGTCCATCGTCTGGTCCGAGACATCGGGCGCTCGCGGCTTTTCGACTATCTCGTTTGATTTTGCCGTCGCCAGCGGCACGATTACGAAGCTGGGCGATGCGAGCAGCTGCGATATCCAGCTTAAGCTATGGGCTGACGGCGAAACGAAACCGGCGGATTGGGCTACGGTTTACGGAGATTTGGTTCTGGACGATAGTTTCAACGCGGCGATTACGAATCTCCTTCCAGGAATCACCTACAACTACGAGCTTAGCGCGCTCGGCGATGACGACGAACGCTCGGATATCCTGGCCGGCAGCTTCACCACCAAAGGCGAAGACGGGGAAGTGATCGGCTCGCCATATACGCACTACTTCTACGACGGTACCAATGCCTACTGGGTGGCCAACGACTTCGAACGCTATTTGGAATTCACAGTGACCGGCTATACGGGGACGGAAACCTTGAAGGATTTCCCCGTGTTGGTGGAGGTACGGAAGAAAGATACCAACGGGTTCACCTACGACGACTTTTACCACTATGACGGCAAGGATATCGCCTTTGTGGACGAGAAGGGCCATATCATCCCCCACGAAATCGACACCTGGAACCGTAGCGGCATGTCGCTTTTCTGGGTGCGCCTCCCGGAGATGAAAAACGGCACCAAGTTCACGATGTGCTACCGTAGCCCGCTCGTCGATCCGCTGCCGGAAGTGGGCAACGCCTTTGTGCAGTATGTCGGCGTGTGGCACATGAACGAGCCGGGGGATGGCGTCGTTCACCTTAAGGATTCTACCACCAACGATTTCGAGACCGAGACCCACGCCGCATCCACCGCGTATGGCAGCGGCCAAATCGGCGGGGCGCGCCGTGTAGCCCAACAACCCGGCTCCTCCGCCTCCTACGGGCGCATCGTTGCCTTCGACCACGACGATATCCTCCGTACCGGCGTGGGCAACGTATTTACCTACTCCGGCTGGTACAAGTTGGCGGAGGCGCCTGCGAAATGGGCGTATCTTGTGAGCCGCAAGTCGGAAGACGCGGACAAAGGCTGGGGTATCCAGTATGATGAAAAGGATACCACCACGTTGCTACGAGTCTGGTCCGGATCGGAAGCGAAAAACAAGTTCCAGCTTTTTAGAATAAACGGGATGTCATCTACAGGATGGAACTACTGGACGTTTATTTTCGACGGCAGCGTAAATCTTGACGGGAGCACCAACCGGCTCTTCCATGCCTATCTGAATGGCGAGGAACAGTATAGCACCATCACGAACTTCTGTCTTGCCTATCCGGTCGTGAACGATGCGAACGCCGCCTACCATCATCTCGTTATCGGCGGGCAGCAGAACGGCACCGGCGCGTTCAACGGTTATGTGGACGAATGCCGCTATTCCCAGGGTATCCGTTCGGCCGACTGGATCAAGGCGGAATACGATTCGACGCTCCAGGCGAAAAATTGGAACACGGAGAGCCGCTTTGTCACCAAGGGCACGGTAAGCAAGGGCGAGGATTCGCTGGTGCCGGTGGTCGTGTGGGAGCGCGGCGAGGGACTCCCCGATACCATCCTCGACGTGAGCTATGCCTCCGTGCAGTTCGCGGGGCAGGTTACTTACTGCGGAACCGGCGCGGACAACTGCCGGATCGAGTACCGGCTGTGGCCGGACGGCGAAACGATGCCGGAAGAATGGACTAAGCTATTGACCAATGCGGTTGCCGGGACGGCGTTCTCGATCCCGGTGACGGGGCTTAAGCAGGACATGCTCTACAACTTCCGCATCCGGGCGGTCAACCATGTTGGCGATCAGGAGCGGCAGACGCGCGAGCATGCCGGACAGTTCCGGACGAACGGGAATATGGAGCTGGGCGAGGTCGATGGCGAGCTGTTGCGCGTAGGCGACAAGTTTGTTCACCGCTATCGTGCCGGGGTTTACAATTTCACGACGCCGGACTATGTGACCAATGTCGAAATCATCGTCGTGGGCGGTGGCGGCGCGGGCGGCTACAAGGTAGGCGGCGGTGGTGGTGGCGGCGGCCTCTACCACAGCGAGTCGTTCCCCGTGGAGACCAATACGGCCTATCGCGTGCACGTCGGGCAGGGTGGCAACGCGGCCACGAGTCTGGGCGCGCGCAGCGGCAACGGCGAAAACTCCTATTTCGCGCTTGCAAGCGACGAAGCGCACCCGCTGATCATGGTTCCTGGCGGCGGCGCCGGCGGCAGCTACACATCCAATGCCGCCCTCAATGTCGGTGCGGATGGTGCGTCCGGCGGCGGCGGCACTTATGCCGCGATGGGCGGCGCGGCCATCTCGAACGAGGTTGGTGGCGTTTGGCTGGATTACGGGCATGACGGCGGCAGAGGCAACGACCAGATGACCGGCGGTTCGATCGGCAAGGTGGCGGCCGGTGGTGGCGGCGGCGCCAAGCGCATCGGCCTTGGCGCGACCTTTGATGCATGGTCCACGGGCGGCGCCGGCGGCGTGGGCGTGGAGAGCGACATTACCGGCGAGACGCTCTTTTACGGCGCGGGCGGCGGCGGTGGATATATCTACCGAACGGCAGTTGCCGCCGACGGAACAGATAACTTTACAAAGCCGGGCGGTGGCGGATCGGGCATCGGCGGCAATGCGGCGGACGTGAGGAACGAGACACTCGCCACCTCCGGCGTCGAAAATACTGGAGCTGGTGGCGGCGGCGGCAGCGCCAAAGGCAAAAGTGGCGGCACGCAAGTCGATGAAACCGACAGCACCTACTGGAAGGGCGGCGACGGCGGCGATGGCGTGGTGCTCATTTCCTACGAGGCGCACGGACGCGACCCTATCGCCGAGGAGCCGCGAGTTACCATGTCGCGTTGCGATTACTCCGCCGAAAAGGGCTTTGCCGAAATCAACTACCGCGCCTACTGGGCGGGTATCCAGGCGCAGACGAACGACGTTTACGTCCTTTACAGCACGGTGAGCCAAGAGGATGTGTCGAACGGCAACGGAGAGATGGTCAAACTGGTGTCCGATACTATCGGCATCGGTGTGTCCACCTTCACACCGCCTTCCGTCGGCTATACCTACTGGGTGCGCCTCGTCGCCAAGAAGGACGCCAATTCCTACATGTATTCGGACGAGATCGCCACCTTCGAAGTTGCCGCCGTCGAGGTGAATGGCGCTACGCCCAAGCTGGACGACAATGACTCGTCCAAGGACTATGCGGAAATCAGCTACAATCTTTATGATCTCGCGGAGGATGCGCGGCTATACTGCTACTGGAGCGAGAACAGGAGCGACCTTGAAGGCAGTACGGCGCCTTCGGGCGGTACGGTCAACTTCCTCGATCTTGGCACCGGACGCCAGGCGAACCCCGGCAAGTTTAGAATAGAAGCGGAGGATGGGCTCGATCGCAACCATTCGTACTACGTGCGGCTTGCCACCGGCAACGAATCGGGCACCAGATACTTCCTCTCAAAGCAGATCGTAGTGCTGGAGATGATAGACAAGCCCCGCGTCATCTTCGACCAGGCTAGCTGGACGAACCTGAACTACTCGGCAACCATCGACTTCCTGCTCACGACCGCAAACCTCGACCCAGACACCGTCGAGCTCTATGCTGTCTATTCCGGCGATACGAACCAGGTGATGTCGGCGGCCACGGGGATGATCGATCCGGCAAAGTACAACATTCTGACCAATTCAGACGTTACGGTCGTCAATCTCGGGCGTTGCTCCCTGTATCCCGACGACATGTCGACCAGTGCGCAGTTCCCGATGTGGTCGCCGGTCGACACCAACTACTACGCGCGCTTGGCGCTCGTCACCAACGACATCCCGATTTACTATTCGCAACGCTACCAGACGATTACGACGATCAAGGCGGTACCCGCCAATACGCTTCTCGTCTACGCATACGCCAATCCCAAAATCGGCTGCTACGGCGACGAACCGCAGGAGCTTGACTACGTGCTAAGCTATGGAGGCTTGCAGGAAGGGCCCGGATGGGACAATTGGACAAATCTGTTCACAGGCACTTTAAGCGGTTCTTTGAGTTGCGCGGTAACAAACTCTTTGGCACCGTCCGGACAGCATGAAATTTCCAACGAACTTGGCAATTTGGGACTAGGTCATGCAGGTACGACATACCAGCATGAGGGAGACGTGTTCTACTACTATCTCCTTTGCGTCGTCAGCGCCAAATATACGGTTACCAACGCGTATTTTACGGCGTCGATCGCCGACACCAATCTCGTCTATACGGGCGAAGCCATCGACCTGGGCGCGTTGGACTTTACCGTGACGGGGCTGCGCAACGAACAGCCGGTTACGTACGAATTCAGGGTAGGCACCAACGACTGGGCGAGTACCTTGCCGTCGAATTATTCGAATATCTGGACGCAGGTTGTCCAGTACCGGGCCTCAGCCCCGAGCCATAACGGCGATAGCGGCACCTTCAAGATCACCATCGAACCGGCGCCGCTCTCGGCGACGATCAGTGCGGCGGACATGAACTACATTGGCCGCGCGCAGACGCCCGTGATAACGACTAACGTGTATGGGCTCGTGCATGGCGAGATCAATCCGCTTTTGTGCGAGTTCCGCGACGAAGTCGGGGAATGGAGCGAAGAGCTCCCGCAGTTTACCAATCCGGGCACCTACAAACTTTTCTTCCGCGTCTCGGCCCCGAACCATACGACTTTTGTGACCAACTGCACGTTTAAGATCAACGGGTGGGACTATCAGGTCAACATGGACGGCAGAGAA
>JBGURT010000075.1:0-26880 GCA_045132115.1 Kiritimatiellia bacterium
TTAGGCAGGGCATTTGGTTTCGTAGCGGTTATCCAGATGTTTTATCCGGGCTTAAGTACAGTGCAGGGATATGGATCGAGAGGCAAATATTGATGGCAAAACCATATAGTATAGGTCGAACCGGACAAAAACGAGCGCCGATGGCGCGCAGCAATCCGCGCCCTCGTGCGGGCTTACAATAATTTAAAAACAGGAGAACACAATGAAAAGTATTATTGAAAAGACAATTGTGGCATTGATGCTTGTTTGCGCAACAGGTGGCGCATGGGCGGCGACGCCGGTTGCGGAATGGGATGGTGCTGCTGACAGTGAATACGATTTCAGCAACCTAACGCACAATGGTTACGTGCTTGGAAATCTTGGTAGTGGATATTATAACAGCGTTGCAACCGATTACAGTTATCTGCAAATTGGCAACCAGAATCAAAAGGCCGCAATCACACTTAAAAAGAGTAGCGGCAATATGGGCGCTTCTACTGTAATCATCAAGTGCGAAAACATGATGACAAAAACGGGTGCTAATCGTGCTGTCTTGTCGTTCATGAGTAGTGACAGTAATCCATATATTGGTGTAGCCCAGGAAAATACTACTGGTGATCACACAAGTTCCTTTATTTGCGAGAACTACATTTGGAATAATGCAAGTAATGTAAGGAAGCAGGATGCATTTTCGGGAGGCAAGATGACAATCGCTCTTGCGTATGCTTATGCATCAGGAACAGCTTATTATGTGGATGGAGAACTCATTTGCGCTGCAAGCAATTTAAAGTCAAGCACATTCAACCCTGCAGGTGTGTGTATTGGCGGTGTTGGCGTAGATGGCAGCGGTATGTTTTATACAATGCAAGGCATGAAGATAACGGCCATTGCTTTTTTTGATAGTAAAATTAGTAATGATGACATAGCGGCATACCGCTTCCCTTCTGAAAGGATTCAGACAATCGCGGTAAATGCGAATATCTCCGTTTCTGACATCAATGGTCAGTTTGATTCTGCGAACTACTGGAAGGCTGATGTCACAGTTGCAGATGGCGTGACAATCACGATGGATGCGGCATTCAGTTCGAAAATACGATCCGTTTCAAGTGAAGGCAATGTCACTCTTTTTGCCGCAAGTCAGCCCGACGCTTCGTACTTCTCTTCTGTTGATTTCTCCGGCGTAGAGGGCGCGCTCATACGTTCTTGGCTTATGTCTGATGTCGTAGGATTCAACTTCAATGGAAACGGAGCAAGAACCTATGGCACGCCTAAAGTTGATAGTTCCATAGATGTCTCTTCTGCTTTAGTTTCTGGGACTTGGGTTCACAATGCGGATGCTATATCAGGTTCTTCAACCGCTTTGTTCAATGACGGCATTTCCACGCTTACTTGGCAGTCCAAGAATTTATATGCAGTAGCCGAAGCCGGTAGCACTGGAACTTTTCTTAATGGCTATTTGGATGATGGCGACGGTGGTGCGACAATTACGATTTCGCCTGTGCCGTATGAGACATATGATGTTATTATCTATTGCGCAACCGATACTGGTGACGCAAAATTTAGCGCGAAAACGGTTAATGGCACAACATATACATGGGACGCCACATCTAGCTCAGCAATTGAAGGGACTGGTGCTTGGGGTGCAAGCGGAGGCAAGGATGCGACAGCTGTACTCGGTACTAATGCGATTCGTGTCAATAATCTTAATGGCTCGCTTTCAATAAATGGTGGGGCAAGTGCCGATGACGGAAAGACACGTGGCGGAATAGCGGCAATCCAGGTTGTGCCGAGAGAATATACGCTGACACTTGACGGAACGGATAAAGCTTGGAGTGATGCAGATTGGAAATATGGTGATGATTCTGCGCCTGCCGCACCCACATCTGGCTATGCAAAGATTAACGTTTCTGCTTCAACTACGCTGACTATTGACGAAACGGTTGCGCTTGACAGGCTGGTGATTCAGGGTGCTGATAATGCTGTGCTCACTCTCGTTACCGACGGAGGGTCGTTGGTTGCAAACGTTTCGGTGACGGTCAAGGGTGGTGTTCTCCAACAAGGGTCTGCGTCAGTGCTCGGCGCTACCCCCGCCATTGTCATCGAAGATGGCGGAACCTTCGATATGAACGGTCTCGGCATAAATTCCGCAACCAAGGTATATTTGGCTGGTGACGGTGCCGGTGCTTGGCCTTGGGCGCTCACGTCATCTTCTGGCGCAGGCGAGCCTGTTCTCGGAGGGCTTTATCTTACAGCTGACGCAACGATTGGCGGAGCCAATGAACTTAAGATTGGTCAGACGCAGGCTGGATACTATTGCTATCTTCAGGGTTTTACGCTTACAAAGACAGGCTCTGGTGCATTGAAATGCACAAACATGAACACCCAGGGAACCGGCACCATTGATGTACAAGGTGGTGCCATGAGTGTCAATCAATGGAACAACCTCAATAGTGCTGTTGGAGATACTACAGTTATTTTGCATTCTGGGACGAGCCTTGCAAACAATACAGACCGCGTTATTTCTATAGGGACGCTCAAGTTGCTTGGCGGAACTTTGACCACAACTAGAGCTTTCAAGGTTAAAACGCTTTTTACCGGTAGCGGCGAAACCGCAAATCTTACGTTCGCGGCTGGAGCCAGTGCTTCGTTGACAGGCAATCTGACAGTTACTTCCGCTCTCACGCTGGATGGTGCTATGACATTCAACAAAGACGAAGACGCGGCGTCAGATGTAGTGGTTACTGCGTCGGGCACGCTTTCGTCCTCGGGTGCGATTACTGTTGGAGCTGGGGTTACGCTCAATCTCGGGACGAACCGCCCGACGGGTGAAATAACGGTTGAGGAGGGCGGAACGCTCGCCGTGAAGCAGAAGAATGCGACCGACATCATTGAGCTTGCGGCGAGCGCCAAGCCTGCCAGTATCGTCCTCTATGACACGAACGGCGACGTGGTTTCAAGTACGCGCGTCACATATTCTAGCGGAAAATTGACCATCATGCTCTTAGAGCCAACGTTGGAGGCTAACGGCACGGTTGCATTCGACACAGCTTCGAACTGGGACGATTCCACAATGCCGGAAGCGAACGGCGATGCGATTATCGAGCTTTTAGGTGATGCCGCAATTACGGTTGCTTCCGATTATACGCTCGGCAATCTGACAATCACTGGTAGCGGCGAGGTCTCATTCTCGGGTGCCGGGTCTGTGTCTGCGGCGAATATCTATCTTAAGAATGGTGCAAAGCTCTCCCGCAATGCAAATCGCCCAGCAACAACTGCCATCAACCTTGATTCCGGCACGGTGCTGAAGTTAAACGGCGTCACCGAAGCAGCCGCTATCTCTGGTGCAGGCGCGGTGGAGACGTATGGAACTGTTGTGCTCGGTCATGCCAATACAATGACTGGCGGTATCACGGTTAAGTCGGGAAGTATGCTTTCTGCGTCGGCATCTGGAGCATATGGCGAATATTCGTCTGGTTGGGCCTATTCTGCGCAAAGACAGGTTGTTGTCGAGGATGGTGGCACGGTGGACATCAACAATATTGCTAATGCTGATGCAGCAGTCGCGCTTACTGTTGCAGGCAACGGAGTAGTTGTCGATGGTGTTTATGCTGGCGCGGTCAAGTATTCTGGCTCTAGCGCTATTGGAAACGGAAGCCGACAGATATCGTCTTTGGTTCTGACCGGTGATGCTCTTATTGACATTGGCGTCGGTTGGGGGCTTGTCCACAGCGGATGGGGCAATTCACGTCTCGGTCTAAACGGTCACACCCTCACTGTGCGTGGCACGGGTACGTTCCCTGTCGTCAATGCGAATAATGCGAGTGGCGCGACCACTACAGGTACACTTATATTGGATGGTGCTAAGCTTGAGTTGAGCAAAGCGGCTTCTAATCTCACAGGTGTAAACATTGTTGTTAAGGGGTGTTCGTCAATTGATCTTTCTACTGCTCCATCTGCTCTTGGTTCGCTGACGCTGAAGCCTACTGCAAGCGGGACTACGGCTTCGGCGTGGAATCTTCCGGCTGGGTTTGTCCCAGTCGTCGATACAACCAATGTTGATTTCTCTGGACTTTCTGATAACCAAGTTGTTACATTGTTCACTGCTCCAGGCGGGACCACACTTACATCGTCGACCATCAGTGCGCAGGTCAGTGGCCGTTATACGGCTACGATTAGCGGCAATACCGTTACTGCGACATTCAAATCTGGGATGCCAGACAATTTCCTGCACTACAACTTTGATGATGGTGTTACGGTTAGTGCTGGTAAGGCGACAGATTCAGGCACTCAGATATCCAGCTTTGGTGAAGCATCCAGTGACACTCGTGTTGATTCGGGGAATGGCAAGGCCGTGCAGGTCCATACGAACTATACTCCGTATTGGGGTTCGTATGCAAATAGCACTTCGCCATTCCATGCATTTGAAATTTCGGTTACGGCAGTAGCTGAACTTGATCAAACAGATGTGGTTCTTTGGGGCTTGGGTAGCGGCTCCACGGCTATTGCGCTTGTTGCTACGGACGAACATACGGTCAAGGTTGTGGCAAGGAGGGGAAGCAACACAGTCGAAACGCTTGCGACAGCGACAGTCACACAAGATCTCACGAAGGGTTGGCACTTCTTTGCGGTTGTCTCTGATGAGAATGGAACAACGCTTTATGTGGATGATACGACTGACTCGTCCGCAAAGGGAGTTCCTGCCGGAATTGGACAGCAAGGTCAGCTTGGTTCGGTGCATGGTGGTGCCTTTGGCGCAAGTAAGGCAGGGGCTAACGGTTATTACCTTGACGATTGGCGCGTGTATGACGCCGCATTGACGGCAGATGAAGTGGCGGACATCATGAAGGAGCTAATGGCTGTAACTATTACCGTCCCAGTTGTCGTCAATACTACTGTCACTGTTACTGCTGATGGCGTCACCAAGGACGGTGTTGATGGAGATGGTGTCAAGACGTACAGCGTGCCTTACGGTTCTGCTGTCGTAGTGACTTATACGGCGGTTTCTGGCTATGAACTTTCAGGTACGGCTACCTACAATATCGCGAACGCAACTAGCGACACTGAAATTACCATCACCGATACTGTGTCCAATCCGTATGTGGCGCAGAATGGCAGTACCAAGTTTACAACTCTTGCTGGTGCGATTGCCAATACGGCTACCACGTTGAACCCGGTGGTTGCTTTACTTGCCGATATTAGCGAGTCCGAGGTTGCGGTTTCCTCTACGATTGTGTTTTCTGGTGCCCACACCATAAATTCAGCCGTAAAGGTTGCAGACGGTGGAATATTGCAGTTGATGGGTGCCACACTTGGTGGGAAGTTGACGATTGAGGGTGGTGGTGCTTATGCTACTACTGGAGGCTCCCTGAGTGAGCTCGTTACAAAGGACGGTGCTGCAATCCAGTTGAGTACGCTTAATGCAACAACGGCTCCGCTTTCCGTAACCACGCTGTCGGTGGAGGGCAAGCTCACGGTTCTTTCGTCGTGGGGTGCGGGAGTCTATGGAAACACATATAAGGCAATCAGTTATGTCACCGCAAATGCGACGATTGCTCCTGGTGCCGAGATCGCAGGCGTGAATGAGTGGTCTGCTAGCGTTGCGACAGACGGCGACAACACCGTTGTCTCGCTAACCTTCACCAAGATCGCCATGGTTGACGGGGTGTACTACGACGATGCGCAGGATGCTGTCGATGCTGCCGTTACGAGTGGCGAGCCAGTAACCTTCCTCGCTGCACCTGGTACCGTAGAGATTGGGCTTGATGAAACTCTGATCGTTGCAGGCGGTACGCAGCCTGCCGTTGTGATGGAAGATGGTCTGACGAATCCGCCTTATGACATTGCAGTGACGATTGACGAGAGTACGCACTACATATATACGGTCGAAAGATATGTCGCCAAGCTCAAAAATCCTGTGTATGGCACAAAATCATGGCAAGATGAGGTAAAGTACACTTCGCTCGCAGGCGCTGTTGCTGATGTAATCTTGAATAATAATGTCGGGTATGACGCCGGCTATGTGCCTATCGTCACATTGCTTGATGATATAGTGCTTGATGCGACGGTTACGGTCGGCAGGAGGATGAAACTTGACCTTAACGGCAAGGCGCTTACGGCTAGTGGCGTGAATGCCATCAGTAACGGCAGCATACTCACTATTCAGGGTTCAAGCGGTTCGTTTACCGTGACCTCTGGCAACAGCGTAGTTTTGAATGCTTCGGCGGCGACGGTTGCGGTTACTGGCGGCGTGACGCTTTCGCCTGCGCCTGTGAGTGGAGTGGAGCTCAAGTATGTGAAGGACACTGCTTCGGAAGGGACCACCACTTACGCCTTGCAGTCGGCAGGTGAGATGGATGGTACTACTGCTACAATTACAAATGCGGTGGCTAATGTGATATTGCCGGAATCGTCAACCGGTCTGAATACTGTCCTTAACGGCAATAGCGTGACTTATGCTTATAGCGGCTCCGATATTACCGATGAAAACAAGGGTAGCACGGTCTCTGTATTTGCATCGGATGCAAACGGGCAGATTATCTCGGGAACGCCGATTACCAGCTATTGCACTGTAACTGTGGCTGATGGCACGATTGCGGTGGCGTTGAATGCGGAAGCTGTCAGGCCGGAACCGGTGACGAATGATGCGACCAATCCGCCGATGGCTATGGGCGATGGAACGGTTTCTTTTGCGCTGCCGCTCAAGCAGGGGTTGTGGTACACGATTGAAAGCGGTTCTAATATTGATGCATACGGCAATATCGTCGAAGGTGCGCGTTCGACACCGTACTATCATTCCAGCGCCACTGGAACAGGCGTAGTATCGGCGACTTTGCCGTCCGGCACAGTAATCTATTTCAAGGCTGCCGTCGGCGCCTCCAAGGCCGCCGTACGGTAAAAATCTTAAAAATAATTATACGCGAGGCGATCTATGGCGATCGCCTCGCGTATAATATTTATATGAGGAGAAATAGCCATTCTCCGAGTGGAGCATGGCTACCTCAATCAGAGAAAACCAAATAAAAAGGAATAGTTGTAAAATTATGACCTAGATAAAACAGTCCTAGCCTTGGCTAGATGTAGTGCTCGATGCACTAAATGTTTGGGTTGGAATGATGCTTTTTGCTCGTCCAGACTCAACGACCCTTCAAGTAATTAAAGGTTTGCTTGATGTGGTAGAACTATGCAAGATGGTGAAGCGTTGTTATCACCATTGTAAATCGTCCGAAAGGCGCTAAGAAGCATGGTCCTAATGCGTAATCCGCATTCAAATCCTTAGCCATGTCATAATGAATGGCTAGGGTAAACAAGGCGGGGTTCTCCCCGCCTTGCTGTTTCTCGCGCCTCGGTAAAAATTTCGTGTATTTCGTGTATTTTGTGGTTTGAGTGCCCCCTCGGCCCTCGACTCTCAACCCTCAGTCCTCTTTATTTATGACTAATTTGTGACTAAATTGAGACCAGATTGCAACCCTTTTGCTGCGAAAATATGCTATAATATCGGCATCAAAACCAAAATCGTTTTCCCTCGGATTTTGTGATTCATCTTTCTGCAGAAGAGGCATCTTGTTTGAGGTGCCAAAATGTCACCTCAAAACGCGGCGGCGATCGTTATGGTGCATTGGCCTTCACCGAACAAGGTGTCGCTATGCTGTCCAGTGTTCTCAAAAGTGAAAAAGCAGCAGAGGTCAATGTTGAAATATTGCGCCGTATCGAAGATGGATGCGTTGTTCATTCCGTCAATCATCCAACGGATATCGAATGTGAAAGCGTGAAAATATCCAAAGCCAATATCAATTGCCAATGTGTCTTGCTGGTGTGGCAAATGTCCGCTTCGTAGGCGACGGAGAAATCAACATGTTGATTACCGTAAATCAACACGTTGATTTCTGTAAATTGACACGTTGATTTCTGTAAATCAACATGTTGATTTCACTGGCGCATACGCAGTGCCCGCAATCGCGTCAATAGAGGCCCAGCACGGGTGTGGATAGTTGGATGGTTTAGGGTCTAGGGTTTAGGGTCTAGGGTCTCGTGGTGGTGACGCTTCGCGTCGTGAAGGTCAACGAAAATTTGACACCTCGTCGAGCCCCGAAACCCGAGCCCCGATCCCCATTTCTAACGACCTAGCGACTAATCTTCCTCTTGCCTTTTCCCCTGATTTTTGGTATAATTCACTCTAATATCTCATAAAGTAAAACACATATATGAATTCCTTACAACAACAAAGGGAAACAATGAAGACAAAACAGAAAAAGTACGTCTATTTCTTCGGTGCGGACAAGACCGAAGGCAATGCCGATATGCGCGAACTCTTGGGCGGCAAGGGCGCGAACCTCGCCGAGATGGCCGGGCTGGGGCTGCCGGTGCCGCAGGGCTTTACGATTTCGACCGAGGCTTGCACGCGCTACTACGACGACGGCAAGGTGATCGGGGACGACATCAAAGAGCAGATCATGGAGTACATCGACAAGCTCGAAAAGTCGTCGGGCAAGAAGTTCGGCGATGCCAAGAATCCGCTGCTCGTTTCGGTGCGCTCCGGCGCACGCGCGTCGATGCCGGGCATGATGGACACGATCCTGAACCTTGGCCTCAACGAGACGGTCGTCAATTCGCTCGCGAAGCAGACGAAGAATCCGCGCTGGGCGTGGGACTGCTACCGCCGTTTCATCCAGATGTTCTCCGATGTCGTGATGGAAGTGGGCAAGAAGCACTTCGAGAAGCTCATCGACAAGATGAAGGAGAAGAAAGGCGTCAAGCTCGACGTCGAACTTTCGGCGCAGGATTTGAAGACTCTCGCCAACCAGTTCAAGGCCGAGTACAAGACGGCGATCGGCAAGGAATTCCCGACCGACGCCAAAGAGCAGCTTTTCGAGGCGATCAAGGCGGTGTTCCGCAGCTGGGACAATCCGCGCGCGAACGTCTACCGCCGCGACAACGACATTCCGTACAGCTGGGGCACGGCGGTGAACGTGCAGATGATGGCGTTCGGCAACCTGAACAACAACTCCGGAACGGGCGTCGCCTTCACGCGCGATCCCGCGACCGGCGAGAAGAAGCTCATGGGCGAGTTCCTCATGAACGCGCAGGGCGAAGACGTGGTCGCAGGCGTGCGCACGCCGATGCCGATCGCGAAGATGGCCGAGGTCATGCCCGAGGTGTTCAAGCAGTTCCAGAAGATTTGCGCGACGCTCGAGAAGCACTACCGCGACATGCAGGACATGGAGTTCACGATCGAGAACAAGAAACTCTTCATGCTGCAGACGCGCAACGGCAAGCGCACGGCGAAGGCGGCCTTGAAGATCGCTTGCGATCTCGTGGACGAAGGCATGCGCACCGAGGAAGAGGCGGTGTTGATGATCGATCCGCGCAACCTCGATACGCTGTTGCATCCGCAGTTCGACGTGGTGGCGCTGAAGAGCGCGATGCCCTCGGGCAAGGGTCTTCCCGCGAGCCCGGGCGCGGCGTGCGGCCGCATCGTGTTCACGGCCGAGGACGCTAAGGAGTGGAAGGAGCGCGGCGAGAAGGTCGTGCTCGTGCGTCTCGAGACGAGCCCCGAGGACATCGAAGGCATGAAGGCCGCCGAGGGCATCCTCACCGTGCGCGGCGGCATGACGAGCCACGCGGCGGTCGTGGCGCGCGGCATGGGCGAGTGCTGCGTTTCCGGTTGCCAGGAAATCCAGATGGACGAAGAGCACAAGCGCTTCGTGCTGGACGGCAAGGTCTTCAAGGAAGGCGACTGGATTTCGATCGACGGCTCCACGGGCAACATCTACGCGGGTCTCATCCCTACCGTGGACGCGACGATCGCCGGAGAATTCGGCCGCATCATGATGTGGGCGGACAAGTTCCGCAAGCTCAGGGTGCGCACGAACGCGGATACTCCGCGCGACGCGAAGAAGGCGCGCGAGCTGGGCGCGGAGGGCATCGGGCTTTGCCGCACCGAGCACATGTTCTTCTCGCAGAGCCGCATCACGCCGTTCCGCCAGATGATTTGCGCGGACACGGTGGAAGAGCGCCGCATCGCGCTCGCGAGGATTCTTCCTTACCAGCAGGACGACTTCGAGCAGCTCTTCGAGGCGCTCGACGGCCAGCCGGTGACGATCCGCTTCCTCGATCCTCCGCTGCACGAGTTCGTGCCGCACACGGAGGACGAAATCGCGCTTTTGGCGAAGGAGACGCACAAGCCCATTTCCCGCATCAAGGAGATCATCGATTCGCTCCATGAAATCAACCCGATGATGGGACACCGCGGCTGCCGTCTTACGGTGACGTATCCGGAAATCGCCGTGATGCAGACTAAGGCGGTAATCCGTGCGGCGATCAATGTGCAGAAGAAGCACAAGGGCTGGAACGTCAAGCCGGAGATCATGATTCCTCTGACCGGCGACGCGAAGGAATTCAAGTTCGTGAAGGACATCGTCGTCCATGTGGCGAACGAGGAAATCCAGGCGGCGGAAATCAAGCTCAACTACGAAGTCGGCACGATGATCGAGATTCCGCGCGCCGCCTTGACGGCAGGCGAAATCGCTGAGGAGGCCGAGTTCTTCTGCTTCGGCACGAACGACCTGACGCAGATGACGCTCGGCTTCTCGCGCGACGACGCGGGCAAGTTCCTGGGCTCCTACTACGACAACAAGATCTACGAGAACGATCCGTTCGCGAAGCTCGACCAGACCGGCGTAGGCAAGCTCATGGAGATGGCGGTGGCGAAGGGCAAGGAGACCCGCCCGAGGATCCACTGCGGCATTTGCGGCGAACACGGCGGCGATCCGACGTCGGTCGAATACTGCCACCGCATCGGGCTCAACTACGTAAGCTGCTCGCCCTACCGGGTGCCGATCGCGCGTCTCGCGGCGGCGCAGGCGGCATTGCGCAAGTAAGCAATTGACGAAGAAGGAAGAGCTTTGGCGATTGACGCGCGAGGCGGTCGGCAACGGCCGTCTCAGCGTCATCATGCCGCTCTTCCATTTGGCGGACGAGGTGGAGGCCAATCTGGTCTCCACCTTGAAACTTTATCGCGAGCATGGAGTTACGGTAGAGCTCATTCCGGTCGACGACGGATCCGGCGACGGCACGGCGGAGATTCTTTCGCGCCTCGAGTGCGACGGGATAAAGCCGGTAGTCTGCCGCGAAAACGGCGGCAAGGGCGCGGCTTTGCGGGCGGGGTTTGCCGCCTCGACGGGCGAATACGTGCTCCTGCTGGATGGCGATCTGGACATAAACCCCAAGCAGACGCCATACTTCTTCGAGGCGATGGTCAAGGGCGGGCTCGATATCGTGTGCGGCTCGAAGCGCCATCCACGGAGCGTTGTGCAATATCCGTGGCACCGCAGATTGGTGTCTTGGGTTTATTTCACCTTGGTGCGCATCTTCACCGGAATCAAAGTCACGGATACCCAGACCGGCATGAAGCTGTTCAAGCGCGAAACGCTTGGCGTCGCGCTCGATCTGATGCTGGTCAAGACGTATGCGTTCGACCTCGAGCTTTTGGCGATCGCGGCATCGCGCGGCGCGAAGATCGGCGAAGCCCCGGTGACGATCAGGTTCGGGACGAAGTTCGGGGCGCTCAAGGCCAATACCGTGTTCGAGATGGCCAAGGATTCGCTGGCCGTATTCTACCGGCTCAAGATACTCAAGTATTACGACAAGGCGATGCGGCTGAAGCCGCTGAAGAAAGATCCGCTCGTGTCGATTGTGATCGCCTGTCCGGACAAGAGCTGGATGCTTGAGGAGTGCCTCAAGGGGATCGAAAAGCAGACGTACCGCAATTTCGAGACGATCGTCCTCCCGGACAGCGAGACCGGCAAGGTGCGCCCGGCGGAAAAGCGCAACATGGGGATCGAGAAGGCGAAGGGCGAGATCGTGGCGTTCATCGACGACGACGCCTATCCTGACGTTCATTGGCTGGAGTATGCGGTGAGGTATTTCTCCGAGGAGTCGATCGGCGCGGTTGGCGGGCCCGGCGTGACGCCGCCCGGCGACAGCGGCATGGCCAGACTTGGCGGCCGCGTCTACGCCAATCCGTTGGTGGCAGGGGGCTATCGCTACCGCTATGTCGCGGGCGGCGTGCGGCGCGATGTGGACGACTACCCGAGTTGCAACCTTTTCGTCCGCAAGGCGCTTCTCGACAAGATCGGCGGCTACCGCACCGACTTCTGGCCCGGCGAAGACACGCTTCTTTGCAAGGACATAATCGATTCCGGCGCGCGCATCGTCTACGATCCGTGGGTCGTGGTCTACCACCATCGCCGCGCGCTCTTCGGCGCGCATTTGCGTCAGCTTGGCCGCTATGCTTTCCATCGCGGATATTTCGTCAAGCGTTTTCCGTCCAACTCGCTCCATTTTTCGTATTTCGTGCCGACGTTTTTCGTGGCGGGGCTTCTGGGGATCTGGTGGTTGTGGCCGCTCTATCTTTTCTATTTGGGCATAGTGCTCGCGACTTCATTTTCGTTCAATCCTGCAACTTGGTTGGTCACGGCGGCTGGAGTCGTGGCTACGCACGTTTGCTACGGCGTGAAGTTCGCCCAGGGACTCTGCGCAAGAAAAGCGCCGTGCGAATTTATCGGAAAGGATCATGCAAATGGCAACAGCAATTGAAGCGGCAATCTGGATCGCTGGCGCATATCTCGTCGGCGGAATTCCGTTCGGGTTTCTGATCGGCAAAATGAATGGCGTCGACGTGCGCACGGTGGGCTCCAAGAACATCGGCGCGACGAATGTCTTCCGCACGGTGGGCAAAAAGTGGGGGATTCTCGCGCTGCTCCTGGACATGATGAAGGGCCTCGCTCCAACGCTCGCGTGCAAGCTCGCGAGCGACATCTCGTGGTTGCCGCTTACGGTGGGCGTGATGACGGCCGTTGGCCACATGCTTACGCCCTACATGAAATTCAAGGGCGGCAAAGGCGTGGCGACGGGCTTCGGGATGATGATCGCGCTCATTCCCGCCTACTGCGGAATCGCCTTCGCGATTTTCGCGTGCGTGTTCGCGCTTTCCAACTACATTTCGCTCGGCTCGTGCGTGGCGGCGACGTTCCTCGGCGTCGCGGTTTGGGTTCCGGCGCTCGGGTGCAAGGGCTATGGCGACATTCCCCAGGCGGTCTTGATCACGCTCGTGGCGGTGTTTGTGGTCTACAAGCATCGCGCGAATATCGGGCGGCTTATCGCGGGCAACGAGAACAAAATCTACCTTTTCAAGAAGCCGGAGTCGAAATGAGTATTTTCGCTTCGCTTTTGCTGGTCGCATACAATTACTGCACGCTTTCGTATACGATGGCGTTCTGGTCCAAGACCGAATGGGAGCCGGAACTCGACCGATTGGAGGCGAATGGCTTCAATGTGGCGCTGGTGACGGCGGGTCTCCCCAAGGTGTGGCAGGAGACCTTGCGCGAGATGGGATATGGCGAGGAGCGCATTGCCGCGTTTATTCCGGATGGCGCGGCCGCCGCGTGGTGGAACATGGGAAACCTCGAAGGACTCGGCGGGCCCGTGCCGCAGGAACGCATCGAAAAGGATGCCGAACTCGGTCGCTGGCTGTGCGCGGAGATGCGCAAGCGCGGCATCGAGCCGATCTTGCAAGGTTTTACCGGACTCGTCCCTAGCGGCACGGAGGGCGCCATCGACCAAGGCATGTGGTGCGGGATTTTCCAACGCCCAGCGCTTCTCGACCCCAAGACGGTCCGCTTCAACCAATTTGCGCGCGCGTGGTACCGCAATCTCGAGAAGGTCTACGGCATCAAGCCCAAATACCTTGGCGGCGATCTTTTCCATGAAGGCGGCAACCGCGATTGCATGACCGCGGCGGGGATAACCGCCGCCGTGAAAAAAGTCCAGGCCTTGCAGCAAGAGGCTTTTCCGGGCGCTACCTGGATGGTGCAATCGTGGCGCGATACGCCGATTAAAGCGGTGCGCGACGGTCTCGATCCCAAGCACACCATCATCGAGGTTCTCGACAAGGATATGTCGAACACCGGAGCGTACGACTACAAGTTTGGCGATTTGCCTTGGATCTGGTGCGAAATCTTGAATTTCGGCGGCAACACCGGGCTTTACGGCGGCGTGGCGAGATTCAAGACGCTCGACAAGATTCCCGGCAAGTCCAAGTCCTTCCGCGGCTACGGAATGATGAGCGAGGGGCTCGAGACGAACGCCTATTGCTACCACATCTTCCTCAACATGGCGCGCGGGCGGAAAGACAAGGCGACGATCGGGGAGTTCATGAGGTTGCGCTACGGCAAGGGCGATTGGCGGATTGCGACCGCGATTTCCGCGCTTGAACGCTCGGCATGGGATTGCCGCAGGCGTCAGGAGGGGTGTGTGGAGAACGTGATGTGCGCGCGGCCGTCGTTCGAGGTAGATAATGTATCGGCGTGGGGTCCTCGTGGCGGCACGCAGTATGACGCTTCGCAAGTGGCCTCCGCCGCGATGCTTTACCAAAGCGCCTACGAAGATTTCAAGGACAACGCCAACTATATCGACGATCTGGTGGAAATCCAGATGCAGGTTCTGGCCGACATCGCCCGCGAGGTCCTTAAAGAGGCTAAAGGCAATCCCGAAAAGCAACAGGAGTTTCTGGGGCTTATTCTGCAGGCCGACGAAATCGCCGCCCAGTCCGCGAATTGGCGGCTCGACGCGAAAGAAGCGCGCTGCCGCGCGCAGGCCGGCGAAGCCGGGGTCCTTGGCTACCGCAGGATGATCACGACTTGGGCCGCGACCGATCGCGATGCCGTTAATTCCGGGCTTGGCGAGTATGCGCACCGCGCTTATGCAGGCCTTTTGAAGGACTACTACTATCCGCGCTGGAAACTCTTTTTCGAGACCGCGAAATGAATGCGGCATTCTTCGATCTTGACGGCACGATCATCGATTCGCGGCGCGATCTCTGCGCGACCGTGAACCACACCCGGCGCGAGTTGGGGCTTCCCGAGTGGGCGATGGAAGATATTCTTGCCCATGTCGGCCTGGGCGCGAAGCACCTTCTCGCGCACTCTATACCCGAACGCGCCGACGACGTGGAAAAGCTTTGGCAGATATTCCGCTCGCACTACGGCGAGCACATGCTCGAAACCGTCGAACTTTACCCGGGCGTCCGCGAGACGCTTGTGGAGCTTTGCGCGCGCGGCTGGAAAGTTGGTGTGAACACCGCGAAGCCCGCTTTTGCGACGCACGCCATATTGGAGTATTTTGGCTTGGCCGGACTCTTCGGCCGGGCGGTTGTCGCAGGCGGCGATTGCGATGAAATGAAGCCCAGCCCCAAACCGCTCGTCGAATGCGCAAAACTCATGGGGCATACGCTTTCGCCGGGCGATTGGATGGTGGGCGACTCCTGGACTGATGTCGAATGCGCCGCGAATGCGGGCGTGAAGGGCGCTTTCTGCGCGTTTGGGTTTGGCCGGATGCGCGACACGTCGCGCCCCGATGCAACGCTAGACAAGATGTCGGATCTGCTCCTCTATATATGAGGCAAGAGCCTATAGACCTCGCGATAATCGGCGGCGGCGCGGCAGGACTCATGGCGGCGGCGACCGCCGCTTCGCGCAAATTGAAGGCGGTGGTGATCGAGCGCAAGGCGAGGGTGGGTTCCAAGATGCTGATGACCGCGAACGGAAGATGCAACTTCACGAAGGACATTTCGCCCGAGAAGATGCTTTCCGACATAGGCGGCGAAACGGCGCGGTTCGTTCGCGAAGCGCTTTTGGCCTGTCCGCCTGCGGCGATTGCCGCAGGCTTCAAGGCTCGCGGCCTCAGATTGAAGCGCATGCAGGATGGAAGGCTTTTCCCGGCGAGCGAAAAGGCTGCGGATGTCGTGCATGTCTTCGGCGATTTGATGCGCGACGAGGGGATTGCGCTACTGTCGAATTGCGCGGTGAAATCGATAATCCCTTCAAAAGAAGGTTTTGCCGTTTGCATGGACGGCTGGACCATTGCCGCGCGGAATGTTCTTGTCGCCACGGGCGGCATGTCTTTCCCGAAGACCGGCTCGGTTGGCGACGGACAGCGCATTGCGCGGGAACTCGGGCACGAAATCGTCCCTTGCCGTGCCGGGCTCACAGGCTTCGAGGCGCGGCTACCCAAAAGCCGCATGACTTACGAGCGCGCGGCCGCGGCCGTCGAATGCGGCGGCAAGATTGTTTGCCGGTACGAGGGCGAAATCGACTTCGAGCCGTGGGGCGTTTCGGGTGCCGCGGTATACAATTGTTCGCGCGTCGTCTCGCGCGAGAATCTGCGCGACTTTGTGCTTCATCTCGATACGCCCGGCGGCAAATTCGATTTGCGCTCGCCCAAGATGCGTCCATTGAAAGAGGCTATCGTCACTATCGGCGGCGTGAGCCTTGCCGATGTCAATCCGCGCACCATGGAATCGCGCAAAGTCCCCGGGCTCTATTTCGCCGGCGAAGTTCTCGATATCGACGGCCCCACGGGCGGCTACAATCTCTCGCTCGCCTTCGCCACCGCGCGCCTCGCCGTGTCGTCGATTGGCCATAAGTGACTTTTATCCGGCGATGAAGCCCAAAACGATTCCCATGACGAATGCGAGGCGCGTGCTTGAAACGTCTGGCGTCAAGTTCGAGCTCCGGTGCTACGATTGGTCGGAGCATGGCGGCACCATTCAGGCTGCGACCGAACTTGGGCTTGATCACCACGCCACGATCAAAACGATCATCCTCGAGGACGAGACGAAAAAGCCCTTTGTGTGCCTGATGCACGGCGATTGCGAGATTTCGACGAAAAATCTGGCGCGTCAGCGCGGATGCAAGACCGTTGTCCCCTGCACCCCGGAGACCGCCGACCGCCATTCCGGGTATCATGTGGGCGGAACTTCGCCTTTCGGGACCCGCAAGCGCATGACGGTATATGTAGAGGAATCCATCTATTCTTTGCCCGAAATCTACATCAATGCCGGGCACCGTGGAATTCTCGCCATCATCGACCCCAAAGACCTTCCGCGTCTTTTGCCAGGTCTCACCACCCCTGTCAATGTAGCCATCCCCGCATAGGGGAGGCGGCTCACGGGGAGAAAGGCGATAAGGAAAACGCTCCTCGGTTTCTCGCCGTCATTGCCAAAGGCAAAATAGGCTCTTGATTTTTGGGCGGGAAATATGGTATAATACAACGAAATTCCAGCCATTCGTGGAGAAGATCCACAAGGATGACGGAAAAAACAAGGAAAGAAACAATGGAAGCATACGCAATTCTCGCCACCGGCGGCAAGCAGACGCTTGTGCAGGTCGGCGACAAGATCGAGATTGAAAAGATCGCGGTCGAAGCGGGCCAGGAGACTGTGCTCGATACCGTCTGCGCCGTCTCTGACGGCACGACGCTCAAGGTTGGCGCGCCTTATGTCGAAGGCGCTAAGGTGACGCTCGTTGTGGACGCCCACAAGCGCGGCAAGAAGGTAGTGAACTTCAAGGCCAAGCGCCGCAAAGGTTCGCGCCGCATGGTCGGCCATCGTCAGGAGCTGACGGTCGCCACGGTCAAGGCAATCGCGTAAGGAGGCAATAAAATGGCATCATCTGCATCTGCACGCAACGGCCGCGACTCCAACCCGAAGTTCCTCGGGGTTAAGGCTTACGACGGCGAAAAGCTCACTGCCGGATCGATCATCGTCCGTCAGCGCGGCACTAAGATCCATCCCGGCAAGAACGTGGGCCAGGGGCGCGATTTCACGCTCTTCGCGCTCAAGAACGGCACTGTCAAGTTCATAAAGGACGGCAAGGTCGTCACGATTGTCGAGGGGTAATACCGGACGGTGAAAGCGAAGACTTTCATCGATCAGGTCGAGATATTGGTCCGTTCCGGCAAAGGCGGGGACGGATCAATGTCTTTCAGGCGCGAAGCGCTGGTTGCGTTCGGCGGGCCGGATGGCGGCGACGGCGGACGCGGCGGCGATGTCGTGCTGGTGGCGAGCGAGCATGTGAGCTCGCTCTTGTCGCTTTACTACGATCCCAAGTGCTATGCGCAGGACGGTGCGCCCGGTCAGGGCCAGAAGATGTTCGGCAAGCGCGGCAAGGATCTTGTCGTCAACGTGCCGCTCGGGACCGAGGTCTACGAGGCCGACACGGGACTTTTGATTGCCGATATCGTTTCGCCCGGCCAGCGGGCGATCGTCGCCAAGGGCGGCGCGGGAGGATTCGGCAACGTCCATTTCAAGAGCAGCGTCAATCAGGCCCCTACCGAGCATACGCCTGGCGGCGAAGGCGAAGAAAAGCGCCTCAGGCTGGAATTGAAGACGATAGCCGACGCCGGACTACTCGGGTTCCCCAACGCGGGAAAGAGTTCGCTTTTGTCGGCGCTTTCTAGCGCCACGCCCAAAATCGCGTCGTATCCGTTCACGACTCTCAACCCGATGGTCGGGACGGTCGTTTACGACGATTACGCGAGGATTCGCATAGCCGACGTCCCCGGCATCATCGAAGGCGCGGCAAAGGGCGTGGGACTGGGGCTCGCGTTCCTCAAGCATCTCGAGCGCAGCCGCGTGCTTGTGTATGTTATTGATATGGCGGGGACGGACAACCGCAAGCCGTGGGACGATTACCGGGTTTTGAAGAAGGAGATCGAGGAATACTCGGTGGAGCTTGCGGAACGCCCGTCGATTGTGGTCGCTAACAAGCTAGATACGGAAGAGGCCAAGGCGAACCTCGAAGAATTCGTCCGCGAAACGGGCGTGGCCCCCGTGAAGATCAGCTGCGTGAGCCGCGAGGGGCTTGAGGATTTCAAGAAAGTTCTGCGCGATATCGTGCAGCCTAAGCCCAAGTTCCATCACACCCATGCCGAAGCTCCCGACCTCAAGGATTTGCCGGATACGACGGGTCAGGAAATCCCTGCGGACGCGCTAAAGTTCGCGACATTTCTGAAGCTTGAAAAACCCAAGGCGAAAAGCCATCCGTCGCGGGGAAACATACACTGATGAAAAAGTGGACAGTAAGCGCGGTTGTCGCCGCGAAGGGCAAGGAAAAACTCGGGTGCGTCACGGCATACGATGCGGCGTTTGCGCGCCTTGCCGACGAAGCCGGAGTGCCGATTCTGCTCGTCGGGGATTCGATGGGCAACAATGTCCTTGGTTTCCAGAACACCTTGAACGTGGAGCTTGCCGACACATTGCGCGCGACGGCGGCGGTTTGCCGCGGGGCGAAAGACGCGCTGGTCGTGGCGGATTTGCCGTTCGGGAGCTATCAGGGAAGCGCTGACAAAGCGGTGGAAAACGCCATCGCCTGCATCAAAGCCGGCGCGGACGCGGTGAAGCTTGAAGGCGCGACGGCGGAGATTTGCGCGCTGATTCGCCGGCTGGTCGGTGTTGGCGTGCCGGTTTTGGCGCATGTCGGTATGCAGCCGCAGAGCGTCAATATCTACGGCGGCTTCAAGCGTCAGGGAAAGACGCGCGAGGAGGCCGAGCGGATTTTCGCGGACGCCAAGGCGGTTGAAGAAGCCGGCGCGTTCATGGTGACATTGGAGTGCATCCCCGCAGAGCTCGCCGCGCAGATAACTGCCGCGCTCAAGATTCCGACGATCGGGATCGGGGCGGGCGGCGTTTGCGACGCGCAATGGATGGTGATGCACGATCTTCTGGGACTCAACGAGCGGGTGCCGGGATTCGCGGTCAAGTATCTAGATCTCGCTTCTTTGGTGCGCGATGCTTTTTCCAAGTACGTCTCTGACGTGAAAAACGGCGAATTCCCTCCGGTCTGAGATGACGGATTTCGCCAAACTCCTCAATAAAGAACAATTCGAAGCGGCTACAGCCGGCGATGGGCCTATTCTCGTGCTGGCGGCGGCCGGCACCGGCAAGACGCGCACGCTGACGCATCGCGTGGCGTATCTCATCGAACACGGCGTAGAGCCGGAGCGGATAATGCTCCTTACCTTCACGAACCGTGCGGCACGCGAAATGCGCGAGCGCGCCGAGGCTTTGTGCGGCGAAGCCGCTTATTCGATCTGGGCAGGGACATTCCACTCGATTTGCGCGCGCTTGCTCAGGATGTATGGCTCGAGGCTAGGGTATAAACCGGGATTCCAGATCCTCGACGAAGACGATGCCACGAAACTCGTTGCAGACATCATCAAGGCGACCGTCGCCGACCCGAAAGACTTTCCCAAAAAAGACATCGTCGCCAAAATGATCAGCGAGGCGGCGAACGAAGAAAAGCCGATTGCCATGATCGCCGCGAGGTGGCAGACGAAGACGGCCGGCGTGCATGTTGACGAAATCGAGAAAATCGCGCAGCTTTATGCGATGCGCAAGGCGGAGCTCGGCGTCATGGATTTCGACGACTTGATCGTCAAAGGGCTTGAACTCGTATCCAAGCATGAAGACGTGCGTTCGCATCTTCAGGAGCGTTTCAAGTATGTAATGGTGGACGAGTATCAGGACACGAATTCCGTCCAGGCGAAGTTCACGGATGTTCTGGCGGCGAAGCACCGCAACATCATGGCCGTGGGCGACGATTTCCAGTGCATCTATACATGGCGCGGGGCGCAGATCGAAAACATCATGGACTTCCCCAACCGCTGGGAGGGGTGCAAGATCGTCAAGCTGGAGCGCAACTACCGGAGCGTGAAGGGAGTGCTGGATGTCGCGAACGTGGTGATGAAAGACGCGACCGGGCAATTCGAGAAAACGCTTCGCCCGGCCCGCACCGTGCAAGGCGCCTTGCCGCAGAAGATAATCTGTTTCGACGGGCGCGGCCAGGCGATGGAGATAATCCGCCAGATAAACCGTTTCCGCGAGGCCGGCTACAGGTATGGCGACATGGCCGTATTGTACCGCAGCCATTACCAGTCGATAGACATCCAGATGCTATTTGCGCAGGAAAAGCTGCCGCACCGGATTACGAGCGGAATAGGCGTCTTTGAACAACTGCACGTGAAAGACGTGCTTGCATATTTGCGGCTTATCGTCAGCCGCACGGACGAGCTCAGTTTCGTCAGGTTGTTGCGGCTGCTGCCCGGGGTCGGCGAGAAGTCGGCGGCAAAATGCTGGCAGAAACTGTCGCGGCGCTTCGACTATCTTTCCGACGGCGATTTCGCGATTCTCGAGGACAATCTTCCCGCGAAGGCCAAGGCGCACTTGCCGCAGCTTTGCGCCGCCTTCGCCGATGCGCGGAAACTCTCGGTCGAGGATGACGGCGGCAAGATAGTGGAGAGTTTCGTCTTCAGGTTCTACAACGACCATCTCAACCGCGAATTCGAGATGGACGAGGCGAACGACCGCCTTGACGACATCAAGGAACTCGCCACGCATATTTCCGGTTCCGAAGGCGGTCTTGCCGGATTTCTCGCGGACGTGGCGCTTTTGACGAATCTCGACGTGCGCCGCGAAAGCGAGGGGACGGACCTCGTCACGCTTTCGACCGTGCATCAGGCCAAGGGCATGGAGTGGCCGGTAGTGTTCGTGCCTTGGGCGTCGGAAGGGATGTTCCCGAGCCAAAAGGCCTGCGACGAAGGCCGGACCGACGAGGAACGCCGCCTTTTCTACGTTGCGGTCACTCGCGCAAAAGACCGGCTTGTGCTCCTTTCCCCGCAAATGCGCAAAATGTCGGACGGCGGTATAATGCCTGTGAAACAAAGTCCGTTTTTGGTCGAGATTCCGGAAGATTTGCTCGATGTGCGCCGGGTGCAGTCTGCCGCGTATGCATACGGTTCGCCGTATGGAATTTACGGGGCTTCCTCCTACGCCAAGGCTACGGAGGACAGGCGGGGTTCGGGGTTTGGAAATCGTGGATTTGGCGGCGGATACGGCAAAAAGCCGCCGGCGCCGCAATGGAAGACGACATGGAGACATTGATAAGATCTGCGAGGCTGGATGACGCCGAAAAGATTTTCGCGCTGATCCACTTGAACCGCGACCAGCTCGTGCCGCGGTCGATAGGCAATATCGTCGAAAATATCGACCGCTTCTCCGTGGCCGAGGCCAATGGCGAAATGATCGGGTGCGCGGCGTATACGATCCATCCCGAGCTCGGCAACCCGGAGCAGGCGATGGTGGAGATCCAGTCGCTCGCGGTAAAAAAGGCTTTCCGCCGTCAAGGCGCGGGGAGCATGCTCGTGGAAGCCGTAGCCGCGAAGGTGAAAGATTTCGGCCCCAAGGAAACCGTGGTCCTTACCTTCGCTCCGGAATTCTTCAAGTCGCTGGGATTCGTTGAAGTGCCCAAAACCGCAGTCATGCACAAGCTTTACACCGGGTGCATCAATTGCACGAAACACACCAATCCTTTCACTTGTCCGGAAATTGCGATGAAAAGATGAAAATAGGCAAGATACATTTTAGCGTAAACCCCAAGAAGCCTCAGGCCGAGGCCAAGCGTGAACTGTTGAAGGCGTCGCTCGCCAGGTTCGGCATCAAGGAGTGCATGGGCTACGATGCCGATGCAATCGTCGCTTTGGGCGGCGACGGGACGATCTTGAGGGCGATTCACGAATATCCCGGCGTTCCGGTTCTCGGTCTCAACCTTGGCACCTTGGGGTATCTTTCGAGCGTTGAGGAGAAGGATTTCGACAAGGCGATGGAGGCGCTTGCGGAGGGGAACTTCCGCGTGTCCCAGCGGGCGATGCTTTCGATCAACAAGGTTGGCGTGGTAGGCCCGCTCATCACGGCGCTGAACGACGTGGTTATCGCGCGCAAGATGAGCGGACACGCCGCGCTTCTGGACCTTCAGGTGAACGGCAAACTCTTTACGCGTTACATGTGCGACGGCTTGATCGTCGCCACGCCAACGGGGTCCACCGCCTATTCGCTTTCTGCGGGCGGCCCGGTGCTGATGCCCGAATCCGGCGTGGTCGCGGTGACGGCGATGAATCCGCACACGCTTGGCGTGCGTCCCGTGGTCTTCGGCGACAACGTGCGGCTCGCGGTCACCAGCTGCGAGCGCGGCAACGGCAGGGCGGAGCATATCGAAGTCTATGCAGACGGCGAAATGGTCTTCCCGCTCGAGGGCGGCGAAACCGTGGAAGTCGCGCGGTCCGGGCAGAATGCGCTGTTGATCGAGCTCGCCGGCTACGATCCGTGCGACGTGATGCGGCGCAAGATCGGCTGGCGCGATGGCGCAATGGGAGGAGAGGAAAGTTGACGATCGACGAGTTGAACGACATCGTCCTTCATGGCGATTTCGACGAGTTTGTCCGGGTTTGCGAGGCGCGGCAGTGCAAGGAGATTTCGCACATCGCCGATACCGTCTGCAATCGCGGCGGCTTGCGGCTCGTCCTCGCCGCCGGATGCTCGAGCGCCGGCAAGACCACGACCGCCAAGCGGCTTTGCACCCAGCTGCGCGTCAATGAGGTCGCCGCGCTCCACATCTCGACAGACGACTATTTCAAAGGCGACGCGTTCTATCCGAAGAATCCGGACGGCACTCTCGACTACGAGCATGTAGAGTGCGTGGATCGCGACCGGCTCGCAGAGGACATCAACCGGCTTCTCGACGGCGAAAGAATCAAGGCGCACAAGTTCGATTTCGTGGCCCACAAGCCGTTCGACGACGAAAAGGAAACGCGTTTTCTGCCCGGGAAGGGCGTTATCGTCCTGGAGGGCATCCACGCGCTGAATCCGCTTTTCACCGAGCATATCGAAGACAGCGTGAAATTCCGGATGTTCATAGAGCCCCGGCCGCGGTTGGAGGTTTTTGGCCTGACCAAACTGCAACCGAGCCAAAACCGTTTCTTCCGTCGCATGGTGCGCGACAACCAGTTCAGGAAGACGTCGCCCATTTCCACCATCAAGATGTGGCCTATGGTCAGGGCGGGGGAAAAGCGCTGGATCGATCCGTTCAGGGAGTTGGCGGATGTTACGTTCGATTCTTCGCTAGACTACGAACTCGCGGTTTTGAAGCCTTATGTGCAGGGATTGCTGGAGAAGGTGCGCATGTTCAATCCGGGCGAGGCGTTTGTCGAAAATTCATGCGAACTTTTCCGGCTGATCGAGAGCGCTTCGCCCAACGCGGTGCCGGGAGACTCGATTCTCCGCGAAACGATCGGCGGCTCGCAACTTTCTTACGAATAACCAGGGAGGAGAACAAGATGGAACGTAATGGCAATAGTGCAAGCGTGGTTTCCAGACCGCTCGCGGGCATCTTTGTGATGCTGGTGAGCTGCTTCGCGCTTTGGGGCATTCTCAACAACATGACGGACAATCTCGTCCCGGCGTTCCAGAAAATCTTCATGAAGGATCCTAGCGAGGCGGGGCTCGTGCAAGTCGCTTTTTACGGCGCTTACGCGGTGCTCGCGGTTTTCGCTTCCATCCTGATCGAGGAATTCTCCTACCGCAAGGGTGTTCTTGCGGGTCTGGGCATCTATATAATAGGTGCCTTGATGTATATTCCGGCCTGCATCTTGCAGTCGTTCGAGCTCTATTTCATTGCGATATTCGTCGTGGCGAGCGGCTGTTCGCTCCTGGAGACGGCGTGCAATCCTTACGTCCTTGCGCTTGGCGACGAATCGACCGCCGTGCGCCGCCTCAATTTCGCCCAGATGTTCAATCCTGTCGGCTCGATCGCCGGCATCTTCATGGCCAAGAAACTGATTCTTTCGCACCTCGATCCGTCGACGATGGAAGAGCGCATGGCGATGGCTCCGGAGGCGCTCAAGGGTATCGTGGACAAGGAACTCTTCTGGGTTTGCGCGCCGTATGTGGGGCTTTGCGCGATCGCTGCGGCGATCTGGATCTTCTTCCTCTTTGGCGCCAGGCGCCACGAGCAGTCGGCGGCGGCAATGCCGCTCCCGCTCGCTCCGCGCCTGCAACGCACCGTCGTCGCGGCGGCGTTTTCGCTCGTGCCGCTGACCGTGCTCTATTTCATCTTCCCGGAAATGGACAAGGTTCTCTGGGTGATTTGCGGAATGCTAGGACCTCTTGCCTACGTGGCGATCATGCCGGTATACCGTTCGATGCTCAAGACGCTGCTCGCGACCCCGAAATATTGGCTTGGCGTCGTTGCGCAATTCTTCTATGTGGGCGTGCAGATCGCCGCCTGGACCTGGATGAACGCATATTGCCAGCAGGAGTTCCTCGCCGACGGCATGACCAAGGAAACCGCCGCGGGGTATTATCTCATTGCGATCATCGTTTTCGTCGCCTGCCGCTGGATCACCACCGCGCTCATGAAGAAGTTCGATCCCGCCTCCATGATGGCCGTGTTCGCGATCGGCGCGATAGTCAGTTGCGCCGGCGTGATGTGGCTCCCGACCAAGGTGCTGTTCCATGCGTTCGGCCTGCCGTTCTCCGGCAATGTGGTATGCCTTGTCGCGATGTCCGGTTTCATGAGCCTCATGTTCCCAACGATCTACGGCATTGCGCTTGGCGGACTCGACAGCCGCGCGGTGAAACTCGGCGCGGCGGGGCTGATCATGGCCATCTTGGGCGGCGCGGTGATTACGCCTTGGATGGCGTCGATCATGAAGAACGCTTCGTCGTTCTGGACGGCGCTAGTTCCGTGCGCTTCGACCGTGTGGAATGGAGACTTGCAGGTTTCTTCGGCGACAGTCCGCGCGGCGTTCGTCGTTCCGGCGATCTGCTTTGCGGTGGTGCTCGCTTACGCTGTCGCGTTCCGGACGCGCAAGCATGAGGCTTGATTTCGAAAAGGGAGAACGGCAATGACGCAACTCGAGGCGGCAAAGAAAGGAATCGTCACCGAAGCGATGAAGATCGTGGCGGCGGACGAACATCTCGACCCGGAAACCGTTCGCGCGGCGGTCGCGAGCGGCGAGGCGGTGATCCCGCTGAATATCCATCACAAGAATTGCCGTCCGGTGGGCGTGGGACGGATGTTCACCACGAAGATCAACGCCAACCTCGGGCGCAGCGTGACCCATTCCGGGAAGGGCGACGAACTCGAGAAGCTGGAAATCGCGCTCAAAGCCGGTGCGGATTTTGTCATGGACCTTTCCGTGGGCGAAGATATCCCGGCGATCCGCCAAGGGATGCTTGATGCGTCCGACCGTCCGCTCGGCACGGTTCCCGTCTACGAGACCATTTCCAGACTTGAAGGCGACATCCCGCACATGGATCCGTCCTTCCTCATATCCGTCATCAAGGCGCAGGCCGAACAGGGCGTCGATTTCATGACGCTTCACGCAGGACTCATGCTCGCAGACATCCCCAAGGCGATGAAGCGCCGCATGGGCATCGTCTCGCGCGGCGGTTCGATCATGGCCGAATGGATGATGGCCAACAAAAAGGAAAATCCGCTTTGGGAGCGCTGGGACGAGATCATGGACATCCTCGCCGAACACGATGTTACCGTCTCGCTCGGCGACGGGTTGCGTTCTGGATGCCTCATGGACGGATCCGACGAAGCGCAGTTCGCGGAGCTCGCGAAGCTCGGCGAGCTTGTCGACCGCTGCCGTGCGCGCGGCGTCCAGGTGATGGTCGAGGGCCCCGGCCACATCGCCTTCGACCAGATCAAGATGAACATGGAGCGCGAACAGGAACTTTGCAAGAAGGCTCCGTTCTATGTGCTCGGGCCTGTCGTGACGGACATCGCGCCCGGCTACGACCATATCGTGACCGCGATCGGCGCGACTGCGGCGGCGACGTATGGCGCGAGTCTTTTGTGCTATGTGACGCCCGCCGAACACCTCGGCCTCCCTGATGCCGATGAAGTCCATCAAGGTTGCATCGCCTACAAAATCGCCGCCCACGCCGGAGATATCGCGCGCCATCTTCCCGGCGCACGCGACCGCGACGACCAAATGGCGCAGGCGCGGCACGATTTCTGCTGGGACGAGCAGTTTGCGCTTTCGCTAGACCCCGACCATGCGCGGAATCGCTGGATGAAGACCCGTGCCAGCGCCGATGTCGCCCACGGCGACGACCATTGCTCGATGTGCGGCAAGCACTTCTGTGCGGTCCGCACCTCGAGGCGCCTCGAAAAACTAGCAAACGGACAACTCTGAACAACAAAAAAGGAGACGTCATGATCA
>JBGURT010000076.1:0-4467 GCA_045132115.1 Kiritimatiellia bacterium
CAAGCCGGGAAGGATCTGAGCAGTTGGCAAGCATTGTCAACTTGGCGACTTCCAGCGCCGGACGATAGTTTTCGTCTGCCGCGAGAACGACATGAACCTTGCGCGTGTCGTTGCGCCATTCTAGCTTTGGCGGATAATCAAGATGATAGATATTGCGATAATACCATTTTACCGCCCACCATTGCCCTGAAACCGCGAGCAAAATCTTCTCCTTTGCGGCTCGACGCGCAGAAGACAGCAACACCCTGGGCAAGTTGCGCAGCAGGAAAGAAATGCACTTTACATAAAGGCTCTTTACCCGCGGATCGCGTTGGTTCATGGAAAAATGAATCGACTCAGCCAAACCATAAACTGCCGAAGCGATTCCAACGAAAGCGTCCTTTGCGTATCCTTTCTCTAGTCCAAGCCGGCGCACATCATCGGCTCGCGCTAAAACGCGCCGAAAAAGTTCTTCTTTGGAATGGATGGAATTAATATGCGAAGCACTTGAAGGATTGTAATAATATATGTAGAGCGGCTTAGGGATTGCAATGACGCTTTTAGCCCGGGAAACAACCGCAGGCATGATGGCCCAATCTTCCATTATGCTCCCATCATCTCCAAACGACAACCCTTCCCAAAGCGAACGACGGATGATCTTGTCTACAGTATAGGAAAAAACTTCTTCATCCCGCAAGAGATCTTTGAGCAAATTTCCTCCGCGCCAGACTCTTGCAAAGGTTTCGTCGGGAAGATGCAATATGTGTCCGATAACCGCGATGTCCGGATTGCCGGAAAGCGCATCAAGAATCGAAGGGAGGTAATCTTCCGTCACTTCGTCGTCGCCGTCGATCCAAGCGATATAGTCGCCATGAGCCCTTTTGAGCCCCTCGTTGCGGGCTTTGCCGACGGGACGGACGTTTACGACATCGATTACCTCGACCTCCGGATGAGCGAGGTATGCGCGATTGACGCGCGGACGGCCGTCGAGGCTAAGGATGATTACGGAGAGCTTCACGCCTTGAACCGCTCCAGCACCTTGTCCACGCGGCGCAGGTCCGCAGCCGTCATTCCCGTTCCGGACGGCAGGCACACGCCGCGACGGAAGAGACTTTCAGAAACCTTGCCGCCATAAGTCTTCACTCCGCAAAAAACCTTCTGGAGGTGCATAGGCTTCCACACCGGGCGGGATTCGATGTTTTCGGCGGCGAGGGCGGCAATAAGCGCGTCGCGTTCGGCCTCATCCTTCATGAGGCGAATCGCGAGCCAATGGTTTTCGCCATCTACCGGCGGCAAGAATTCGCCGCCGTGCTTGCGATAGTGCGCAGAGATCGCAGCGCGCTTCTTCAAAATCGCAGGAAGCCTCTTCAGTTGCGCGAGGCCAATGGCGCCAAGAAGATTGGAGAGCCGATAGTTGTAGCCAACGCGCTCGTGCTCGTACCAAAGACAATTCTCGCGAGCCTGTTGGGACCGCTTGCGCACGGCAGAGGCGAGATCGGGATTGTCGGTAAGAATCGCGCCGCCTCCTGAAGTGGTGATTATCTTGTTGCCGTTGAAAGAATAGATTGCCGCCACGCCAGCGGAACCGGCAGGCCGCGTGCCGCATTTCGCGCCGACGGCCTCGGCACTGTCCACAATCAATACTGCGCCAAACCGCGTGCAGATTTTCTCGAGTTTTCCATAATCGCAGCAACGTCCGTAAAGATCGACAGCGATTACCATCTTGCGGGGAGCGCGACTCTCTTTAAGCGCCCTTTCGAGCAGGCGCAGGTCCAGGTTGCCGGAGAGATCGGAATCAATGAATACAAGCCTCGCGCCACGATGATATGCAGGCCCTGCCGAGGCGATAAATGTAAGCGACGAGGTGATCACCTCCCACGAAGAATCAAGCTCGAAGTAATCCATCACAAGGTCTATGGCGGCGGTGCCGCTGGAAACGGCAACCGCGAACCGCCGTCCGCCGAGCTTCGCAAGTTTCGCCTCGAATGCATCGACTTGCGGTCCGCATGGCGCGATGTAGTTGGAATCGAAAGCCTGCGCGACCATGTCGCGTTCGGCCTTGCCCACATACGGCGGAGAGAGGAATATGCGTTTACTCATGATATTTTATCGTCGTGCCGCCAACTTTGGCGCGTTTGTAGGACTTGGATTTGGGGTCGTAATAACAACATTCGACAAAAGGCGTGGCTTTGGCGCCATCGGCGACAAAATAGCCTTTCCATTCTCCTTCGGCCCACCAATAGGCCGCACCATCCGGCATCCAGCCCTTGGGGATGAATCCGCCTTTTTCTTGGGGGAGGACAAGTCGGTAGGTTAGCGCAATCACATCATTCGTCTCGACATTCAGCATGTCAGGAATTTCGAGCAATCGCAAATTCTCCGCGACGACTCCGGAAAAATCCTTAGGCTGGTTTTCCGGATCAAGCGCGCTTACGTTTACCCGCACCGGCGCGGCAGACTCGGCAAAAGAACGGGAAGAAGAACTAACCATGTGGAAGCCGGCTTGGTTTATCTCCTTCTTTTCGGTAACCATTCCGTAAACGGTCCAGACGAGCGACAAATCCTTGACCGGAACGTCGTAGCGCACAGGCAAACGGATGAGAGAATCGTTCACCACCTGCAATTTGCCGGTTATCGCAAGACCATATTTTTCGCTTGGCTCGAGCCTGCTTATGGAAATCTGCCCGACTTCCGGCTTGGGGATGGAGAAAAGAAAATCAAACTCTTCGCCAACCTGAGGATTTTGATTGGACATCGTGACCACGATTAAAGAGACCGCGGCAAAATGGCGAATCGTCTTGCCGATTGCAACAAGGCAAACGATTGCCGCCAAAAAGAACGAGAGCACGAGTGCAATCTGCTTGACAAGCGGATATTTGAGGAGCGGACGGGCGACAACGCGCCACACCGGGAGTTCGGCATACGGATTGCCCAGTAACCGCGCTCGCGTCGCAATCATAGCCGATTCGATATACAGCGATTGGCCTTTGTCCCAAGCGTGCCTCTCAAGCGCGGCAAGCGCATCCTGGAATTTGCCGCCATAATAGTCGCGGCGCCAAGCGAAATCTTCGCCTTGCGAGAGCGGTGAAAGCGATTCATCGGGCAAGGGTGGCATTTCCACCTCGCTCGCGGCAAGTTCTATCTCAATCTGCGCACCCGGTTTTACATGCACCGGAACCGGCGAAGTTGCGCAAAAGCCATTGCCGCCATCGTAGGAGAATTCGAATTTTGGCAACCAGACGACTCCGGTCTTGAGAGGACGGACACGATACGTAACGCGACGGGCATCGCGGAAAGTGTCGGTCTTGGCCGACTTTTCGTCTATTTTCCATTCCCCGCCATTCACAGCCTTCGCAAGTTTCGGCGGATGGAGCGAAGCGAAATCAGCGTTGCCGATAAAATCCACGTACAACGTCATCGGATCGCCCAGCTTCACATTATTGACATCAAAATAGGCACGCGCGGAAAGATCGGTTCCCTTCACCCCGGAAAGTTCAATAATCGCCGCGAGAATAAAAGAAAAAATCATTGCTGCTTCACATTGTAGCGGATCGTCAGCGATTCGCGCGAAAAAGTCTTGATGAAATCCTGGGGGAGGTTGCGCACGATCCCTACGCTGCGCGCGACCTGCAAAGCCGCATTGTCCGACACCTTGTCGCCGCAGGATTGCGCAAGGCGCACATCCACCATGCGTCCCGAAGCGGCGAATTTGACCGAGAGCAGCACCGTCCCGTTACGCCCGACCGAAGGACGCATAGCGGCCCACTTTTCGTTAAGCGCCATTTGCACAAGGCTTACGCCAAGTTGCATATCGCTCGAGGCAAGTTGCTCTGACGTCCCAGGCTTGTACCCCGCATTCAAAAGGCGTTTTATTTCTGCGTCAGACAAGGTTTTCTTTTGTGTTCTGCCGTTGCCGGAGGGCGCGTCTTTGACCTCGATCTTCACTTTGTTGTTTACGGTCTTGCCTTTCTCGCGCATCCGCTTGAGGCGCTCTTCAAGAAGTTGCTCCTTGGTCTTTTCCGGCTTCTTTTCTTCAGGCTTCTTTTCTTCCGGCTTCTTGACTTCCGGCTTTTTCTCTTCAGGTTTTTTCTCTTCAGGCTTCTTAATCTCAGGCTTCTTTTCTTCTGGCTTCTGCTCGACAGGCTTCAATTCCACCGCATCTTTTACCTCTTCTATCGCGGGAGGTTCCTCTACCGGCGGCGGAGGCTCCGGCTTGGGCGGCGGAGCGGGAGGCTCCGGCTCTTCTTTGGCCAAAGGCGGCGGTTCGTTGTCGACACCATCGAGATTCTCGTTCACGACGACCATAAGTTCGATCGGGATTACCGTCTCTTTGGGAGTGAAACGAACGAAGGCGAAAAGCGCGAACGCCGTGAAGAGAATCACGTGAGCAAGAATCGAAAGCCCCAGCGTAAGCGGGGATATCACCTTGGGGGCGCGGTTGTCGCTATCCGTGTCGTAGATCACTTCTCTACCGTCACCAGGCTCATG
>JBGURT010000077.1:0-4852 GCA_045132115.1 Kiritimatiellia bacterium
CTGGGGCGAAGTCGTGGAAGCCGTAAAGCCGTTCAAAGGCCAGATTCCCGCGTTTCTCTTCCATGGTTTTTCGCGCAGCGACGGACTGTTGAAGGATATTGTCGATTTGAACGGCTACATATCCGTGGGCGCGGCGATATTGAACGACCACGCGGACAACTACCGCGCGTTCTTGGCGAAAGTTCCGCATGAGCGGATATTGCCCGAGACCGACAACGAACCCGGCAAGTGCAACGACATTGACGCCATCGCCGCGAAAATAGGCGAGTTTTACGGAATAACGGCGGCGCAACTGGAGGAAAACATTGGACGATTTTGAACTTTGCGGGATCGAGACCATCGCCCGCGGCGTGTGTATCGTGGACGGCAAGCTTTTGCTTTGCCGCGCCAAAGGCGGCAATTCGAGCTATCTCCCAGGCGGCCATATCGAGTTCGGCGAAACCGGGCGCGAGGCGCTTGTGCGCGAAGTGAAGGAGGAGCTTGGGGTCGGCTCCAGAACGGGAAAATTCTTGGGTGCGGTCGAAAACACTTTCTTGCAGAAGGGCAAACGCCACGCGGAGATAAACCTCGTCTACGAACTCAAGCTGGACTCTCTTGATGCCGTATCGCAAGAGGATTGGATCGAATTTTTCTGGCAGAGTCTGGACAATCTAGGCGAAGCGAACATTCTTCCAAAAGCATTCGAGAATCCGCTTGGGCCGTTCGAGCCATGAAGACCATAGTCGTAATCCCTACGTATAACGAGCGCGACAATATCCGCGGAATAACCGCCGCGGCGCTTCAGAACCTCCCAGAGGGTGGCGAGGTTTTGATTGTGGATGACAATTCGCCCGACGGCACCGGCGACATCGCCGACTCTCTTGCGGCGGCAGACGTTCGCGTTCATGTTCTCCACCGGACGAAAAAGGAGGGACTTGGCCGCGCCTACATTGCCGGTTTCGCCGAGGCCTTGAGGCTTGGTGCAGACAAGATAATCGAGATGGATGCCGATTTTTCCCATCCGGTCGACAGGCTCGGAGCGCTTGCGGCGTCGGATGCGGACGTGACGATCGGCTCCAGGTATGTGAAGGGCGGCAAGTGCGAAGGATGGCCGTTCAAGCGCTATCTCGTTTCGCGCCTCGGCGGGCTTTTCATCCGTTTCATGACCGGGCTCAAGGTGAACGACCCTACGGGCGGATTCAAATGCTTCACGCGCCGGGCGCTTGAAGATTTCGATTTCTCCGAGGTCGAATCCATGGGCTATTCGTTCCAGTTCGAAATGAACTACCGGATGTGGAAAAAAGGATATTCGATCAAGGAGATCCCGATAACCTTCACGGATCGCCGAGCCGGGGTTTCCAAGATTACTCCCGATATCGCCAAAGAGACGTTGCGCCTCGTATTCAAACTCTCGCGCTTCAAATGAACGTTTTGCTGCATAGCTGCTGCGGACCTTGCGCGAGCGCCTGCGTGCCTCGTCTCAAAGAGGACGGCCACAAGGTGGTGATGCTTTTCGCGAATTCCAATATAGACACCAAGGAGGAGTTCGAGAAGCGCCTCGCAGAGGCCCGCAAAGTCGCCGCGGCTGAAGGCGTGGAGCTTGTCGCGCTTGAATACGACCACGAGGAGTGGCTTAAGGAAGTTGCTCTTGGCCTGGAACAGGAGCCGGAGAAGGGCAGGCGTTGCGCGAAATGTTTCGCCTACAACCTCGGCAAGACGGCGGCGAAATGCGCGGAACTCGGGTTTGAGGGCTACACGACTTCGCTTACGGTTTCTCCCCACAAGGTTTCGGCCATGGTCTTCGCCGCCGCACCGGGTCCTGAATTTCTGCCTTACGATTTCAAGAAACAGGACGGATTCAAGAAGTCTCTGGAGCGTGCCGCAGCTTTGGGGCTTTATCGTCAATCATATTGCGGCTGCGAATTTTCGAAGCGATGAAAGTATTGGGAGTGGATACGTCGCTCAGGTCGACTGGCTATGGCGTTCTCGAAACGCAAGGATCGCGTTTCGTCGCGATCGACTACGGCAACATCAAGAACGCGGCGAAGTTGCCGCTTTCGGCGTGCGTCGCGAAGATTTTCGAGAAAATATCTGCGCTCATTGCGGAGCACAAGCCGGATGTCGTTGCTGTGGAACAGGTGATTTATGCCAAGAACGCATCGTCGATGCTTATCTTGGGCGAGGCGCGCGGCGCGGTGATCGCCGCCGCGACCATAGCGGGAGTCCCGGTATACGAATACGAGCCGCGCCGCGCCAAGCGCGCCGTCTGCGGCAACGGTCTTGCGGAAAAAGAGCAGGTGCAGCGCATGATCAAGACGCTTCTCGCGCTTCCCGAAATTCCCCAGAACGATGCCGCCGATGCGCTTGCGCTCGCGATCGCGCATGTCCACTCCAACCGTTTCGCCGCCCTTAGTACCGAGGAGCCAATCTGATGTTGCATGTAGTCGCCACGCCAATAGGAAATCTCTCCGATCTTTCTCCTCGCGCCCTAGAGGCGTTCAAGTCCGCCGCGCTCATCGCTTGCGAAGATACGCGCCGCACCTGGCAACTCTTGACGCATTTCGGCATTCCGCGTCCGCAGATGGTTTCGTACCGCCAAGGCAACGAAGAGCGCCTGACCGAAACTATTGTCGCCGCAATCGAAGACGGCAAGGAAGTGGTGCTTTGTTCGGACGGCGGGTATCCCGGGATTTCCGATCCCGGCTACCGGCTTATCCGCACTTGCGCGCAGAAGAATGTCCCTTACGATGTCATACCGGGGGCGAGCGCGGTGAATGTGGCGCTTTTGATGAGCGGGCTTTCCACGAGCTCTTTCACATTCCGCGGCTTCCCGCCGCGCGGACCGGGTGCGATCCGCAACTGGTTCGCCGAAGACGCCGGCAAAGAGCATACGCTAATCTGCTACGAGTCGCCGTTCCGCGTTGGCGACACTTTGCAGGCGGCGCTTGAAGTCCTTGGCGATCGCGAGGCCGCGGTGTGCATCGAGCTTACGAAACTGCACGAGCGCGTCCATCGCGGCTATCTTGCCGATCTTGCCGCAGAGTTCAAGGATGCGAAAGTGAAGGGCGAGGTGGCAATCGTCATCGCCGGCTCGAATCCCAAATTCCTGCGCGCGGCCAAGGAATGATTCTCCATATCGATCTCGATGCCTTTTTCGCGTCGGTCGAGCAACGCGACCGTCCGGAGCTGAAGGGCAAGCCCGTGATTGTTGGCGCCGGACCGCACGAGCGCGGAGTCGTTTCCACCTGCAGCTACGAGGCGCGCAAGTTCGGCGTGCGTTCCGCCATGCCCAGCCGCACCGCATACAAGCTTTGTCCGCACGGGATTTTCGTGCCGCCCGACATGAAGCGCTACAAGGCGGCGAGCGAACAGGTGTTTGCGATTTTCTCGCGTTATACGCCTTTTGTCCAGCCGGTTTCGATCGATGAAGCGTTTCTTGATATTTCCGGCAGCGCCCATCTGTTCGGCGGCGGCGAAAAGCTCGCGCAAGATTTGCGCCGCGCGGTGCGCGAGGAGTGCTCGCTTACCTGCTCGGCCGGGCTGGCGACCAACCGGCTCCTCGCCAAAATCGCTTCCGAAATCAACAAACCCGACGGCTTTTTCGTGATGCCTTCCGAGCCGGAGAAAATCGCCGCCTTTCTCGCGCCGCGCAAGGTGGGCATACTCTGGGGTGCCGGCAAGACTACGGTCGAGGCGCTCGCGCGGCATGGCATCGCCACTTGCGGCGACATTCAGCGCCGGACCATGGACGAGATGGTTTCGCTCCTTGGTCAGGCGGCGGGAGCGAATATCTACGCCCATGCCTTCGGCCGCGACGAAACGAAAATCGATGACGAGGCGGCGGAGCTTTCCGTTTCCCGCGAGTGGACTTTTGCCGAAGATTGCAGCGATCGCGAGAAGGTCCGCGCGAAACTCCTGGAACTCGTTGCGGATGTGGGGTTTTCGTTCCGCAAGGAAAAGCGCTGGGCGAAGACGGTGAAGATAAAACTGCGCGACCGCGATTTCAAAACCATCACCCGGCAAATGCATCTTGCCGCCCCGGCGCGCGATGATATTGCTTTCCGCAAGGCCATGCTCGCGCTGTTCGACCGCGAATGGCCGGTCGCGGCGGCAAAATGCGTGAGGCTGTGCGGATTCGGGGTTTCCGGTTTTACGGGTGAGCCCGACGATGGTTTCTTCCCCGACGAAGAACGCCTGAAGCGCGAGCGGCTTGCCGCCGCGCTCGATTCCCTAAAGCCGCTTCATTCCGACGCGCCCGGCTTTTCCAGCATATAGCCGAAACCCTTTATGGTTTTGATGAGCTTGGAGCCGGAAAGCTTGTCGATCTTCGCCCTTAACCTGCTCACGCAGCTTTCCACCACGTTCGTCAGCGGTTCGACCGTGTAATTCCAGACTTTATTCAAGATGATGCTTCGCGACAGCACTCTGCCCGGATGGCGCAGCATGTATTCGAGAAGCTGATACTCGAGCGGCTGAAGGTCGATGGTCTTGCCGTTGCGCTCCACCTTGTGCGATTCGAGGTCCATCACGAGATCGCCAACCTTGAGGACGGCCGGATGCTCGGGATTGTAGGAGTAGTCGGCGATGGTAAGATCGAATTTGTTCGACTTCAAGAGCGCCTCGGCCATCTCGCGCGATTCGGCGATTATACAAGTGTGGCCGCCGCCCTCGAATCCTTTCCGGATCAAGTTCGCCGCTTCCGTGTTTCCCTGGACGATCAGTACTTTCATTTTTTTCGGGTATTATACCACATTACCAAATGATAATCAAGCGGTAATTTGCCATTAAGGGTTATTTAGTATAATATGCGGCATGAAAACTAGAAAAACTATATTTCGTGCGGTTGCTGCCGCAATGGTTTTTGGCTTCGCGA
>JBGURT010000078.1:0-32039 GCA_045132115.1 Kiritimatiellia bacterium
GCGTCCACGCCCGTCGCGACCGCCGCGCGCGCCAGCGCCGGCGCATACTTGCCGTCGCCGCCGGAGCCGGTGCCGAGCCCGCCCGGACGCTGCACCGAATGCGTCGCGTCCATCATCACCGGATACCCCAACTCGCGCATGATCAAAAGGCTGCGCATGTCCGCCACGAGATTGCGGTAGCCGAAGCTCGCGCCGCGCTCGCACAGGACGATTCTCTTGTTGCCGGTAGATTCGATTTTGCGTATCACCTGCGCCATGTCCTCTGGCGCCATGAACTGGCCCTTCTTGACATTGATCACAGCTCCCGTCTCGCCCGCCGCCACGACGAGATCCGTCTGGCGCGCGAGAAACGCGGGAATCTGCAACACGTCGCAAACCTCCGCCACGACCTTGCATTGCCACGGCTCGTGGATATCAGTCAACACCGGGACATTGAATTTGGACCTTATCTCCGCGAGGATTTCGAGACCTTTGTCGATCCCCGGGCCGCGGAACGAATCGACGCTCGTGCGGTTTGCTTTGTCGAAACTCGCCTTGAAAATATACGGGGCTTTGAGTTTTTGCGAAAGCTTAGTGAGCTTTTCCGCGAGCTCCAGCGCCATCTCGCGCGACTCGATAACGCACGGCCCCGCGACAAACGCGAGCGAGCCGTCACCGAAAGTCACGCCCTTATCTACTTTTACCTTCTTCATATATCTTGTATTATACCAAAAATCACGAAATTAGGCAATAGGTAATTGGGTACCAAAACGCGCCTCGACGAGCGTCTCGCCCTGATAGCGGAGCTTGAGCGTGAAAAAGTCGCTGCGCTCGTCGAGCGCCTTGAGGAACAGTTTGTCGCCGGCCCACAGCTTTTTGCCCAACAGTTCCGACTTCGGCAGCCACACGAGTTCACCCTCGTCGCAATCGGACTTGAGCTTACCATCGAACTTCGAGCAGGTGAAAAGGTGCATGTATTCCGAACCCCATTCGTCCGAGACGAAGGTTATCAGGCCGCGGAACCGGAACTCGGTCATCGTAAGGCCGGTTTCCTCCTTGACTTCCCGCAAGGCGCATTCTTCCGGACTCTCCCCTTCCTCGAACTTGCCGCCTACGCCAATCCACTTGTCCGCGTTCTCGTCCCGCTCCTTCTTGGTCCGGTGCAGCACCAGATATTTGCCGTCGCGCTCGATATAACACAAGGTCGTAAGTCTCATACTTGCTGGTATTGTACCATATTCCAAGCCAAATTGCAAACATTTTATGCGCCAATTGCCGCCAACTATTTCTCGCAATATCCCAGCCACTTCAGGGCCGATGCGAGAGAACGGGAGAATTTCCGTGCGCCGGATTCGTTTAGATGCGTGAGATCCATGAAGTCTGGAAGCGGATATTCGCCTGATGACGAAAAATCCAAAACCTTCACACCTTCAAACGAGGAAAGCCAATCTTTAAGGGATTCAAGTTCCTGAAGGCCATCGAATCTTTCAAGCCATGGCAACGAAATTGGGGAAACGACAAACACGATTTGATGCCCGTTGCGATGATAAAGCGCGTCCGCAAGCATTGCTCTGGTTTCTTTGTCGTTGCTAAATGCAGTTCTGCCGCATTTTGAGATTATGTAATCCCATTCGGCCTCGCTTCTGCTTATGCGTTCAAGAATAGCACCGCGCTCCATTGTCTTGGTGACCGCCATGCGGTCGTTTAGATACTGGGAGAAATTCTGTCGCGTACCGCCTTGGAATCGTAAGAGCGGAACCCTATCAACAAACGGTATGGATATTTTCGGCTCCGAACGAACGATTTCGGAAGAGTACGCAAGCGAATAATCTCCCGTAAAACCTCCGTTATTGAGTCCCCAAGGATCGAGATTTACAATCACTAGCGCCACGCCTGGTCTGGACAGAATCGCTTTAAGATGGAAAACCGTCTCGCGGAAAGAACTGCCGTTGAGACCATAGTTGAAAGCATTAGGCGAAATTTCTCCCGGCACGAATCCCGCTTGCGCGCGCGAAGAGCCGAGGATGGCGATTTCACCAGGTTCAGGATTGGCGAAAAGCCGACACATTTTCCCGGGATTGGAACTTGGCGAGGCCTTGATCAACTCCATGTTGAAAATATCATTCGCCGCCATCATCGCGATTGCGGCGCCCAAAACCAAAGTCACATAAATCAAAAATCGTCTCATAGCGCAACTCATCAGAATCTAAAGTAGATAAATTCGCCACCTGACGGCATGCCGAGAAACACAATTGCGGCGGCGCAAGCTAGCGTGAACATCCATCTTGCGCGAATTGTCGCAAATTTGCAATCCTTTGGGCATAGAGCGGTAAGCATGAAAATCCCTATTGCCAAAAGGCAATATCCAAGATTCATTGGGCCTAGACCCGCGCACCATGCCATGAGACTCGTATTCCAAGGTTGTCCAAACAACACCTTGAAGTATTTGGCGGCATTTTCAATCGTTCCGGCGCGAAAGAAAACCCAGGCGAACACAATCCCAAAATCGACAATTGCAACAGAAAAAAGCCTGCCGGCAAAACTTGTCTCGGTTTGACGCCCGAAAATACGCGTCTTCACCGCACCAAAAGTCAGATATACTGCATGTATCGCACCCCACAAAATGAACGCCCAACTCGCCCCGTGCCAAAGACCAGAGAGCAGAAACACTATCCAAATATTTCTGATTATGGCGGCAAAACCAACTCTGCTGCCGCCAAGCGGAATGTACACATAGTCCTTGAACCAAGAAGAAAGCGAAATGTGCCATCTGCGCCAGAATCCAGAAAACGAATCGGCAAGATAAGGACTGTCGAAATTGATCATGAGTTCAAATCCGAAAAGTCTCGCCGTTCCGCGCGCAACATCGGAATATCCCGAGAAATCGCAATATATCTGGACTGCAAAAAACACAGCACCTATCACACATGCGACCGGACCGAATTGCGCTGGATCAATCCAAAGGTTGTCCACATATTGGCTTAAGGTGTCGGCAACGACAATTTTCTTGAACAACCCGTAAGCCATAAGACAAATACCATGCGTGGCATCATCAAATGAAAATCTGCGCGGACGCGAAAACTGCGGCAATAGATTCGACGCCCGCTCGATTGGTCCGGCGACAAGTTGAGGGAAGAAAGATATGAACGCGAAAAACTCGCACCAATCTTTACATGGAACTTGACGTCCGCTCGCAATATCGAATGTGTAACTGAGCGCCTGAAAAGTAAAGAAAGATATTCCTACCGGCAAAGCAATATTCAGCACTATTGGCGAGAAATGCAACCCTAAACAAGAACAAGCGTCGGAAAAACTCTGAACGAAAAAGTTGAAGTACTTGAAAATCGCAAGCGCGCCAAGCGAAACAACGCAACATAGAATCAACCAAAGCCTGCGCACAAACCTGCTTTTAGCGTCATAGATGAATCGGCCCGAGAGGAAATTCACTAATGAACACCCTGCTATCAAACCTAGATAACGCCAATCCCACCAGCCGTAAAAAACATAAGACGCCACTAGCAACAGCGCATTCTGAACTCGATAGCGACCGGAGAAACACCAATATGCCGCAAAAACGAGCGGAAGGAAAACTGCGAATGACAGCGAATTGAACAGCACTTTTCTTATATTGCGCTTTTCCCTGCCGCCGGCACATCCGATGCAAAAGAAAAGAGCGCATTTTCTTCTCCATGCACTCCACAGAAGCCCGACCAAAGGCTTAACCAGATTGCAAGAAGAGAAAATGCACCCAAAGGGCGCATCTTCACTTAACCTGCCGTTCTGGTATTGAAATATTTGGTCGTATTTCTGTGGAACGACTTGTTAGCGTTGACGCTAAATCTTGTTTTAGGACAGCGAAACTCGCATTTTGCCGCCGCCGGACGGATTTCTCCCGCCGGACAAATAATATTATACCAAAAATCGGCGGAAAATTACAAGTATTATTTATGTAAATCTGTTTGGAAGCAATGGGAAATTTGGCCACTATTATGAAAAATCAACTGGTTGCGGATGAAAAAATCAGCGTCTGCAAATGAAAGAAAAGCCGACTGCGAATGAAAGGTCGCGAAGTGTGCGCTCTTCACCCATGAAGTGTGCGCTCTTCATATACGAAGTGTGCACTCTTCACCATAGAAGAGCGCACACTTTGGAAGCTTTCATACGCAAGCAATTTTCTTTTCATTCCCATGCAACCAAGTTTTCATACGCAAAGCGGCAATTTCTCATGTCAACTTGGCAATATTCGCCTTATATCGACGAAACCCATAAAACCAAAAAAAAAATAAAGAGTCTGGCGCGATGCACCAGACTCTTCGGACCGAAAGATCCCCGGGAGCGTCAGAAGTTGAACGTGAGGCCGACGCCGCCCCAAGCGAAATCTTTGTACTGGCTGTAGTCACCGCCCGAACCATGCTCGGCGGCGGCACGCAGCGACTTGTCGTAAATGTGGCAGTAGTAGACCTTCGCGAAAACACCGATATGATCGGTGATCTGATAGTTCGCATCCACACCCAGCTTGACCGACGCAAATCCGCTGCCATGGGTTTCGGTCCAACCGGCAGTCGGAAAGCACCAATTGTAGCGGTGACTGCGATATGTCCAGGTCATCGAAGGAGTGAGCGTAAGGTTGTCGCACACGCCGATCGGCTTCTTGGCACCCATCTCCCAAAGGTTGGCCTTGTTCTCGTGATACTCGTGAACCCAGTTGACGAACGGAATCACATAGGGGTTGTTGAGCTCGAAGTAATGATCCCAGTCCATCGTGGTAAAGGTCTTGCGGCCATACTGGAAATGATCCTTGCCATGGGTGTTGTGGTCATGCCCGCGGTGATGGGGATAGTAGAACCAGATAACCGAGGTGCGGTAGGTGAGACCCCAGGTCTCTTCGTCGTCAAACCAGAACGTCTTGCCGTAGTGGATATTGGGATCCCATTCGTTGAACCACTTGCCGTAGAGGTCGCGGCGCTTGTCGGTAAGGTCGCTGTTGGACCACACGCCGACGCCCACATAGCCGAGATTCGCGGGAATGTTGGCATTGACTTCCACATAGCCCTGCAGAGTGGGCTCGGAGTTGAGCAGCGAGCCGTAGAGCTGGTAGCCGGAGTAGATGCCGTAGTTGCCGAAGCCCCAAATCACAGGCGCGCCGGTATCTTCGGCCTCGCTAGTCTCGACGGGAGTTTCTTCAACGGTCTGGGCATTTGCAGCCTGTTCGGCCTGGGCACTTTCGCAAGCCTGGGCCGATGTCACATCAGCGGCGAAAGCCGGCACGAAGGCGGCAATCGCAACGCACGAAACGATCAGTTTGTTCATTGTTGTTCCTTTGTTTTTTTAGTTTGATAGTTTGATGGTTTGATAGTTGGATAGTCTCAACCCTCCTTGTCCTCCGTAGCCTTGTCGGAGGAGGAAGCCTTGACTCCCCCAAAGCGATCGGCATCCTTGATGGATGGCGCCGTTTCCGAGAAAGCAAAGTCCTTGCCCGGGAGAATCGCATTGAGGACGATACCGAAGAGCGCGCCGACGGCAAGCCCCGAGAGCGAAATCGCGACAGAACCGACCTTGAACTTGATGGCGCCTTCAGTCGAGAACGAGATGCCGAGCGTCAACACGAGGATGAGCGCGGCGATCAGCATATTGCGACTCTTGCCGAGGTCCACCTGGCTTTCGACGAGATTGCGCACGCCAACGGCGGAGATCATTCCGTAAAGGATGAACGAAACGCCGCCGATCGTCGCAGTCGGGATCGTGCCGATGAGCGCGGAGAACTTGGGGCAGAAGGAAACGAGAATCGCGAGAACGGCGGCAATGCGGATCACCCTGGGGTCATACACGCGGGAGAGCGAAAGGACGCCGGTGTTTTCTCCGTAAGTCGTGTTCGCCGGCGCGCCGAAGAGCGACGCCAGGCATGTCGCGAGACCGTCGCCGAGCATTGTGCGGTGCAGGCCGGGCTTCTCGAAGAAATTGCGCCCGACGGTCGAAGAAATCGCCGAGATATCGCCCACATGCTCCATGATCGTCGCGAAAGCGAGCGGGAACACGATGGCGATCGCGCTCACTATCTTGCCCCAGTCGGGATGCGCCAAGAGCGGGAATACGGTATTGCCGTATTGGACCGGCAGCCCGATCCACGGAGCCGAAGCGACGGCAGAATAGTCGATCGCAGGCGCCCAGCCGGCCGCTCCAAGCGCGACGGCGGCGAGATAGGAAAATATCACGCCCATCAAGATCGGGATGATCTTGAACATGCCGCGGCCGAAGATGGAGAAGCCGATAACCGTGCAGATGGCGACGAGCGCCACCGGCCAGCAACTGGTGCAGCTGTTGACCGCGACCGGCGCGAGCACAAGCCCGATGCCGATGATGATCGGGCCCGTCACGACCGGCGGGAAGAACTTCATCACCTGCTTTACGCCGCAAGCCTTCACGAACCACGAAACGATGAAGTACACGAGCGAAGACGAGGCCACGCCCAAGCAGGCATACTGGAGCATGACGGTCTTGGAGCAATCCTCGTAGCCAGGAGTCCCGGCCATGCCCGCCATCGCAAAATATCCCGCAAGATAGGCGAACGAAGAACCGAGAAACGCCGGCACGATCCGCTTTGTGAGAAGATGGAAAAGGAGCGTGCCCAAGCCGGCCCAGAGCAAAGTCGCGCTGGGCGAAAGGCCCGTGAGGATAGGCACGAGAATCGTCGCGCCGAACATCGCGAACATGTGCTGCACGCCCAAAAGCCCCATCTTGGGGAACCCAAGCGTGCGCGCATCGTATACGGCGTCGGTCGCGGTATATTTCTCCTGGAGTTTCACCAAGGCTTCGGCGAGCGAGTAGGACTCTTCGCCGGTGACAATGCCGTCGGCGGCAATGTCCACGAGGAGTTTTTCTAGAGCCGCGATATCCGGATCTTGCGCCGCCATCGGGCGGACGAGTTCGATCAGCGTTTTCGTCTCGCCGATATCCGCCCTGCCGTCGGCGAAAGTATATCGGCTCGCGGCGGCGAGAAGTTGCGATATCGCCGCCTTGTCGTATGTTTTTTGTTTTTCGTCTGCCATCTTGTTTACCTCTTTCTCACATGAGTGCGTACTTGGCTATGAAAAGAACCGTCAGAATATACATGATCCAATGGATGCGCTTGAAGTTGCCGGAAAACGCATTGATGACCGTGTAGGAAATCACGCCGAACATGATGCCGTCGGAGATGGAGTAGGTGAACGGCATGGCGGCGACGGCGAGAAACGCCGGGACCGCGTCGCGAGGATCGGACCAGTCAACATCCGCGCAGGACGAGAGCATCATGTAGCCGACGATAATTAGCGCGGGAGCGGTTGCGAAACCGGGTATCGCGAGGAACACCGGCGCGAACACGATCGCGATCGCGAAAAGCGCGGCGGCGGTTACGCCCGTAAGACCGGTCTTGCCGCCGGCCACAACGCCCGAGGCGGATTCCACGAAGGTGGTCGTGGTGGAGGTGCCGAAGATCGCGCCCACGGAAGTGGCGATGGAGTCGGCACAGAGCGCACCGGAGATGCGCGGAAGCTTGCCTTCCTTGTCGAGGAATCCACCCTTCATCGAAACGCCGATCAAGGTGCCGAGCGTATCGAAAAGATCCACGAAGAAGAACGCGAACATGACCACGAAGAAATCGAGCGTCCTGGCGAGCTCCCAGCCGGAGCGGACGACCGCGCCGTCTTTGGCGAGAGTCCAGCCTTCAGGATTGAAGAGCGCACCAAAGGTGGCGCCGAACTCGCGGAAGTTGCCGGCGAGCCCCTTCACGGAGAAATCGGGATAGAGTGAGAAGAAGCCTGCGGCGGGATCGGGGACGTAAACGCCCGTCGCCTGCGCAACCATGCCAAGACCCCATGTGGCGAGAATGCCGAAGAGTATCGCGCCCTTCAAGCCCTTGACGAGCATGAAGCCCGTAAGAATGGTACCGGCGAGCGCGAGGACGGCGCAAATGCCGTGGGTGCAGAAAGGAACATCGGTGAAATGCACCATAGAGACGAGAGTCGCCTGGTTGTCCACGATAATGCCCGCAGTCTTCATCGCGATAAGGCAGATGAACAGCCCGATGCCGGCGGCAACCGCCTTCTTGAGCGAGAACGGAATGGCGTTGAAAATGCCTTCGCGAACCGGAGTCAAGGAAAGCGCGAGGAAGACAAGGCCTTCCACGAAAACCGCGAGCAGCGCGAACTGCCAGCTGTAGCCCATTCCCAGAACGACGCCGAAGGTCAAGAACGCGTTAAGTCCCATGCCCGGAGCGAGCACGAAAGGATAGTTGGACATGAACGCCATCAGGAGCGTGCCCACGACCGCCGCGACGGCAGTAGCCACGAAAACGCCGCCGCGCGGAATCCCGGCCATCGAAAGGATGTTGGGGTTCACTGCGAGGATATACGCCATCGTCATGAAGGTCGTAAGGCCGGCCACGACTTCCGTGCGGACCGTAGTGCGGTTGGATCCGAGCTTGAACAGTTTGCCCAAAAAGCCGGTGTCGGGCGCCGTCGGACCGCGCTCGCGGACAAGCCACTTCAAGTGGGCGGCGATCCTGAACGACTCGTCTCCGGTCACCACTCCGTCTTCGCGCACTTCTTCGAGCGCCTTGACGAAGTCCGCCATTTCCTTGTCGGTCGCCGCGAGCGGACGCGCGAAATTAAGCAGAATTTCGGTTTCTGCCTTGTCGACACGGCCGTCTTGGAGAATATCCCTCTCCAGATTCTTTATGGCCGTTAGCGTTTTCTCGTCCAATTGATTCATTTTCGTCTCCATGGATTTGAATTGTCAGATGAATTCGAAAAATCCGGAAAATCCAGTCATGTCCAAGACGTCCTTCACCGGCTTTTGCACACCCTTGAGCCGCATCGTGCCGCCTTGCGCATTCATCGTCTTCTTGGCGACGAGCAAGCACCTTAGCCCCACGCTACTCATGTAGGCGACACCAGTCAGATCAAGCGTAAGGTCGTTAACGCCTTCAAGCTTCAATGCATCCGAAAACTCCTGCGCGGTCGTCGTATCCACATTCCCGGCCACGACAACCGTCATCCGCCCTTCCGATATTGCTGTGTCGATCTTCATTGTCATCCTTTCGCCGTCATATCCTGAAGGCGTTGCGGTTGAATCCGGTTATCGTCATATTGCGTTTCGCCGGAAGAAACACCATGAGATTGGAAACAAGATAGGACCTGAGCGACGAGATTTCGGCGTCGGAATCCGTGAGGTTGAAGATTTCACCGTCGTCGCGCACTATGAGCATAAGCTCGCTCTTGCGGCTGAAATCCAGCGAAACTTCCGCACGCGTCTTGCGCCCTTCGTTGTGGTCTTTGACCAGCATGAGCGTCTCTTCCACCAAGAGCGCGGTGAGGTCCGCCTTGTCGCGCCCGAAGCCTCTGCGGATCGCAAGAAATTTGCGGATTTTTTCGGACACGTTGCAGATCGACTCCGGAGAAAGGACAAGATCGAAAACACGGATTTTCGCCGCACGGCTCCGGTCGAGGAAATGCGGCAGCGCCCTTTTCCCCCACTTGACACAGATAAAACCGGCAAAGGCGACAATCGTTGCATACGGCGCTATCGCGAGCGCCGCCCAAACCCCGGCGACGCCGAATATCTCGCCGAACACGACAAAGAGCACCAATGGAGACACGAACATCGTAAACGCCGTAAACGCCAATGCCAGAGACTCTTTCGAGATATAAGTCCAATACGAATTGAACAGTGCCATGAACGCCGACCCAACCAGCCCCGCCGCGACAATCCGCACCGCAAGCTTGGCCGGGCCAAGCAGACCGGGATCGTTTATTCCCACAAGCGAAACCGCACAATCCGGGAAGACGATAAGCACGAGCGCCAGCAAAGCGCCTTCGGCAAAAGCGACGGCTTCCGCATACCTCAGCACCCTGCGCACAAGACGGTCGTTCCTCTCGCCAAAATACACGCTCACCAGCGGCTGCATCGCCCGCGGCACGCCGTCGAAGAACTCCACCGCGGAAAGCACCACGACGGCAACCGACGCAACCGGAAGCATGCCTTCGCCAAATCGCGCAACCACATAAAGGTTGAGCGCAAGAATCAAAGCGCCCTCGAAAATCCTGCTCGAAGCATCGCCTATCGCACACCGGCAAATCCCCCAGGAGTCGCCGGCCGAAAAATGCATTGCGTATTTAATGTTGTTTTCCTTGTGCGTAAAATGCATGCACAGGATGGCAACCGAGAAAAGATGACCGATTATCGTTCCGAGCGCACAACCGGCAAATCCCATGCGAAGTGTCAACCAGATAGAGAACGCACAATTGGCGAAAAACTGCGCAAGATACGCAAAAATGCAAACCTTGGAATCGCCATCAGCATAGCAAAGCGACGACAGATATACGGAAAGCGGCTCCAGAAGCGCACAGGGGAGAAACCAAAGCCAGTATTCCTTGAGGCCGGCAAGCACCGCGCCGGTGACGCCAAAAGCGCCGGCGGCAAAATGCCGCGCAAGCGCCAGGCCAAACATGGCCAACAAGCCCAGGATCAAGACGGTCCAGAATCCTTGGGTCACATATTCGCTCGCGCGGCGACGGTTGAAGCGTCCCATTTCCGTCGCAAAAAGGACGCTCGTGCCGGTGCCCGCAAGAAGCGCGAGAAACGTCACGGCGTTAGTGACGGGCTGCATCAGATTAAGCGCGGAAAGCCCGTCTTCGCCGATTATCTGCCCACAGATTACGCAACTTGCCACACCCGAAAGAAACTCCACAAGCATCACAAAAGATGACGCCGGAAGGAACTTCAGGTATTTGTCAAGCGCAAATGTCACAGGGCAAATCAGATAGTGCCGAAAATCCTGTCGCCGGCGTCGCCGAGCCCCGGTACGATGTAAAAACGCTCGTTGAGACGCTCGTCCTTGGAAGCGGTATAAACCGGCACTTCCGGATGCTCCGCCTCGATCTTGGCGATACCTTCAGGCGCGGCGATGAGATTCAGGAACTTGATGCGGCGGTAGCCAAGCTTCTTGAGCTGGCTCACGGCGTCAACCGCGCTGCCGCCGGTCGCGAGCATGGGGTCCACCACCAGCGCGAGCTCGTCGCCCTTTGCCACCGGCACCTTCGCGAAGTACGGCACCGGCTCGGCCGTCTCTTCGTTGCGTTGCATCCCGAGCACCCCCACCTTCGCGTACGGCAGCACATTGAGCATCGCCTCAACCATACCCATGCCGGCGCGGAGAATCGGGACGATCACGATCTTGTCCTCGATTTTCTTGCCCTTAGTCACGGTAATCGGGGTCTCTACGTCTACCACTTCGGTGCGGAGATCTTTTAGCGCCTCGATCGCCAGGAATGTAGTCACTTCCGTCACCAGCTCGCGGAAGAGTTTGGATTTCGTATTCTTGTCGCGCATGAGCGTTATGCGATGCGCCACCAGCGGATGATTGAGAACAATATGCATTTGAGGCCTCGCTCCTCAGTAGTTCTGCGGCTCGATCTGGAAGTAAGACTTCGGGTGTGCGCAAACCGGGCAGATATCCGGAGCTTTGTCGCTCTCGACTATTGCACCGCAATTGCGGCATTGCCAGCGATTCTTGCCTACGCGAACCCAGACCTCTCCGGTCTCGATATTCTTCGCGAGCTGGCGATAGCGCTCCTCGTGATGTTTCTCGATTTCGGCGACCTTGGCGAAAAGATCCGCCAGACGGTCAAAGCCTTCTGCCTTAGCCTCTTCCGAGAAGCGCTTGTACATGTCGGTCCACTCCTCATGCTCGCCGGCGGCGGCGGCAAGAAGATTCGCGGGCGTATCGCCGATGCCGCTCAATTCCTTGAACCACATCTTGGCGTGCTCCTTCTCGTTTAGCGCAGTCTCCTGGAAGATGGCGGCGATCTGCTCGTATCCATCCTTCTTCGCCCGCGAGGCAAAATAGTCATATTTATTGCGAGCCTGCGATTCACCGGCGAACGCAGTCCACAGATTCTGCTCCGTCTTGCTGCCTTTGAGTTCCATTTTACTTAGTCCCTTTTTGGTTTCTGGTATAAAACTATTTTTGAATATTATACCATATTTCCGCCGAAAATACAAGAGCCGACGGCCTAGGGTTTGGCGGGGATCAGGGGCAACGAAGGGCTTCAAGGCGCTCGGAAATCGTTTTTTCGTAGCCTTGCTTCGTGGGGCGGTAGTATTGCTTTGGCACCCCGAGATATTCCTGATGCACGTAATGGTCGGCAAAATTGTGCGGATATTTGTATTCGGTGACCTTTTCCGAACCTATGGCGCGAACATGCTTGTTTTTGAGATGCTCGGGCACCGGCTGGACGGCGCCCTTCTCGATATCGGCCATGGCTTCGGACACCGCCATGCAACTGGCATTGGACTTTGGCGCTGAAGCGAGGTAGGTCGTGGCCTGGGCGAGGTTGATCGCGCACTCAGGCATCCCCACGAATTCGCACGCCTGCATGGCCGCCACCGCGACCGAAATGCCGCGCGGATCGGCATTGCCGATGTCTTCCGAGGCGCTGATCACAAGCCGCCGCGCGATGAACCTGGGATCTTCGCCAGCGACGAGCATCTTGCCGAGCCAATAGACTGCAGCATCTGGATCGCTACCGCGAATCGACTTTATGAACGCGCTGATGGTGTCGTAATGGCCGTCTTCCTTCTTGTCGTAGCGGACTTGCCGGCGCTGCACGCACTCCTGGATGACATCGAGAGTGATGACGATTTCGCCATGCTCGTTCTCGGGGGTCGATTTTACGGCGATTTCCAGTGCGGTAAGCGCATGGCGAGCATCGCCATCACAGATCTCCGCAAGAAAATGACGCGCCTCAGGCTCGATGCGCACGTTCTTGGCGCCGTAGCCGCGATCGGGATCCGACAAGGCGCGATCGACGAGCCTCTCGATCGACTCCGGTTTCAACGGCTTGAGTTCGAAAACAAGGCTGCGCGAAGTAAGAGGAGTATTTATGAAGAAATTGGGGTTATGCGTCGTCGCGCCGATCAAGACGACAGTGCCGTCTTCTACATACGGCAAAAGCACATCCTGCTGGCTCTTGTTGAAACGATGGATTTCGTCGATGAAAAGTATCGTGCCGATGCCGCCGAGCTCTTCGCGGGCCCGCTCGCAAATCTTGCGGATCTCCGCGACATTGCTGACGACGCCAGAAGCACGCACGAATTGCCGCCGCGTGGTCCGCGCGATCGCTTCGGCTATGGACGTCTTTCCGCAGCCGGGCGGACCGTAGAGAATGATGTTTGTGAGGCGGTCAGCCTCGATTACGCGCCTGAGGAGCTTGCCCGGACCGAGGATATGGTCCTGGCCCTGAACCTCGGAAATGTCCCGCGGGCGCATTCGCGCCGCCAGCGGTTCGCTACCTTGCGCGCACATTTGCCGCCGCCCGCTTGAAACCCTCCGCCGAACGGGCGATTATCCGCTCGTCCACCGAGCACGAAAGCCGGATATGCCCGGCGCGACCGAAGCCCGAGCCCGGCACCGCGAGAATGCGCTCGGCAAGGAGCGCGTCCACAAACGCCATATCGTCGCCGCCAGGCGACTTGGGGAAAAAGTAGAACGCGCCCTTGGGCATTATAAATTCGATCCCGGCGTCTTCGAGAACTTTCGCCATCAAACGGCGGCGACGATCGTAAATAGCCAGATCCACCGTCTCTTCGCAAATCGCCGCCGCGAGTTTCTGACCCAAAACCGGCGCATTCACGAAGCCAAGCGTGCGATTGACGAGAATTAGCGTCGAAACGAGCGTTCCGCCATCGGCCTTTGAGAGCTCCGGATTGACCGCTATATAACCGATTCGCTCGCCAGCCATCGAAAGCGTCTTGGAAAAACTCCCTAAAGCTACCGCATAAGGCGACATCGGCAAGACCGCCGGGACCGTGGCGCCGTCAAAGGCAAAAGCCCGGTAAGGCTCGTCGCTCAAAACGAAAACAGGTTTTTCGCGCCGCGCGTTTTCATCCTCGACAAGCGCAAAGAGACGACCCAGTTCCTCGCGAGAATATATGGTGCCAGTGGGATTGTTCGGCGAATTGACAATAATCGCGCGTGTCTTTGGCGTTATCGCCGTCGCGATCGCGTCCAAATCCAGCGAGAAATCTTCTTTCGACGGCACCGGCTTCAAAACTCCGCCGAAGTGTCCGCAATAATTGCCGTATTCGACGAAATAGGGAGAGGGAACGATAACCTCGTCGCCAGGTTCGAGCGTAGCGCGGAAGAAGCACACGAGCGCGCCGGCGGCACCCACGGTCATCACCACGTCGTCAGCACCTATCTCCAACTGCTGCTCCTTGGAAAGATGAGCGGCGATCGCCTCTCGCACACTGGGGATTCCGGCATTTGGACAATAGCCAAGCCCAAGCGGACGCGTAGATTCGTCGGCGAGCCGATGCAGCACCGCTCCTGCCGCCGCCGGCGGCGGAACATCTGGATTGCCAAGGCTGAAATCGCAAACGGCATCTTCTCCGAACTGCGCCTTGAGTTCAAGTCCCTTCTCGAACATCTTGCGAATGAAACTCGATTTCCCCGCGGAAGCCTGGAAAAAATCGTTTACGGTCTGCATATCTTGCCTGTCTTTCTTGAATCCTCGGCCCAGAACGCCAACAAATGGCTGAGAAGCGTTTCTTGCGCAAGCTCCAAGGGCGCCGAACCCGACGCCAAAGTGCGGCGAACATCTGCCATGAGCCCATCGTCGCCGCCGCCATGATTCTCGGTCTCAGGCTGAAAAAGGAAAATCCGCTCGCGCTTGCCGAACAGCCGGAGCGTCACCTTGCCTTCGTCAACGAGCAACGTTCCCTTGGTGCCGAAGAATCTGGTAAAGCGTCCGCGTCTGGCGGTAATCGCCTCAAGCTCGAAATTGACCAGCGGACCACCCTCGTATTCAATCAAGGTCGATTGATGGTCCACCACGTCCGCCCCGCACTTGTACACGCAGTGCGCATCGTCTTCGCGGAACGGACATTCGGATACTTTGCAAGGACCGCAGGAAACGGCCGACCCTTCTGGCGCATTCTCTGGCCTGAAAAGTTTCTGACCGCCCTTGCTGACAATCGACTTTGGCTTTCTGCCTCCGCACCACCAATTGACGAGATCAAGATCGTGCGAGCACTTGGTGAGGATCATCGGGCCCGACTCCGCCGTCTTCGCCCACTGGCCGCGACAAAACGCGGTTACGGTCTTTGGATAGCTTACGGCATTCAAATGGTGGATCGAGAGCACTTCGCCGATCAAGCCTTTGGCGAGAATCTCCGCGACTTTGCGGTATTGGCGCGTGTGCCGCAGGACGAAGCCCGGAAAGATCGCAAGCTTGGCGCGCTCCGCCGCCGCAACGAGCTTCTTGCATTCCGCAGCCGTGCAGCCGATCGGTTTCTCCATGAGGAGATGGCATCCGGCTTTGATGGCCGCCATGCCGGCATCGAAATGCAGCCGGTCCGGCAGCGCAACGATCGCGAGGTCGGCCTCGGCGCCATGGGAGCCGAGCGCCTCGCGCCAGTCGGAGAAATCGGCCTTTTCGCAAGGGTCGGCCGTTGCGATGATCTTGAAGTCGCGCGGATGGGCCAAGGCGTAGCGGGCGTAGGTCTGTCCACGTCCGCCATACCCGAGAATTACGGTCTTTATCGCCTTGGCCATCGCCCGATCGCACTATTTAGCCGAGTTTGCTGCGCAAGTACGCGCTATAGGCCTTGTAGGTCATGTAGCAGTCGAACTTGCTCGCGAGTTCGCAAGGAGCGTGCATATTCCAGAGAGGAGTTCCCATGTCCAGAACATCCATGCCAAAGCGCGACATGTACTGTGCAATCGTGCCGCCACCGCCTTTTTCCTGCTTGCCGAGTTCCGCCATCTGCCAAGTGACATCGCCCTCGTCCATGATGCGGCGGATTGTCGCCACGAATTCGGGAGAGCAGTCGCTCGAACCGCCCTTCGTCGTGCCGCCCGTGTATTTGCTCGCCGCCGGACCCTTGTGGAAACGCGCTCCATTGCCGGTAGAATCCTGCTCCGAGAAGTGCGGATCCGCAGTCGCCGTGACATCCGCCGAAAGCATGCTCGACTTCTCGAGCGCCCTGCGCGTCATGATGTCGCGCGCGTTCTTTTCCTGACGCTCGATGAGTTCCGCGACCGTATTCTCGAAGAAGCTCGACTGCATGCCCGTCGCACCCATCGAGCCAATCTCCTCCTTGTCGCACATCAAAATCGACGCCGTCTTCACCGGAATTTCGTCGCTCGCATCAAGCAAGGCCTGCAGTCCCGCAAACGAGCATACGCGGTCGTCGTGGCCGTAGCCTGCAATGAGCGCACGGTCGAAACCGCATTCGGCGGGCATTCCAGCGGGAACCATCTCGAGCTCCGCGCTCAAGAGGTCGTCCTCGGTAACGCCAAACGTATCCTTGAGGAACTTTACAAGCCCATCCTTGTCTGCCTTGGGTTCCTTCGCGTCCTTGTCCTTCTTGTCGATCTTCTGGGTAGTCCAGGCGACGACATCGAGATCCTCGGCCGGGAAGAATTCGTCGCGCAGCTTTTTGGCCTGGTCGTAGCCGAGATGCGGAAGGATATCAGAAATCATGAAAATGGGGTCGCCGGGATTGTCGCCAACCGCGACTTGCACTTTCGTTCCATCCTTGCGCACGATCGTGCCGTAGAGGGCGAGCGGACGCACAAGCCACTGATACTTCTTGATGCCGCCGTAGATGTGGCAATCAAAATAGATGTAGCCGCCCTTCTCGTACAGCGGTTTGGGCTTGAGGTCGAGCCGCGGAGCATCCGTGTGGCCGCCAACAACCTTGAGACCGACCTCGGAAATCGGTTTCTTGCCGATAACCGCCGCCATGATCGTGCGGTCGAGATAGCCGCGGTACACCTTGTCGCCGGGTTTGAGAGTCTTGAACTCCGAAAGCTCCTTGAATCCGCGTGCGCGCAACAGCCTCTCGCTCTCCGCGTAGCTCCTGCGTTCGGTCTTGGCGATGCCAAGATAGCGCATGTATTCTTTGCAATATTTTTCCTGGTTCATGAACTTCATTTTGATGTTCCTTTTGTCGTTTGAAATTGGGCGCAGGGCTTACGACATTTCCATGAGCTCGGAGTAGAGCCTGGAATAGTCCGTGCGCTTGTCCTTGATGAACTTTATCGCCGTCGACGGATGGCAATTGAGGACGCCTGTGAGCATATACGGGATATCGTAGCCCCAGACGACGCCTTCGGCCTTGAGCTTCAGCATGTGCTTGGCGACGAAGTTGATGATCGGGATCGCCGTGTACTTGGGGTTTTTGAGGAAACTCAAGAGCTGCTCCGAGAAGCAGTTGCCGGCGCCGCGGCCCATGCCGTTCACAGTCATGTCCAGATAGTTCGCGCCAACCCTGCACGCCTCGATCGTGTTCGCGAACGCGAGTTGCTGGTTGTTGTGGCCATGGAAGCCGACTTGCTTGCCGGCTCCGCAGATTACGTCAACATACTTGGCCACAAGCTTGCGCATCTGCTCTGGGTAGTAGTTGCCGAAGCTGTCGACGACATACACTGCGTCTGCCGCGCTTTTCGCCAGAATCTTGAGCCCCTGATCGAGGTCTTCAGTACCCACCTTGGAAACGGCCATCAAGTTGCAAGTAACCTCATAGCCCTTGTTCTTCGCATCCTCGATCATGTCGAGCGCGAGCGGAATCTGATGGATATAGCACGCGACACGGACCATGTCCACTACGCTGTCCTTGCGCTCGATGATGTCGGTCTTGTAGTCGCAGCGCCCGGCATCGGCCATGATTGCGATTTTCATGGGGCTGTCGTTCTCGCCCACGACCTCGCGGAGGTCCGCCTCGTCGCAGAATTTCCATTTGCCGAAATCCTTGGGGTCGAACATGTTCTTGCTCGCGCGGTAGCCAAACTCCATGTAGTCCACGCCGGCGGCGATATTGGCCTCGTAGAGGTCCTTCACAAACTCCGCCGTGAAGCCGAAATTGTTCACTAGCCCGCCATCGCGAAGCGTGGCGTCTACCGTCCGGATTTCCGGACAATACGTCATCAAGTTACGTTCACTCATTATCATTCTCCAGCATGGGCAACCAATGCCCGGTATTTTAGATGTATATTATACCAAAAATCAGCGCAAAAAACAAGAGGGCTGGATTTATGGTTGAATACCGATGGAGGTTTTGAATGGCTCGGGCGGCTGGATTCGAACCAGCGACCAATTGATTAACAGTCAACTGCGCTACCACTGCGCCACGCCCGAACGTTCAAGTTGCTAAACTTGAGAGTATTATATCATATTGCGCTCCCGCAAGTCAATAGCCTTTTTCGCCTTTTTACACAAAGCCGGAGCCCCGGCGAACGCTCATATTGATTGCGAGCTTGCGCACATGATGCACATACATGAAACCAAGCGCGCTCGCCGTGACAAGCCAGCTTGCAGGATAGCACCACATGATGCCTTCGAGCGAGGGCATGAGCGGGAAAAGGCACAACATCCAGATCACACGCACCACGCATACGCCAAATATCGTCACCGCGGCAGGCAAGTGCGAGATACCGTAACCCCTGAGCGCTCCGGTGTAAAGCTCTATCGCCGCGTTTATCCAAACCGGCAGCAATATGAAAAACAGCCTTGTCCTTCCCGCCGAGACAACCACATCGTCGGCGCAAAAGAGCCTCAACAGCGGCGAAGAAAAAACGAGCAGCAGCGACGCGACCACCGTGCTGCATACGATCGCCTGCGAAAAGGCGATCCGCATCGAATGACGGCAACGCGATAGCTTTTGGGCACCGTAGTTCTGGCCAACAAACGTGGTCGTCGCATGGCCAAAGGCGTTGATGACGAAGAATGAAAGGATATCGATGTTGAACGCCGCGGCAGATCCGGCGATAATGTCTGTGCCCAGCGAGTTTATGCCGTTCTGGACCAGAACATTGGAACCGGTGAACAGCGCACCCTGCACCCCGGACGGCAAGCCGATGCGGACAATAGAGGCCAGCGACGCAAAATCAGGACGCCAATCCGCAGGATGGAACACGATCCGTCCCGTCCGGCAAGATAGACAGACGATCAAAGCGATGGCGGCAAGGAAATTCGATATGGTCGTCGCCAGCGCCACACCATTGGCATGCATGCCGCAGAGCGTCACAAACACGATATTCAATGCGACATTTACGGCACCTGCCGCCGTCAAGCAATACAGCGGCGTACGGGCGTCGCCGTCCGCACGGAAAACGGCAGCGGCGAAGTTGTACACGATTTGCGCAGGCAAGCCCCATAGGAAAATGCGCAAGTATGCTTCCGCCATTGGATAGACGTCGCACGGAACGGAGAGCATGCGCAGAACCGGAGAGACGCACGGCTGCAACGCAAATGCCGCCGCAATGCCGCATGCAAGAGGGGCATATATGGCGGTACGCACGGCTTTGCGGACCTGCGAAGCGTCACCTCGCCCAAGGGCATTGGCCACCACCACATTCGCTCCAACGGAAGAGCCGACAAATATGCTGAGCAAAAATCCGACCACCGGCACATTGCAGCCGACCGCGGCCATTGCCGCCTTGCCGCAGAACCTGCCGACCACTGCCACGTCGGCAGCGGAAAACAACTGCTGCAAAATTCCCGTCGCCGCAAGAAACATGGCGAACCTGAATATTCTCCGGCCAAGCGGTCCTTGCGTCAAATCGGAATCTTGCGCTTTATTTGCCATGCATCAAGTCTGCGCTCTTCATGCAAGCGACGGTAATCAGAGGTAGCGGCCGATCAAAGCGAGGAGCGCGGTGTCGGTGCGTAGAATTCGCGGTCCCAAGGAAACGCGCGAAAATCCATGCGCCTCGAAAAGCGCGACTTCATCTTCAGTCCAGCCGCCCTCCGGCCCGACGGAAAAGGTGTATTCCCGACCCCCAACTCCCAATTCCCTGTTCCCAATCCCCAACTCCCCATCCCCATACGGATGCGCAATAAGACGGACGCCAGAGAACGAAGACGAGTTATTCTCCACAAAACGCCTAAGATTGCGGCAGATGTTGATTTCCGGCAAAACCGTGGCGCCGCATTGTTCCAGACCCTCGATGAGCAAAGGCCGGTAGTTTTCTTCTTTGAGGATTGTGGCGCCCCAAAAATCCTTTTCCACTTTTTTCGCCCCGACCAGAAAAAGGTTGCGCATGCCAAGCGCGGCGAGCTGCGGCAAGAGCCGCTTGAAGGCACGCGGTCTGGGCGGCGCGAGAACAAGGTCGAACCACGGCGGCGGCGCACTGGCAGAATGATTGATCTCCAGTGTCACGCTCCTGTCGTCCATCGCGAGTATTTTTCCGGTGCCGATCTTGCCGTTCAGTTCCCCGGTCTTGAGAAAATCGCCAACCTCGCTTTTGAGCACGGTCTTGACGTGCTCGAACCGCCGCCCGGAAAGCACGGCACGGCCATTCTCGATTTCCCCCGGCGCGATGATTATGCGGTTCATCAGAAGAACGACATCTGTCCGGGGAGCTCTGAAAGTTTCTTGCGAGGGCGGCGCACAACGCGCGATTGTCCGGAGACGTCGATTTCGTTCGCCTCCAAGTTGCGCAATATCTCGCTCGCGCGCTCGACCACTTCCTGCGGCAATCCCGCCATCGCGCCCACGTTTATGCCGAAACTCTTTTCGGCCACGCCCTCGACGATGCGCCGCAGGAAAACCACCCTTCCGTTCTCTTCCTTTACGCGCACCGTGTAGTTCTTGATGCCCGGGAAGATGTCGGAAAGATCGGTAAGTTCGTGGTAATGCGTCGCGAAAAGCGTTTTGGCCTTGGACTCTTTGCGTCCGTAGAGGTACTCGGCTACCGACCACGCGATCGAGATGCCGTCGAAGGTGCTGGTGCCGCGCCCGATTTCATCGAGCACTATGAGCGAGCGGCGCGTGGCGTTGTTGAGGATGTTCGCGGTCTCCTGCATTTCCACGAGGAAGGTGGAGCGCCCGCGCGCCAGATCGTCGCCGGCGCCGATACGCGTGAACACCCTGTCCAGCACCCCGAGGCGCATCGACGCCGCCGGCACGAAACTGCCGATTTGCGCCATGATCGCAATCGTGGCGACTTGGCGGAGGTATGTCGATTTGCCGGCCATGTTCGGCCCGGTGATGAGCATGATCTGGTTTTGGTCGCAATCGAGATGCGCGGAATTCGGCACGAAAGGTTCGGCGTCAGGCAGCTGCTCGATGATCGGGTGGCGCCCGTCGACAATATCAAGGATTTCGCTTTCGTCGATTTCCGCGCGTACATACCCTGCGGCAAGCGCACGGTCCGCAAGCGAAAGTATGGCGTCCAGCTCCCCGAGGATTCGCGCATTGTCCTGAAGCTCCACGGTCTTCGCGACGATTTCGTCGATCAGACTCTTGTAAAGTCTCTGCTCGATGGCGACGGCTTTTTCGTTGGCGCCAAGGACTTGCTGCTCGTATTTGCGCAGTTCGTCCGTCACGAATCTTTCGCCCGTCGTGAGCGTCTGGCGGCGCTGGTAATCCGGCGGCGCAAGGTGTGCGAACGCCTTGGAGATTTCGATCACGAACCCGAAGTTCTTGACGTATTTGACCTTTAGGTGCTTTATCCCGGTTCGCTCCTGCTCCGTGGTCTGGTACTCGGCGAGCCAGGCGTGGCCGTCGCGCGCGATGGCGCGCAGCGAATCGAGCTCGGGGTCGAAGCCGCTCCGGATAAAGCCGCCCTCGGTCATCAAAACCGGCGGCTCGTCGGCGATGGCCCGGTCGATGAGATCGACGAGTTTTTCCTCGGCCACCAGCGGCTTGTCGCAAAGCGGCATTATCTGCGGAATCGGCCGCAAGGAACTCGCGAGCGCCTTGAGGTCGCGAGGGTTGGCGCGCCCGGAATCGGTTTTGGCCACGAGGCGCTCCAAATCGCGCACGCCCGTCAAGAGTCCGCGCAACTTGTTCAACGCGGCGCGGTCTTCAACATAGCGCGCCACTTCGTCCGTGCGCGCGTTTATCGCCTCCACCGTGGCGAGCGGCTGGCGTATCCAGCTGCGCATGGTGCGCGCGCCCATGGGGGTTTTCGTTACATCAAGCACTCCCAAAAGCGTGGCGGCACGGTCTACTCCTGGCGCAGGAAGAAGCTGGAGATGGCGCACGGTGCCGCCGTCAAGCACTAGCGCGCCGCCGCCAGAGGCGACGCGAATCTTGCGCACGTGGTCGAGCGGATGGCGCAACGTGGTCCCGACATAATATACGAGCGCACCGGCGGCGCACACGAGCGCAGGATCGTCCAGCCCGAATCCGTCAAGCGACAGAACCTTGAAGTGTCGCGTCAAAGTCTCCGTGGCCACGTCGAAGGCGAAAGTCCAGGCGTTCTCGTCGCTCTTGCGGAGGATTTCCGCAGGGTTATAGCGCTCCAGCGCCTCTTCGCCCTTCTCGCACACGAACTCGCCGGTGGACAGATCGAGAAGCGCGACGCCATCGCCGTCCACGGCGGCGATGTAGTTGGAGCACGTTTCGTCGAGGATGCCTTCCTCGGTGACCGTGCCCGGCGTGACGATGCGCGTGATTTCGCGGCGGACGAGACCCTTCGCGAGTTTGGGGTCTTCAACCTGGTCGCAGAGGGCGGCGGTTTTGCCGGCGCGGATGAGTTTCGCGAGATAGCCGTCCAAGGCGTGGAACGGAACTCCGCACATTGGCATCCCGTTGCGCTGGGTCAAAGTCGCGCCAAGGATCGGCGAAGCGGTTATCGCGTCTTCTCCGAACATTTCGTAGAAGTCGCCAAGCCTGAACATCACGATCGCGCCCGGCGGCACTTCGCGTTTGATCGCCAGATATTGGCGCATCATCGGTGTCGTTTCCTGTGCCATAAAGCCGCCCTCCGGAAAACCGTTCAGCGCTGACGCCTGAACGCCACGATGCCAATGGCGAGGAAAATCGCGTACGGAATCACCGCCGCCGGAACCGGCCACAGCCACCCCAGGTTGGCAAGGATCATGCCGGCGATCACGAGCGCGTAGAACGAGAAGAACAGTCCCAGTGCGCCGAGAATGCCTTTGAACACGCTTTGCCTGCCCGAGGCCACGCCTGCGGGAATTGCGATAAGGACGATAAGGACGCAAGCCCATGGCGCGAGGATTCGCGAGGCGGTATCGTAGATGTATTTCTCGCGCTGCTCGTCGGAAATGTCGCGACGCGTCTTGAGGAAGTGGATGCGGTCTGCTATCGAGTTGTACTCCCAAGGACGGTTCTGGAGAATGAAGTCCATCGGGCGCTCGGTGAGTTCCGGGAAACTGCGGTAGGGAAGCGAGTCGAGCGCCGGCACGGGAGTTGCGATCTCCGATCCCGTCGCGTCGTAATGCTGTACCTTCGGCTTGGTGAGCCACCACACGCCGTCGAGATACTCGGCCTTGGCGGCGACGATCGTGCGCTCGCGCGCACCGCCGAACGGACGGTCGATTGCGATCTTCACGCCCTCGAGGACATAGCCGTCCTGATCGCCGAATTTGTCCACCATCCAAGTGCGCGAATCCTTGGCGTTGCGGAAGATGATGTCGTCGGCCGTGTCCATTTTCTCGAGGCTGAAGCGCGCATTCTTGAACCGCACCGCCCAATGCGCCGTATCGGGCACGTAGCTCTCGTTCACCCAATACACGAACGCCGTCATCGCGAGCGCCGTGAGCAGCATGGGGCTGGCGATCGAAAGGAAGCTTATGCCGTTGGCGCGCATGGCCACGAGTTCTGAATGGCGGCAGAACGACCACATCGTGTAGAGCGCGGCGAGCATCAGCACCGCAGGCGCCATGTAGTGGAACGACGGACCGAGATACGCGAGGAAGTACTTCACGATGTCCGCGAAGTCCGGCTTCGCGTTCATGATGCGCGAGAACGACCCGAAGAGTTCGAACAGCACGTAGATCGAGAGGAAGCCCGCCAGGCAATAGCAAAGCGGCACGAGGTATTCCCGCAGAATGTACCGGCTCAAGATTCGCATAGCGCCCCCGTAAGCTCTTTCGCGGCGGCGAAGCCGTGCTTTTCGCAATATGCGGCGATTCCGTCGCAAACCTTCGCGGCGGTATCCGGCGCGGAGAAAGTCGCAGTGCCGATCGCGACCGCCGTCGCTCCCGCAAGCATGAACTCGATCGCATCCTTGGCCTCGTAGACGCCGCCCATCGCGAGAATCGGGAGCTTCGTCGCCTTGTGCGCATCGTAGACGAGCTTCACGGCGGCGGGATGTACCGCGCGTCCGCTAAGTCCGCCGGAGCGGTTGGCGAGGACCGGAATGCGGCGCTCGATGTCTATCGCCATCGCCGGAATGGTGTTGATGAGGCTCAAGGCGTCGGCACCGCCGTTTTCGCAGGCGCGGACGTAAGGGACGATCGAGGGCACGTTGGGCGCGAGCTTTACGACGAGCGGCAGTTTCGTGGCGGCGCGCACTTTCGCGACGACCGACTCCAGCACCTTGGGGTCCTGGCCGAACGTGTGGCCGCCCGCCTTGACGTTGGGGCAGCTCACGTTCATCTCCAGCGCGCCGATCAACGGATGCGCCGCCGCCGAAACCGCCGCCGCGACTTCCGCATATTCTTCCTCGCTCTGGCCCCAGATGTTCACGATCACCGGGACGGGGTTCTTCACTACGCGAGAATACAGGAACATGTCGCGCTCGAGGAAGTGCTTCACTCCCTGGCCTTGCAGCCCGATCGCGTTAACTAGCCCGCCTTCCACCTCGCAATGGCGCGGCATCGGGTTGCCGGGCCACGCCTCCATCCTCACGCCCTTCACCGTGACCGCGCCGAGTTTGGAGTAGTCGATCAAATCCGCAAATTCGTAGCCGTACCCGAACGTCCCAGACGCCGTGGCGACGGGAGTGCGCATCTTGAGCGCGCCAAGCTCCACTTCCATGTTCACCATACGAGTTCCTCCGCCTTGAAAACCGGACCTTCTATGCAGCAGCGCGAATTGCCGCGCACCGTCTTCTGGATGCACGCGAAGCACGCGCCCATGCCGCAGATCATGTGACGGTCCACGCTTATCCATCCGGGGACCTTCAGCTCCAGCGCACGCTCGGTGACGGCCTTGAGCAGTCCGTCCGGACCGCAAGTGAAAAGCTCGAACTCCTCGCCCTTCGTGCGCAGCTCGTTGATCGCAGCGTCCAACGGGCCGGTGACGAATCCCTTCTCGCCGGCGCTGCCGTCGTTCGTGGCGATTCGCGCCTCGACGCCGATTTCCGCAAACTTGTCGAGCGCCAAAAGGTCGTCCTTGGTGCGTCCGCCCACGAAGAGGATTGACTTCGGCAAGCGGCGCGCGAGGAAGTAAAGCGGCGCCACGCCGAATCCGCCGCCCACCAAGAGCGCCGTGCCCTTGCAGGAAAGCGGGAATCCCTTGCCCAGGGGCCCCTCGATATCCACAAACTCTCCAACCTTGACTTTCGAGAGCGCCTCGGTGCCGCGCCCCACGGTCTTGTAGAGCACCGTAACCTTGCCGTCCCCGGCGTTGAAGACGGAGAACGGGCGCCTCAGCGCCGACTTCTCCAGCGTCGGCACGCGGATATGCACAAACTGTCCGGGCTTCATTTCCGCCGCCTGCTTGGGCGCGGAAACTATGAGATACCTGTACCCGGCGGCAAATTCCCGGTTCTCCAGCACCTCGGCCTTCTCGTCATATTTCATGGCGTTGTTTCACTCCTTTGAGTCCCGTCCACAATTCGATTTTGAGTTTCTTTACAAAGTCGGGATCGCCGTTCTTGACGATCAGCTCCGGCGATTTCGTCACGAACACGTCGCCGCGCGATTTCAAATAGGCGTATGGGGCGGCGCGTTCGCCGGGGAAAAACCGCTTTACCGCCTCCGACCCGAGCGCAATGTAGATTTTCGCGTCCGGCAATGCGCCGTCGGTGACAACCTTGCAATTCCACCCAAGCGCGGCCGTCGCCTTCTCCACGATCTCCGCCGCCTTCGCCGACAACTGAGCGTGGTGGAGAAAAACGATGGAGGAGGGCTGAGGGCGATCGATTTTCGAATTTTCGGTTTTCCGGTTTTTCGAATCGCAATCGATTGATCGCTTAATCGACGAATCGGAAAATTCTCCGTTCCCCTCAGCCTCTACAACACGGACGCCGAGCTCGCGCGCTAGTTTGAGCTCGGCCTCCAACGCACAAAGGATGTAATCCTTCGCGGTCACTTCGCCTTTTTCGCCGCCTTCTTGGCCTTGGGGGCCTTGCCGAATCCGTAGGGGTTCTTCGACTGCCATCTCCAGGCGTCGCGGCACATTTCCTCGATGCCGCGCACGGCCTTCCAGCCGAGCTCCTTCGCCGCGAGCGCAGGATCGGCGTAGCACACCGCGATGTCGCCGGGGCGGCGCGGCTGGATCTTGTAGGGGACCTTGCGCTTCGACGCCTTCTCGAACGCCTTCACGATCTCAAGGACCGAATATCCGTTGCCGGTGCCGAGGTTGTAGATCTTGAGCCCGAGCTTCGGTTCCTTCTCGAGCTTCTCGATCGCCTTGAGATGGCCGAGCGCGAGATCCACGACATGGATGTAGTCGCGCACGCCCGTGCCGTCCTTGGTGGGATAGTCGTTCCCGAAGACATTGAGCTCCGGGAGGCGCCCAACCGCGACTTGCGCCACATAAGGCAACAGGTTGTTGGGGATGCCCGCCGGATCTTCGCCGATAAGTCCGCTCTTGTGCGCACCGATCGGGTTGAAGTACCTGAGGAGAATGACGTTCCACTCCGGATCCGCCTTCTGCACGTCCTTGAATACCTGCTCCATCATGAGCTTCGTCCAGCCGTAGGCGTTGGTGCAGCCGGGCGTGGGGAAGTCCTCGCGGATCGGCACCGTCTTGGGCTGGCCGTAGACCGTAGCGGAGCTCGAGAACACGATGTTCTTGCAGCCATGGTCGGCAAGGCACTTGAGGAGCGTGAACGTGCCGCCAAGATTGTTGTTGTAGTACTTGAGCGGAATGCGCGTGGATTCGCCCACCGCCTTGAGGGCGGCGAAATGGATCGTGGCGTCGATCTTGCCTTCCTTGTCGAGGACTTCGTTGAGGCCGGCTTCGTCGCGGATGTCCAGCTTGTAGAACTTGACTTTCTTGCCCGTGATCTCCTTGACGCGCTTCAGCGATTCGCGCGACGAATTGCAAAGATTGTCCACGACCACGACCTGGTGTCCGGCATTGAGGAGCTCCACTACCGTGTGGCTGCCGATGAAGCCTGCGCCGCCCGTTACGAGAATTTTCATTTGTTTTTCCTTTCCTAGGTTTTACGAAATTGTTATCGAAGCATGGTAGGACTGGAGCGACCGCACCTGTCCCTTGCCGCTCATCGCCGCCGCGATGCCTTCAGACGCCGCCTTCGCCGCCGCGATCGTCGTCAGATACGGCACGCGATACTTGATCGCCGCCTGACGGATGCGGCTGTCGTCCGCGCGCGAATCGCGCCGCCCGCTAGGCGTGTTGATGATGAGCTTCACCTCGCGGTTCTTGATGATGTCGAGAACGTCCGGACGCCCTTCGCCGATCTTCGCGACCGTCGTGCCCTTGACGCCGTGCCCCTCGAGGAACTTGATCGTCCCCTCGGTGCCGACAACCTCGAACCCGAGCTGCGCAAGCCGCACCACCGCCTCGATCGCGTCCGGAACTTTCTCCGAAAGCGAAACGAGCACCTTGCCGGTCTCCACGGGAAGCGGCGAGCCCGCCGCCTCCTGCGACTTGTAGTACGCGAGCCCGAATGTTTCCGCGAGCCCCAGAACTTCGCCGGTCGAGCGCATCTCCGGCCCGAGCACCGGGTCTACCTCCGGGAACTTGTCGAACGGCAGAACCGCTTCCTTGACGCCGAAGTACGGAATGATCTTGCGCTTGTCGAGCCCCATCGAAACGATCGTCTCGCCCAGCATGAGGCGCGTGGCGATGCCCGCCATCTGCGTGCCGCCAACCTTGGACACCAGCGGCACCGTGCGCGAAGCGCGAGGATTGGCCTCGATCACGTACACCTTGCCGTTCTCGATCGCGAACTGCATGTTCATGAGCCCAACGACCTTCAGTTCATTCGCGATCCGGCGCGTGTATTCGATGATCGTGCGCTTGGAATCCTCGGGGATTCCCTCGGGCGGCAAAACGCACGCGGAGTCGCCGGAGTGGATTCCCGCAAGCTCGATGTGCTGCATGATCGCCGGAATGAACACGTCCTTGCCGTCCGAAAGCGCATCGGCCTCGCACTCCATCGCATGGCAAAGGAAGCGGTCGAGATAGAGCGGACGGTCGGGCGTCACGCCCACGGCCTTGTCCACATACTCCTTGAGCATGATCTCGTCGTAGATCACCTCCATGCCGCGTCCGCCAAGGACGAACGACGGACGGATGATGAGCGGATAGCCAAGCTTGTTCGCACAGGCGATCGCGCCCTCGAGGTCGCTCGCCATCATCGACTCCGGCATCGGGATGCCCAGCTTGTCCATGATCGAATGGAACAAGTCGCGGTCTTCGGCGTCGTCGATGGAATCGACGCTCGTGCCCAGAATGCGGCAACCGGCCTCTTCGAGTCCGCGCGCAATGTTGAGCGGCGTCTGTCCGCCGAACTGCACGATTATGCCTTCGGGCTTCTCCGCCTCGTAGATTTGCAATACGTCCTCCACCGTCACCGGCTCGAAGTACAGCTTGTCGGACGTGTCGTAGTCGGTCGAAACCGTCTCGGGGTTGCAGTTGACGATTATCGTCTCATACCCCATTTCGCGCATCGCCATCGCCGCATGGCAGCAGCAGTAGTCGAACTCGATTCCCTGCCCGATACGGTTGGGGCCGCCGCCAAGGATCATCACTTTCTTCGGGTTCGAAGAAACCGGCACTTCGCCCGGCTTGCCGTTGTACGAGGAGTAGTAGTAGGCCTGGTTCTCGACGCCCGAGACCGGCACCGCGTGCCACGTCTCCACGCAGCCAAGCGCCTTGCGCCTCTCGCGGATCGCCTTCTCCTCCACGCCCAAAAGCTGCGCGAGATACTTGTCGCTGAAGCCGTCCTTCTTCGCCTGCACCAGCAAATCATCCGGCAACCCCGTGCCCCGATACTTGAGTATCTCTTCCTCTTCCTCCACGAGCTCGCGCATCTGCTGCACGAAATAGCTCTTCACTCCGGTGCGCTCGAATATCTGTTCGTCCGTGGCGCCCTTCCTGAGCGCCTCGTACATCTGGAAGTGGCGCTCTGAATTGGGGACGGAAAGCATCTTCAAAAGTTCGTCAAGGCTCTTCTCGTGGAAGTCCTTCGCGAACCCAAGTCCGGCACGGCCGCGCTCCAGGGCGCGGATCGCCTTCTGCAGCGTCTCCTTGTACGTCTTGCCGATGCTCATCACTTCGCCCACGGCCTTCATCTGCGTGCCGAGCTTGTCCTCCACGCCGCGGAATTTCTCGAACGCCCACCGCGCGAACTTCAAGACCACGTAATCGCCGCTCGGCGTGTACTTCTCCAGCGTTCCGTCGCGCCAATACGGAATCTCGTCGAGCGTCATTCCCGCCGCGAGTTTCGCGGAGACAAGCGCGATCGGGAAGCCCGTGGCCTTCGACGCCAGCGCCGAAGAGCGGCTCGTGCGAGGATTGATTTCGATGATCACGACGCGCCCCGACTTGGGGTCGTGGGCGAACTGGACGTTCGTCCCGCCGATCACGCCGATCGCCTCCACGATCTTGAACGCATCGCGTTTGAGGCGCTCCTCCAGCTCCTTGGAAATCGTCAAAAACGGCGCCGCGCAATAGCTGTCGCCCGTGTGCACGCCCACGGCGTCGATATTCTCGATGAAGCAGATCGCGATCATCTGGTTCTTCGAGTCGCGCACCACTTCCACCTCGAGCACTACCCAGTTGAGGATCGACTCCTCGATGAGGCACTGGTGCGTGAGCGAGGCGTCAAGGCCGCGCGCACAGATGGTGCGCAGCTCTTCGACATTGTAGCAGAATCCGCCGCCGGCGCCGCCCATCGTGTACGCAGGCCTCACCACCACCGGATAGCCGATCTCCCCTTCGACCAGCTTCACCGCCTCTTCGACCGAATGCACAATCCCCGAACGCGGCGTTTCGATCCCCAACGACTGCATCGTCGCCTTGAACACTTCGCGGTCTTCGCCGCGCTCGATCGCGTCCAGATTCACGCCGATCACCTTGACGCCGTATTTGTCGAGAATGCCCTTCTTCGCCAGCTCCATCGAAAGATTGAGCCCCGTCTGGCCGCCAAGATTCGGGAGTATCGCGTCGGGCCGCTCTTTCTCGATGATCTGCTCGAGTCTCGCCTCGTTCAAGGGTTCGATGTACGTCGCATCCGCCATCACGGGGTCCGTCATTATCGTCGCCGGATTGGAGTTTACGAGCACCACCTTGTATCCGCACGCCCTCAAAGCCTTGCACGCCTGAGTACCGGAATAGTCGAATTCGCAAGCCTGTCCGATGACAATCGGGCCCGAGCCTATAATCAGCACCTTGTTAACATCTGCGCGCTTCATTTCGCCGCCTTTCCAAGTTTCAATTGTTTTGGTGTATTATACCAAAATTCGCGCCAATAGACAAGAGGGAATACGCTCACATTCTCCTCGCTTGGGGTGAGGGGAAGGAGCGGCAGGTCGCCTCCAGCCACACCCCGGGTTCGCCAGATTTCCTGGTGACCGACGCTATCGTGCTCGCGTACCGCGTCCAGCCCGCCCCCGACGGGTCGCTCACGATGTCCGCCGTCGTCGATTTCCGCGCATGATGCACCACCACGATTGCCGCTCCGGTCGCCGCCGCCGTCTTCTGCACGCACCCCCACACCTTCGCGCACTGCCGGTTGTCGCTTTCGCTCTCGCACCACTCCGGCAACCCTCGCGCCAGAATATCGAAGATTATGAGGTCGTAGCCCTTTAGCCGCTCCGCATCCATCATCATGTCCTCCACGCTGTACTCGCGGTCCCACACCGGCATGAAATCTACAGGAATCGGGTCTCGGGGCTCGGGGCTCGGGTCTAGGGGAGGCGGATTCCTCTGACATTGGCACCGCAACCCGTTCTCCCTTATCTTCTCGTACCGCTCCGACAATAGCGCCGGATGCGTCTCGTTGTCGATTACCAAGACCTTGCCCTGCTTGCACTTGAACCCTGCCCAAGTGCCGCCGCGCGACACCGCGTCGGCCAGCGCCAGACACCTTATCGACTTCTGGACCTTGGGCTTGCCGAAAAGCAGCATCGTCTCGCCGCGCCTCAAGAGCCCTTCTATCAAGGGCTCCGGCACCTCCGGATACTCGCCCTTCAGCGCCTGCGAATCGTAGATGTCCGGCGTCCTCCCCGTTCCCTGTTCCCCGTTCCCTGTTCCCTGCCCTCCCCACAAACTCGTCGAAAACATCTTGACCGACGACCCATCGGGCGAAATTGCCGCCGTCTTCGTGCCGTTGACGAGATTCGTCCAGCCGCTCGCGCTTTTTCCCTTCGCGACCCAACCGTCTTTCGCCATCATCGCCGCAAGCGTATGCGGCGATTTTTCATGCGTTTCGCGCCCTTCTTCCATACGCATGGAATCTGCAGGACTATCGTCTGTTTTTCCATCCCGAGACCCGTTCCCTGCCGCAACAAGTCTCCTCGCCTCTTCCGCCGTCACCCACGGTATGGGGCCGGGGTCGCCGTACACCCTCACGAACGACCTGCCGCCCGACAGTATATCGCCCGTCGCACTCTTCGTCTTCCCGAAGTCCTCCTCGCACCTGACCAGAACATGCATCCCGTGCGGCGTCTTGTCGAGCGCATACTTTATCCCGTCCGTCGCCGCCCTGAAGGCGGCGAATTTGGCGCCGTCTTCGTCGTGGTCGATGTCGATGACGAGCAGCGCGCCCGAGCACACCAGCCCCATGCCCTTTGCGCCGGCGAACATCTCCCTCACCTCGTTCTCGTCCGCCTGACGCTTCGTCTGCCACTCCTTCCAGCCGCCCTTCACGCATGGCGCTTTGCCGCCGCCGAACGCCTCGACGCCGCTCGGAAGCGGCGTCAACCCCTCCCGCCAAAAATCCACCGCCAACCTAACTATGTCCTGTATCATCTCCATCTCCTTTCGTGGTTTCATGCCTGTCTACTAATCAATCTTAGTTCGCGGTAGATTTTGATACCCCCTCAGGGAAAATTCCGTCTTTTCGAGTTCCTTGCTAGATATACTTAAGGGCACCCCTTAACGGGGGTGCCCAATATATT
>JBGURT010000079.1:0-22020 GCA_045132115.1 Kiritimatiellia bacterium
TCCAGATTGCGGGGTGGAGCAGCCTGGTAGCTCGTCAGGCTCATAACCTGAAGGTCGTTGGTTCAAATCCAGCCCCCGCTACCAATCGGACCGTAGCGCAGCCTGGTAGCGCGTTTGCTTGGGGTGCAAAAGGTCTCGGGTTCAAATCCCGACGGTCCGACCATTCATCGCGCAATCAAGGATAATGAAAGAAACTAGACAGCCAATCGGCTGTCTTTTTTTTTTGTCGTTGACGCGTTTTGCCGGTTCTGACATTGCAGCTGTGGAGTTTAGGGATATTATGGCTGGTGTAGTTTTGGGGCAAAATTTTCTTCGCTTAATTTCCCCGAGCCACAACCGATACCATTGATGAAATTGCCGTTTCAGATTGCGCAGAAATTGCATGGACTTTCTCAACCTTGCAGCACGAGGGTGCGCGATTTGATAGATTTGCAATTGATATTTGTTTTTTCATATCTCACCCAAATAGGTGATTTGGCGCTGGAACGGCAGTTGCAAAGTGCTTTAATATATGATATAATATGCGTGTTCTTAGGAACAAAACCGCTACAAACCGCTATTGTAATTTCGTACTATGGGTCTACCCATAAATAATGCCCGTCTATGGCGACACGGCGATGCCGCGTCGGCATCGCCTTAGACTGTCGTTACAACATGTTCAAAAACCGCTACATTTTTGAACCCCCGACCAACGAAGGCGCGCAGCAATCAGCGCCCTCGCGGGCGGAGCATATCGAAATGCAGTTTTAACAAGAGAGGAAACAAGATGAAACGAGTTATAGAAAAGACAACCAAGACGGCATTGATGCTCTTTGCCATTTGCTTTGCAGGTGGCGCATGGGCGGCGACACCAGTCGCAGTCTGGGACGGTGACTTCAGCACCATGACTAAGGGAACATACACCCTTAGCGAAAACGGGAATACTAAGACAGATTCGTATCTTCAGATTTCCGGCAACAACGGTGTTCTTGTTACGAGCACAGAGGCGCTCAATGTATTCACGGTCATTGTGCGCTGCTCTGGACTTAATCTGGCTTCAGCGAATAAACAGGTGCTCTTTACATCGTATGGGGCGGCAAACTCGCCTCATGACAACAAGACGGGTGTGAATCTCCCTGCGAATAATGCTGTGTGCCGCGGTATTTGGGAAAGCGCCGACTGGAACGACGGTGCGACGCAGGGTTCCGTCCCGGCGAAATACACAACGTTGATCTACAACCACCAGCAGACGAATGGAACCTACGCATACGCATTGGGCCCGACATCTGATGTTGACGATACGGTTGTGAGAACAACACTTTACAGCGTTGTAGGTTTGCGCTCGTCGGGAACCACCTACAAAGGCTGCGCAATAGGCGGTCTGCGCGGAACGACCAGCGCGACGCTTCTACCAGCAACAGGGCTCAAAATCACGTCTATTGCTGTGTTTTCGGGCACGCTGACCGAGGCGGAAATGAAGAGTTATGTCTTCCCTTCGGAGATACAGCAGATTTCAGTCGATGCAAACACTTCCGTTTCTGCAATCAATGCGTTGCTTGATTCTGACAACTACAAAGCAATTGCAGTTTCTGCTGCTGACGGTGTGACAATTACGGTGGATGAAGCGTTTGGCAAGATAATTTCTGTTTCAAGCGAGGGTTATGTCATCCTTGCTGCTGCAAGCCAGCCTGCGGCCTCGTACTTCTCAGGTGTCGATTTTTCTGGCGTGCAGGGGGCTCTCGTCCGCTCTTGGATTACAACTAACGTTGTCGGCTTCAACTTCAGAAGTAACAAAGGATCGGATGTTTCCGGCGCTCTTGTTACAGCCGACAGTTGGATTCACGACAGTAATTCTGCCAATGGTACTTCCACTGCGATGTTCGCCGATGGACTCTCGACCTTGACATGGGCGTCGTCTACTACTTATTATTGGAATAGTACCACTATCCTCGACGGTTATCTTGATGACGGTATCAAAAACGGCAACGGAGCGGAAGTTCATTTGGCAAATGTCCCATACGAGACATACGATATCATCCTCTATTGCTCGTCCGATCAAGGAAGTGGCAAGCACCTTGCCAAGACGGTGAATGGTACTACCTATACTTGGGATTCGACGGAAAATACAACAGTTGCGGGCAATGGAACATGGGGCCAGACCCAAACATCAACTCCCGCATATGGTACGAATGCACTGCGCATCAAGGACCTCACTGGTCCGCTCACCATCTACGGCACTCCGCGTGACGGCTCCAACCGCGGCGGCATCGCGGCGTTCGAAATCGTCAATAAGACGCATATTGCCATAATTGATGCTACCGGCGATTATACGCTAGCAGGACTCTTCACATCGGTGGATAGTAGCGATAATTATGTCATCAACGTCAATGAATCCGCAACGCTGAACCTTGATTCGGCGGTCAGTGTCGGCCGCATCACCTTTAATGTTGCCGAGGGGAAGACTTTGACTTTGGGTGGCAGCAATACAGTCACTGCCTCGAACGGCATTTATGTCAAAGGCGGTACGGTCGCGATGACATCTTCCTTGCTGCGCGGTACCGTTTATGGCAACGGCACCCTTTACTACAATGGTGTCCGCCCCACGACAACCGGAACCGACGTTATCTTGACCAATGACGATTGGCACGGAACGGTTCGTATAACCTACAACTATCTTAACACCGCTACCTCCACAGCTCGCCAGCTCTTCCCTCAACATTGGGGAGGCGCCAATTCAAAGATTTTGTGGAATGGCGTTGCCGGCTACTTCGGCGGTTGTACCTCTAAGGCTGGCTGGATACTTGAAGATTTTATAGTAAATGCTACTACCTACCCTGCCTTGAGAAAGAACGATGGCGGAAGTAGTGCTTTGACAAAAGCACCTTCGCTTGAAGGTGATGGCGAATTTGCAGATGCATCCAATCCTACTGAGCGATTCTTGTTTAATGACGGATCCGCGTACCGTGGTGCCATCACGATTTCAAGCGGAGCGAATTTAGGTATGAATGTTCAGTTTGGTGCAACTGCAGAATCAGTATTGGCAAGAGCAATAGATGTTCTCAGAGGAGCGGAGGTAACTGTTGCCGCTGGGAAGACATGGACTGCGCCTGGTGGTATTACGGTAGCAGGCACTCTGAATGTCGGAGCCGGCGCGACCATTCCTGCGATTGCTACAGGCTCGAACGGTTCGGTAATTGCTGCTGGTGCTGCTACTATAAATGGGGTCATTGGTTCTGCAATATCCACGTCGCTTACGTTTGCGTTTGGCAATTTGTCGGTGGTTGATACGTCTGTCACGACATTGGCTATACCCGCTGATACAACACCTGCGGCTGAGACGTTCCATCCCTATATGGGAACCGAGAAGCTTGATCTTACAGGATGCACTAGTCTGACGACGTTGGAGCTGAACCTTGGGGCATCTACTACTTTTGATTTGTCAAAGGTTCTGTTGCCCTCTTCTTGCACGACTGTAAAATATGTCGTGACCACTGGATCTTTGCGCGACCTGTCTGCCTATACGGCGCCAACCGGGTTGGGCACTCTTACTTGGTCCAGCGAATTCACTCTGACTGAAACACGCCAGGAGTATGCCAACGGAACCTTCTCTGTTTCGAATGTACCGTCTGGCGCGACTGTCACCGTAACTCGCGCGGATGGTACGACTTCAAATGCGCCTGTCACAGACGGCACCGCACGCTTGTCTGACTATGGCGATTCGGTTAAGATTTCCGGCGTGGCGACGATGTATGACGCTACGTTCAATAACTCTACGCAAGACCCGCCGCAATTCACGTACAAGAAGACTGCAGGCGCAGCCATCGGTTTGGATACCGCCCTTGCTCCCAAGTATAACAACAGCGAGAATAACAATACGACGGGCCTCTACCTACGCCATCATCCGTATGTGAACGGAGCGACGTCCGATATACATGGGCTAACGGACTTCACCTTGGTCGTTGTTGGTCAGATGTCACCGACGCACAAGACGCAGTTCATCCATGTCGGTTCAACCCTTAATTCTAACAAGGGTCTCTTGATTGCGACGACCGAAAACGACGATGAAGTCATCATCGTGCCCAACACGGGCAAGGTGGTTGATGACAGCAACTATGTGAAAGTGACAGTGCCTAACGCGGCATCCGCGCGCCATGCTTACGTCATCATCAAGAGCGGCAACGTGTTCACTGTCTGGGTGGACGGTATCAAGCGCGGCAACTTCACGGTTTCTGCGGGTTGGGAAATTGGCTCGTCCGCCCATGCCGGCGTTCAGGTTGGTTCTGACTTCGGTGGCGAAATCCAGCGCAGTAGCGATGCCGACAAGTATTCCTCTGTTGCGAACAGCCTTGACGAGACGGGCGTGGTGAATGTAATCCGCATCTTTGACTATGTGATCACTGACGCGCAGGCACAGGCTATTGTGGCGGCGTATCCTTACGTCTCTGAAGGCGGCCTCTATACGCGCACGATTTCGGCAGATGCTAACCTATCTGCGACTGATGCATGGGCTAAGACTGGTTCCGCTACCACTTACACACTGCCCGAGGGTGCGACAGTAGAAGAGGTGTTCTACAATCCTTCCGCCACGGTGACTGTTGGCGCTGATGCAACCTTGATGGTCAATGCCGACCTTAATGTTGATACGCTCACGGTCGAGGGTGGAAATGACCTCTCGGTTGTCTCCGATGGCACGCATTCCGTCCATGTCTCCGGCGCGGCGGTCGTCAATTCGCCCTTGAGCATCGCCTATGGTGCGATTGACCTCGCGGGAACGCCCGTGCAGCTCGGCTCTGGCGGTTCGCTCCATTTCGATTGCTCCGCTATTGACATATCGGGCGTGTTCTCCACGCAACACCATCAGCTGACCGGTTTGATGGATCGGGATGACACGAAGGTGACCGCTACGCTGCCTACGGCGGCTGGCCGCACGGCTACGCTGACCTATCATGAAAACGGCTACTATGAATTAATTGTTGCTCCCGATCATACGCCTGGAACCGAAGTGTACTACAAGAGTGGCTACTTTGGCAAGGGTGGTGACTCGCCGTTCACGGTTGTGCTTTCGGATGGAACTACACCGACGGTTGTGTTCGAGGGTGATACTGTTGTGATCGACGGCAAGTCCAGCCAGAATCCAATATATGTGGGTGAGTTGCCTGACAATGTTGCGGCTATCAGGGTTGCAAGGACATGTAGTCTCGCGTCTGGTAACGCCTCTAATGCGATGCTTGATGGAGCTGTAGTAACGGTTGCTGATGGTGTAGTGTTGACTATTCAGTACAATTATAACAATATCAACCTCGGCACCGTAGCATTCAACAAGGTTGGAGACGAAGGCACTGGTTCGGTGGCACTAGACAACAACAGCGGTACTTTGAGCATTTCTGGTGCGGTAACCGGCACAGCTCCTGTTGCGATTGCGTCTGGAAAGACGGTAACGGTTGCGGAGACTGGCTCGATTGCAAACGCCATTAATGTTCCAGCAACTGGTACGCTTGATGTTCATGGCACGTTTACTGTCAATGCTAATTCCACGTTCGCTGAGGGTGCGACTGTCACCGGTGATGGCAGGATGGTGTTCGAGGGGGCACTCCCGTCTTCGAACCTTAAGACATCGTTCCAGAATCCTTCCACCTGGACTGGTGCGGTCGAGCTGAAGAACTATACGCATCCAAGCAATTCCGATTATGGAATCATCAAGTTCAATGATTATGGAACCAGCAGCTCGGCGATTGCGCTGAACAACGTCACATCGACAATATTCGCGGGAAATACTGCATATCCTAATGTAACGCTTAGGGAACTCGAGATCGGCGAGGGCGGCTGGACGGATGGCAGCACAGGTAACTTTACTATAGACCCGACTTACACGGCAGATCTGACAGGACACGGGCGTATTACGATAACGACTGGTTATGCGGGTACCGTCAAGTTCATCGGCGACCACACCTTCGACGGTTCTGTTGCGTTCGGTGACAGCACTGGCAAGCAGGTTGCGTTTATGAAGACGGCCAGCGATGAACTTCCTTCCGTTACGGCAAGGGCTATCGTCGTCGCTGACGGGGTGAAAATGTCCATCGCCTCTGGCAAGTCGTGGACTGCCCCTGGCGGGATCAAGCTTGACGGCTCGCTTACAGTGCTTACGGCAGAGAAGGCGTCCGCTACATCAGTTACGCCGACCGCTTACGTGGCTGAAGATCCGATTGAAGAGGTAGTGGATGAAACAGAGGGTACGACAACCTACAGACCTAAGGCCACTGTCTTGGACGGCGATGATTTGCCGATTTCGGACAATCAGTCTTCAAGGGGTGATGTGACGGTCAGTGGGGCTTCGTCCATCTCTGGCTCTGGCGGTGCGTTCATGAAGACGCTTACGGTCAATGACGGAGCGACACTTACCTATGACCCGGTTATTACGCCGATACGTGTAAAGTCCGCACCTGTGTTCAACGGCACAGGCAAGCTCAAGCTCGCCGCGCGCTATGCGGGCGTCACCTGCGGCAAGTTCCATCTCGTCTCGTATCCGTCTTCAGCGAGCGTTTCGGGCACTCTTGCCAACGTGATCGACAGCTCCTCGTTTGCCCCGGATGTTTCGTATACCGTAACCGAAGAGACGGTTGGCTCCTACAAGCAGCTCGTCCTCAAGGTTGGCGACTATGACACAAATGCCAAGCCTGTTTCCATCGCCCAGTTCGGCGATTCCATCACCGAGGGCATTTGGCGCGATGGCTATCGCGGTACACCGAACTACCGCATACCGCTCATGCAGCTCCTTGAGGCGTACGGCTACAGGCCCGAGGCCAGGGGCTACCGCAAGGTCGGTTCAACGGATGCCAACGGCGTTCCTGCCGATAGCGCATACGAGTATCATACCGGTATCTCGGCGCAGCGTATCTATACGGGCTTGACGGATGGCAGCCTCCGCGCCGGCTTTATGGAGTCCATCGAGGCCCATCTTGAACAGGTTGGCGTGACGGACATCATAACGCTCAAGATCGGCACGAACGATTCGCTTGGCGGAGAGGAGCCAGACAATATGTTCGAAGGCTGGACCAACCTTGTCTGGAAGATCGTTCGCATGCGCCCGACCAGCAAGATCGTTGTCTGCGCACCGGTCAAGATCATGAAATCGGGTAAGGAGACATCGGAGTCGAATGCTGCAAGTTTGCGTACGAAGATAGCCGATTACGTGGACTTGACGTATGAGCAGGGCGGCTTCCCGAACGGTCAGGTCACGATGATAAACGGCTTCAATATCGTAACGGGTGATGCCAATTATTATCTGACTGATAATATCCACCCGAACTGGAACGGACACCTGCAGCTTGCAAACGGCTGGTTCCCTGCGGTGACGAACGCAATCGAAAGCATGACAGCCCGTGCTGCTGACGCCTATACGGCCCAGACCGTGGCTTCGGCGGCGGATGTTGCTGAACTTGCCGCCTATCGTGCCGGTTACGTCAAGCTCGCGACATTCACCAATGTCTGGACCAAGCTTAGCACTTGGAGCGAGTCGCCATATTACTATTTGAATGAGGCTTTCACGAATACGCCGATGTCCCGTGTGGCGTACTTCGTCGCTCGCAAGACGACGGCATCGCCCGATACGCGCTATGTCTGGGTCGATATGGACGCCGATGCGACTACGGGCACGAAGCTCGTTGATTTTGGCGTGCTGACGAGCGCATCGGTCAATGGCGTGGTGACCAACCTCCATATCTACTCCAACTCGTCCGCGATCGAGAACGTCGCGCCGAATGTCAGCGGCGTGAGGGGTACGCTTATGCGCACTGAGAAGGGCGTAAACAAAGGAAATGGCATTTCCACGGATCTTGTGCCAGATGGCCCGTATGGCTTCGACTGGAATGACAGCATCAATGGCTCGGGTGCATGGGGTGTAATGAACATGGCGCGCATCTTTGACGGCGCTACACCGAACAATCACCGCAAGCTTCTCGCGGCGCAGATGCTGTTCGACTTCAACGGCTTCAACGGCGCAAGGCAGAACGCACTCGGCATAGGCGACTTTGCCGTGCACGGTCCGTATAATACCCCCAACGGTTCGGTTGACCACTTCAACCTCAACTGGACTTTCTCGACTGCCAAAGATGAAATGCCGACGATGGATGCTCGTGCGCTCGAGTCGGGCGTCATTGAAATCTGGGGCTTTGTCGCGATGCCTAATGAAGGGGGCACGGATGCAGGTTATATTGACGGCACGACTGCGGTCATCACCAATACCACCAGTTCCGTAACCGTTCCGGCAGGTGCCACTGCAGTCGCGGTGTCGTTTAGCACCGGTGATGCGATTACGCTTACGAGCGAAAGTCTTAACCTGGCTACATCGGGAGTAACGGTATATGCTACCGACGACACTGGCGCCAAGACGACAACCAACATTACTGGCGCGTTCAAGGTGACGGCTGGTGCCAACAATACTTATACGGTGGAACTGGATCCGGGCGCTACGGTTGGAGAGGTGAGCGTTACGCCGGAAGTGGATACGGAGGCGGAGACTGCGCCGATGGCCTTTACTGGCACGGCACCGGTGTTTACCGTTAAGACAATTCCGGGATTGTGGTATGTCGTGGCAAGCGGCTCTGACTTGGAGTCGCTCAAGAACGGCACGCCGGCCCAAGCAGGCGATTCTGAGACTTCGAAGACCCTAACGGCTGACGAATTCACCGGCACCGTGCAGTATTACAAGGTGAGGGTCGGCCCGTCCAAAGCCTCGGTCCAGTAACTTCACCTCCATTGTCAGCGCAAAGGGCGGGGACTCTATCCCCGCCCTTTGTGTATCTAAACACTTACCTCATGACGTGCCCGCAGTGTAGCGGCCTTTGTTGCCCCTAAATACACAAAATACACGAAAAACATCTCAATCCACTGATGTGGAATTGGGTGGAGTGCGTAGCCTTTTGCCTTCGACTACGTAGTAAATCCTGCTCGACTGCGTAGTGAATCTTACCCGACTACGTAGTGAATCCTGCTCGACTACGACCCCTCCCTCGGCCCTCAACGCTCTGTTCCCTGTTCCCTGTTCCCCTTTCTCCGTTCCATGTTCCCCCGTTCCCTCTTGCTTATTCCCTTGATTTTTGATATAATAAACACAAATGTATTTGAAACAACTGGAAATAGTCGGCTTCAAGAGTTTCGCCGACAAGACCCGGCTCACTTTCGACCCGGGGCTCATCGCCATTGTAGGCCCGAACGGATGCGGAAAATCGAATGTTTCCGACGCGATCCGCTGGGTTTTGGGCGAGCAGCGTCCGACGGCTTTGAGATGCTCGAAACTTGTGGATGTAGTCTTCAACGGAACGGACACGCGCAAGCCGCTTGGGCTTGCGGAAGTGAATATCACGTTCGCCGACTGCGAGAAGGAGCTTGGAACCGACTATCATGAAGTGACGATCACGCGGCGCGTGTATCGCGACGGTTCTGGCGAATACTTCCTAAACAAACAGGCGTGCAGGCTCAAGGACATCCAGCACCTCTTCATGGGCACGGGCATCGGCACGAGCTCGTATTCGGTCATGGCGCAGGGCCAGATAGACGCGATTTTGTCGTCCAAGCCCGAAGACCGTCGCGCGGTGTTCGAGGAGGCCGCAGGCATCACGAAGTTCAAGGCGGACCGCAAGGAAGCGTTGAGGAAAATCGAGCAGACCGAGCAGAATCTGTTGCGCGAGGCGGATGTTCTCAGGGAAATGAAGCGCCAGATAGGCTCCTTGCAGCGTCAGGTGGGCAAGGCGCAGAAGTTCAAGGAACTCCGCGACCAATTGAGGGGGCTTGATATATACGTCTCCAAGCAGAAGATCCACGAATACGATTTGAGTCTGGAGCAGAACGTCAAGAACCGTCAGGGGATTGACGACGATATCGCGGAGGCGACTGAAGTCGTGATGGCGGCGGAGCGCGAGCAGCAGGAGATGCACCGTCAGATCCACGAGTTGGAAGAGCGGCTGCAGACCTTGGCGTCGCGTCAGGCGGAGGCCAACAGCGCATATCAGCGTGCGAACGAAGTTATCGGGGTGAATGCGCAGCGCATCGAGGAATACAAAATGTTCGCGCGGCGCGACGAGCAGGATATCGCGGGAACGCGGATGCAGCTTGAGGAATTGAAGCTTCAACTGGAGAGCATGGAGCAGAAGCGTCGGCTCCTGGAGGATTCGCTCGGGGCGGCGCGCGAGGCGCTGGAGGCGAGCGAGAGCGAGTTTGCGGCGTTGCAGGACGAGATAGACTCCACGCGGTCGCGGGTTGCGGCGGCGCGGCACGAGATTTTGGAGGTTGAGCGCAAGGCGGCGCAAGCGGCGGCGCAGAAGAACGCAGACATCGGCAAGGGCGCGAGGGCGGTATTGCGCGGCGCGCTCGAAGGCGCGGAGCTTTCGGCGAAGGTAGAGCCCGGGGAGGGATTCGGCGACGCGGCGGCGGCGATTTTGGGGCTGGGCGGCGAAATCGGCAAGATCGAGATCGAGGGCGCGGTGTACCGCGAGGGCTCGATAGAGGTCTGGAAGAAAGGGACGGTTTCGGCTAGTTTGGACCGGCGCGACGAGATGATGCGCCTCATCGAAGAAGGCGAAGCGGCGCTCAAGGATCTCGAAGCGCGGTCGATGGCGCTTTCGCAACAGCTCACCGAGCGGCGCATCGCGACCAGCCAGATGGAGCAGGAGCTTTCCTTCGTGGCGCAGCAAAGCGAATATGTGGAGAAGCGGCGCGACGAACTTTTCCGCTCGATCCAAGGGCGCGAAGAAGGCATCAAGGGCTACAACGATTCGATCGACCGCTTGAAAGAGGAATCCGGAGACCTCTTGGACAGCCTGGAGGCGCTCAAGGCGAAAGTCGTGGAAATCGGGATCCAAATCGAGGACGAGCGCGCGATCCGTCAGGAAATGATGGGGAAGATCGTCGAAGCCGATGCGCAAGTCGCGAAGAAGCGTGCGGCGCTGGACCAGGCGCGGGACTTCCGCTCGCGGCTTGAAATCCAGGCTGCGGAGTGCCAGATGCGGCGGCAGAACGTTTACGACCATCTGCAGGACGAATACGGGCTTTTCGCCGAGGCGGTGATGCGCGAGCCAGACCCAGAGTGGCCGGACGGCAAGGCGCCACCGATGAGCGAGCTAGAGCCCAAAGTGGCGCGGCTCCAGGCGGATATCGCGGCTTTGGGCCCGGTCAACATGGTGGCGATCGAGGAGTGCCGCGAGCTGGAGGAGCGCTATGCGCGCGAGAAGGCGCAGGAAGAAGACCTGCTCGCCGCGAAGGCGCAGATACTCGAGCTCATCAACAATCTGAACACCACGTCGTCGCAGCTCTTCAAATCTACGTTCGAGCAGGCGAACAAGAATTTCCAGACGATGTTCACGAAACTCTTCGGTGGCGGCGAAGCGCGGCTCGTTTTGCTGGAGAACGGCGAAGACCCGCTCGAGTGCGGCATTGATATCGTGGCGCGGCCGCCCGGCAAGCGTCCGCAGTCGGTCACGCTTCTCTCGGGCGGCGAAAGGACGATGACGGCAGTGGCGCTGCTCTTTTCGATCTTCATGATCAAACCGGCGCCGTTCTGCATGCTGGACGAACTCGACGCCGCCTTGGACGACGCGAACATCGGGCGCTTCGTGGAGCAGCTCAAGGAGTTTCTCGTCAAGTCCCAGTTCCTCATCATCACGCACAACCAGCACACGATCGCGGGGTCGGACCTCGTGTACGGCGTGAGCCAGCAGGAGAAGGGCATCAGCCGCGTGATCAGCATGAAGCTCTCTGACCTGGGAGTAAAAGAAAAGAAAAACAACTAAAGGAAAGCGAAGATGGACAAGAAACTGTACATCAACCCTCCGCTCGTCAACCGTGCATACGATTGGAAGAACGGTCCGCAGCCCAAGACGCGCAAGGAGCTCGACAAGTTCTTCAAGTCGGCCCCGATCGAACGCGTAAAGGAACAGATCTGCGAGATGGGCCGGCGAATCTACCGTAAGGGCTATACCGACGGCAACGGCGGCAATATTTCGGTTCGCGTGGGCGAGGATCTCATTCTCTGCACGCCTACTTTGTGCTGCAAGGGATTCATGCAGACCAAGGACATCTGCCTCGTGGACATGAACGCCGGGCAGCTTTGCGGGTATCGCCCCAGGACGAGCGAAGTTAAGGTGCATATCGCGATGATGAAGGCTACGGGGATGAACGCGTGCATGCATTGCCATCCGCCGCACTGCAACGCTTTCATCTTCGCTGGGATAGTGCCCCCGAACGGAATCAACCCCGAAGCCGACATTTTCCTCAACCAGATTCCGCTCGCGCCGTACGGCACGCCCGGCACGGACAAGGTGGCGGCGAACGTCGCCGAGGCGGCGAAGAAGTCTAACGTGGTGTTCATGGAGAACCACGGCATCGTCTGCGGCGGGCGCGACGTGGAAGAGGCCGAGTGGTTCGCGGAGAACGCCGACGCCTATTGCCAGGTCTTGCTCCTTGCGGCGGGCCATGGCGCGCCGCTGCAACAGGTCGGGAAGAAGTCGGTGGAAGACTTCCTCGCGATCCGCAAGGCGATGGGGCTTTCGATTCCGGAAGGGCAGAAACTTTACAACACCAACAAATTCAACGGCTACACCATGAAAAAGGTGGGCAAGTAAAAACCAGGAAAGAAGAGGCGAAAAATGGTCAACAGAATAATCCTCAACGAAACGTCGTACCACGGCGCCGGCGCGATCAATTCGATCGTGGCGGAACTCGCCGCCAAGGGCTTGAAGCGTCCGGTCGTCTTCTCCGACCCCGACCTCATCAAGTTCGGCGTCACGAAGAAGGTCACCGACATCCTAGACAAGGCGAAGATCGCCTACACCATCTACAGCGACATCAAGCCGAACCCGACGATCGAAAACGTCAAGAACGGCGTCAAGGCGACGAAGAAGGCGAAGGCGGACTCCATCATCGCGATCGGCGGCGGCTCCTCCATGGACACGGCGAAGGCGGTCGGCATAATCATCACCAACCCGAAGTTCGCGGACGTGCGTTCGCTCGAGGGCTTGAGCCCCACGACTAAGCCGTGCCTGCCGATTCTCGCGGTGCCGACGACGGCCGGTACGGCGGCGGAAGTGACGATCAACTACGTCATCACCGATGTCGAAAATAAGCGCAAGTTCGTTTGCGTGGATCCGCACGACATTCCCGTAGTGGCGTTCGTCGATCCCGAGATGATGGCTTCGATGCCGCCCCGGCTTACGGCGTTCACCGGTATGGACGCTTTGACGCATGCGATCGAAGGCTACATCACCAAGGGCGCATGCCCGATGACGGACATGCTGCACCTCGAGGCGATCAGGCTCATCAGCGCGAATCTGCGCGATGCGGTGAAGAACAAAGCGTCCGGCCGCGCGGGCATGGCCTTGGGGCAGTACATCGCGGGCATGGGATTCTCGAACGTGGGGCTTGGCGTTGACCACTCGATGGCGCATGGGCTCTCGGCGCTGTACAACACGCCGCACGGCATGGCGTGCGCGATCCTGCTTCCGACGGCGATGAAGTTCAACGCCACGAAGACCGGGCGCCGCTACATCGAGATCGCCAAGGCGATGGGCGTGAAGGGCGTTGAAAAGATGGACCTCGCGACCGCGCGCAAGGCGGCGATCGCGGCCGTCGAGAAGCTCTCCAAGGACGTGGGCATTCCCGCGAATCTGAAGGGCATCCTCAAGAAGGAAGACGTGGACTTCCTCGCCGAGAGCGCATACGCCGACGCATGCCGCCCGGGCAATCCGCGCGACTGCACGGTGAAAGACATCAAGAAGCTCTATCTGAGCCTCATCTAAAATAGAAGCGATGAAGTCGAGCCTGGAAATGCGTCAGGAAGCGAAAGCGCTTTGCGCCGGCGAAAACCGGAGCTGGCGCATTTTCGGCTCGGCCTTGCGTTTGGCGATCATAATGGCACTAATGACGACATTGGTGCTGACATTGTTCAACTGGCTGAATATCGAGACATGGGATTCGTTCCAGGCGGCGCAGGCGGAAGCGCGTGCGCAGGGGCTCGATCTGGTGCCGCCGAACGTTCGCGCCGTCGTGATGATGACGATAGCGAGCATGTTCCAGATGTTTTTCCGTCTGCTTATGAACGGACTTTGGGCGGTCGGCTGCGCGGCGATCGCGCTTTGGGCGGTGTACGGAAAAGAGTCGCCGGCGAGTCGTGCGATGTACTTCGGGTTCTCGTGTCCGTTCGGGAGCTTGTGGCTCAATTTTTCCGTTTCGGTCAGGATCGCGCTTTGGGCGTGTCTCGTGCTTGTGCCTTGCGCGGCGGCGATCAGGATTTTGAATTTGTCTTCTTACGGTTCGCTGGGACTGGTGGCGATCATGGTGATTTTGGGCGGTGCGGTCGCCTTTGCCGCGAGCTACCGCTACCGGCAGGCGTTTTTCATCAAGGTGGAGTATCCGCATTTCAGGGCGGCCGAATGCGTGAGGTACGGCGTGGCGGCGATGAAGGGGATGAAGTGGCGGCTATTTTGCTACGACTGTTCGTGGTGGAAAGAACTGCTTTTGCCGCTTTTGCTGCTCGCCGCCGGCGAAGCGGGAATCGTTGCGGGGCTTGCCGGGGATGAAGGGATAAGCATCCCTTTCCTGGCGGCGGGAGCGGTTTTCCTGATCGTGGCGCTGCCACTCTCGATCAGGGCGGCGATATGGATTTTGGTCGGGCAGGCGGTTTTCTACCGCGGCCTCAAGGAAGATATCGTAAACAACATTTCAAACAATCCAAATGGAGAGCAACATGACTCTGTTGATAGGTAAAGAGGCATATTCGCCGTTCAGGATCGAGGCGCTCGAAAAGGCGCTCGGGGCGCAGATCAAGGCCCGGAGCGTATATGCGCTCGAGGGGGAGAACATCGACGAAGAAGAGATGAAGAAGGCGATGGAGCTTTTGGGTGCGGAAGGGCCGGCTCCGGAGTGCGACTTCTTCGTTACTCCTAGGAAAGGGACGATTTCGCCGTGGAGCTCCAAGGCGACCGATATTTTCAGGAATTGCGGCATCAAGACGATCAAGCGCGTCGAAAAGGGCGTGGCGTATTGGCTGAACCCCAAGGCCGTGGTGTTCGGTCCGCAGATGGCGTGCCTTTACGACAAGATGACCGAAGGCGTATACGCGACACTGGACGACATTTTCGATGTCGCCGACCCTAAGCCCGGGCGCACGTATGACGTCATGGCCAAGGGCGTGGAGGCGATCCGCGAGGCGAACACGGAAATCGGGCTTGCGATTTCGGAGCCGGAGATGGAGTATCTCGCCAAATCGTTCAAGGCGGCCGGGCGCAACCCCACCGATACGGAACTCGTGATGTTCGGTCAGGTCAACTCCGAGCATTGCCGCCACAAAATCTTCGGCGCGAAGTTCATAATCGACGGCAAGGAACAGCCGCATTCGCTTTTCGAGATGATCAAGAATACGCACAAGAAGCGTCCGCAGGACACCTTGAGCGCATACAAGGACAATTCGTCGGTCGTAAAGGGCTTCCCCACGAAGATTTTCGCGATCGACCCCAAGACGAACGTCTACGGCTTCAAGAAAGACCAGCTCGAGCAGCTCATGAAGGTGGAGACGCACAACCATCCTACGGCGATCTCGCCTTATCCGGGCGCGGCGACGGGAGTTGGCGGCGAAATCCGCGACGAGGCGGCGACGGGCACCGGCTCGCGCACCATCGCGGGCATTTGCGGATTCATGGTCTCCAACCTCAACATCCCGGGCTTCCCGCAGCCGTGGGAGCGCGAATATGCGGAATTCCCCAAGCGTTTGGCGACACCGCTGGAGATCATGACCGAGGGGCCTATCGGCGGGGCGGCGTTCGGCAACGAATTCGGGCGTCCGCAACTTTGCGGATTCTTCCGTACTTACGAAGGATGCATCGCCGGTGAACTGCGCGGCTACCACAAGCCGATCATGCTCGCAGGAGGAATGGGCGTGATCCGCAACAGCCAGGTGCAGAAGAAAGACGTCACGGTTGGCGCCTTGATCGTCCAGATCGGCGGCCCGGCGATGCGCATCGGGCTTGGCGGCGGCGCGGCGTCCTCGATGATGACCGGGACCAATTCAGAAGCGCTCGACTTCAACTCCGTCCAGCGCGGCAATGCGGAAATGCAGCGCCGTTGCCAGGGCGTGATCGATGCGTGCAGCTATCTCGGCAAGGCCAACCCGATCCTTTCGATCCACGACATCGGCGCGGGCGGACTTTCCAACGGTTGCCCGGAACTCGTGGAAGCGACCGGCGGCAGATTCGAGCTCCGCAAGGTGCACAACGAAGAGAAGTCCATGAATCCGATGGAAATCTGGTGCTGCGAAGCCCAGGAGCGCTACGTGCTCGCGCTGAAGCCGTCGGCAAAAGAGTTCTTCGAAAAACTTTGCGAACGCGAGCGCTGCCCGGTGGCGTTCATCGGCGTCGCGACCGGCGACGGACAGCTCGTGCTCGAGGACGAATACTTCAAGGACAAGCCGATCGACATGGACATCAAAGTCCTCCTCGGCAAGCCGCCGCGCATGGTTCGCAACGTCAAGCGCACCAAGACGAAACACGAGCGGACGCACTTTGCGGGCGTCAAGCCGATAGAGGCGCTTTCGCGAGTCCTGCATCTTCCTGCGGTAGCGGACAAGACGTTCCTCGTGACGATCACCGACAGAACCGTGACCGGGCGCGTCGCGCGCGACCAGATGGTGGGGCGCTATCAACTTCCGGCGGCGGACTGTGCCGTCACGACCATGGGCTACACGACGTTCGAGGGTCAGGCGATGGCGACGGGCGAGCGCAGCCCCGTGGCCATGCTCGACGGTCCCGCGTCCGGGCGCATGGCGATCGCCGAGGCGCTCACGAATCTCGCGGCGGCCGACTGCGGCGACATTTCCAACGTGCGGCTTTCCGCCAACTGGATGGCTCCATGCGGCGATCCCGGCGAAGATGCGATTCTCTACGATACGGTCAAGGAGGTTGGACTGGAGTTCTGCCCCAAGCTCGGAGTTTCGATCCCGGTTGGCAAGGATTCGTGCTCGATGCACACGACTTGGCAGGACAAGGACGGCAAGGCATGGAAGCAAGTCGCACCCCTGTCGCTCGTCGTGAGTTCGTTCTCGCCGGTCGGCGACGTGCGGCTCACGCTAACTCCCGATCTCAAGCCGGACGCGGAGAACGACAAGAGCAAGCTCGTCTATGTGGATCTCTCAAATGGTGAATATCCGCTCGGGGCGACGGCGCTCGCGCAGGTCTACGAACAGTTGGGCGACAATCATGCAGACGCCGACGCGAAGATCATCAAGGCGTTCTTCAATGCGATGCAGAAGATCGTGCGCGGCAAGCTTGCTCTCGCTTACCACGACCGCTCCGACGGCGGCATCGTGACGACGCTCGCGGAAATGGCCATGACGGGCGGGCGCGGCGTCGAAGTAACACTACCGGACGGCGATATCCTCGAACAGCTCTTCAACGAGCAGCCGGGTGCCGTTTTGCAAGTCGCCGGGTCCAAGATCGACGAAGTTCTGGACATCTTCAAGAAAGCCGGTCTCAAAGCGACGACCATAGGCGAATGCGACGACTATTTCAAGAGCTTCGTAGTGAATGTAGGCGCGCGCTGCGCAATCCACACCGACCTCGCGTTCCTCCGGCGCAACTGGTCGGAAACGACCTATCGCATGCAGGCGCACCGCGACAACCCGAAGTGCGCTTTGGAGGAGTACGACAATTCGCTCGATCTGACCGATCCCGGGCTCAAGTTCTTCGTTGCCTACGATCCTGACGCAAAACACGAGATCGACAAAAAGTCGGCCAAGCCCAGGATGTGCATACTGCGCGAGCAGGGCGTAAACGGCCATATCGAAATGGCGGCGGCGTTCGCGCTTGCGGGCTTCGAGTGCCAAGACGTGCACATGTCCGATCTCGTTGAAGGACGCGTGGACCTCAAGGATTTCAAGGGCCTTGTCGCTTGCGGCGGATTCAGTTACGGCGACGTTCTGGGCGCGGGCTCGGGGTGGGCGCGTTCGATCCTCTTCAATCCGCGGCTCAAGGAGATGTTCCGCGAGTTCTTCCACCGTCCGGACACTTTCTCGCTGGGCGTCTGCAACGGATGCCAGATGCTCAGCCAGTTGAAGGATATCATTCCCGGGGCGGAAGCGTGGCCCAAGTTCGTGAAGAACGTGTCCGAACAGTTCGAGGCGCGGTATTCCACGATCAAGATCGAGGAATCGCCTTCGATCTTCTTCAAGGGAATGGCGGGCTCGGTGCTGCCAATTGCGGTCGCGCACGGCGAGGGCCGTGTCTGGACGGACGGCTTTACGCCGTCGATTTGCGCGGCGCATTTCGTCGACAACAAGGGACGGTCCACGATGCGCTATCCTTTCAATCCGAACGGATCGCTTGGCGGACAGACGGCGTTCACTACCGTAGACGGACGCGCGACAATCATGATGCCGCATCCGGAGCGCGGCTTCAGGGCGTGCCAGCTTTCCTACAATCCCGGAGTGTTCAAGGAGAACGGCCCGTGGATGCGGATGTTCCAGAACGCCTACAACTTCGCAACCGGCAGAGTGTGATGTTCCGCGTCGGGTTAGGCTATGATTCGCACCGTTTCGAAGACGGACGCAAGCTCGTCCTCGGCGGCGTGGAGTTTCCGGGAGAGCGAGGGCTCAAAGGGCACAGCGACGCCGATGTTCTCGTCCATGCGATAATAGACGCGCTTTTGGGCGCGGCGGATTTGGGGGACATCGGTTCGCATTTCCCCGATACTGACCCTCGCTTTGCCGGGGCGGATTCGTATGTGCTCCTCGAATCTGTCGCCGGCGAAATAAAGGCGGCCGGATGGAAGATAGGCAATATCGACGCAACGGTAATTTGCGAACGCCCGAAAATCGGCCCCAGGAAGGCCGAAATCAAGGCGAGACTTGAAAACGCCCTTGGCTGTACGGTGAGCGTGAAGGGCAAAACCAACGAGAAAATGGACGATGTCGGCGCAGGGATCGGAATCGAGGTCCATGCCGTCGCTTTGCTGGAAAAATGAATGGTGCGGTATTGTTGATGCTCGCGCTCGGGGCTTTCGGCCTTGGTTATCTGGTGTATTCGCGCTTTATAGAGCGAATCCTGGGCATAGATCCTTCGCGGACGACCCCGGCGCATGCAAAGCGGGATGACGTAGACTATGTTCCTGCACACCCGACGGTGCTTTTCGGGCACCATTTCGCGGCGATCGCCGGCGCGGGGCCGATCGTGGGGCCGGTTCTTGCGGCGCAGTTCGGGTGGCTAAGCGTATGCCTCTGGATCGTGCTGGGGTGTGTTTTTATTGGCGCGGCGCATGACATGATTTCGCTCTTTCTTTCCGTGCGCCACGGCGGCGAATCGATCGGCAGCGTAATCGGGGCGGTGATGGGCAAGACCGGAAAAGTGCTCTTCCTTCTGTTCAGCTGGTCGGCGCTGGTTCTTGTCGTCGCGGTGTTTTCCAGCCAGATCGCGGATACTTTCGTGGCCGATCCGGCAATTGCAAGCTCTTCGCTTTTGTTCATCGCCGAGGCGATTTTGTTCGGTCTTTGCGTCTACCGGCTCAAAATGCCGGTTCTTTGGGCTTCACTTGTTTTCGTGCCGCTCATGTTTGCGTTCGTGTGGATCGGGAATCTGATTCCGCTGGATATCATGGAGATGTTCGGGCTTTCCAAGGCCGCAACCCAACTTGTGTGGTGCATAGTGCTTTTGGTGTATTGCTTTTTCGCCTCGACCTGTCCTGTGTGGGTTTTGCTCCAGCCTCGCGATTATCTGAATGCCTATCTTCTCTATGTGATGATGGCACTTGGGATCGCCGGAGTTTTCGTGGCGCATCCGGTGCTTCACACCGACGCCTTTGCGGGATTCAATGCCGAGGGCCTCGGCGGCGTCGCGCCGCTCTTGCCGATTCTCTTCGTGACCGTGGCTTGCGGGGCATGCTCGGGTTTCCATTCGCTAGTAGCGAGCGGAACGAGCTCCAAGCAACTGGACAACGAACGCAGCATCAGGCCTATAGCCTACGGCGGCATGCTGCTCGAGGGCGTGCTTGCGACGATCGCAGTGATCGGCGTCGCGGGAACTTACGCAAGCCAAAGCGACTATCTGGCGGCGATTGCGGGTCCGGAGCGGATTTCTGCGGTCGCGATGTTCGCGTCTTCGGTGGCTGGATTCGCCGCCAAAATGGGAATCCCAGAGAAAATCGCCAACGGGTTCATGCTGCTGTCGGTTTCGGCGTTTTTGATGACGACGGTAGACGCCGGAACGCGTCTGGCGCGGTTCAGCTGGCAGGAATTGATCCCGGAGAAGGCAAAGCCGCTGAAGAACATGTATGTCGGCACGGCGCTCGTTTGCGCACTTGCGGCCGGATTTTTGCTCGGGAGCGAATCGCTCCGCGCTTCGCTCTGGACGTTGTTTGCATCGGCAAACCAGCTCCTCGCGACGCTGACGCTGCTTACCATGACCATTTGGTTCATGAAGAACAAAAAGCCGTATCTTTTCACCGGCATTCCGGCGTGCTTCATGTTCGTGGTGTCGTCTTGGGCTCTCGTATTGAAATTCACCAGCGGTGTTTCAGGCGGCAATTTCATCATGGCGGCGACGGCGCTGTTTTTGCTGGCGCTCGGCGCCACTGTCGTGGTTTTGGCCATAAGGGAGGGCAGCAAATGCATAGGTTCTTCTCGACTCTCGTAATCGTGGTGAGCATGAACACCTACACCAAGCCCGGATGGCAGGGCGTGGTGGAGGCGCTCAGGCTCAAGCATAGCGACATGGAAGTGGCGACGGTAATCGCCGCTCCGGAAATCACGAGCTGCAAACCGGCGATAATGGAGCATCCCCATCGCTATGTCGCTTTTGTCATGGAACCTGAAGAAGTGCGGTTCAAGACGGTGTTCGAACTTTCGCGGATGATGCGCGAACTCGATGACGACATCTACGAGGATGCGATATGGGGAATCGTCACCGGTCCCAATCCTCTAGCGGCGATGCGCATGGTGCAGAGCGACGAACCCAAAGCCATAGAGAGCTGTCTCGCGACGACAGGGGTCGGCGAGAAGATCGTTCCCGGGCCTGTCGTCTGTTTCCGCGATTCGAATCCGGCCGGATGCTGGTTCATCAAGGACGAAACCGGAGACCGCGCGGATTTCCAGCGCGACGGCGACCTGGGGCAATATTTCGCCGACGCTTGGGAAGTATACGATCCCCAGCTTTTGATAACGGCTTCGCACGCGAGCCAGGCCAATCTCGAGTTGCCGTTCTCGCGCGGCAACCTGGTGCCGTTCGGCGGGCGGTTCAGCATGTGCCCCGACATGACGCTTATCGACTACAAGACCGGCCAGGCCAAGGAGGGAGTAGAAAAAGTCAAGGTTTCCATTCCTCTTGCCGAGCCTGAACGCGAGAAAATCTGGATTGCGGCCGGGAATTGTCTCATTGCCGACAACCGCGGCGACGACAATATGATAATGACCGCGCTCGGCTGGGGCAAGTGCAATCAGTTCATGGGCTACACGGCCACGACCTGGTTCGGCTTCACCGGCTGGAGCACGCTCGAACAGTTTTCCCGCTATCGCAAGCCGCTCAGCGACGCGCATTTCGCCGCCAAACAGTGTCTGCTCAAAGAACTTTCAGAGACCGTGGACAATTCGCGCGAATTCCGTCCGGCGATAGACAGCGCCGCAGAATACGACCGCATCTTCACCGAGGCGCAGAAATTCGAGTTCACCGCAAAGAGACCGATCGCCGACATGCAACGGTTCGTGGGGCTGTTGTGGGATCGCGATGCGACCATCCTTTATGGCGATCCGGTAAAGCGATACGCGCTGAAGATGCGCGAGCGCCCGCTCAAGGCTTGGGAGAAAGGCATGCAACCGCAGGTTATCGTTTTCCCCGACCGCATCCCCGGTCGCCGGCTCATTGACGCGCCTCCGGGTTTTGAAGTCCAGGTCGAGGACGACTTCGCGTTCGTCAACAAATGGCCTGAGCTCAAAGACGGGTGGCAGGACAGCCTTGTGTTCGAGTAATGTTTACCCACCTTCATCTCCATACCACCTATTCGCTGCTTGACGGGCAA
>JBGURT010000080.1:0-12666 GCA_045132115.1 Kiritimatiellia bacterium
ATCGTCTTGGGGACGCCGACATTCACATTGAAATGCGCGAATTGGTCGCCGCCGTATGTGCACCAGCCAAGCGCCGCCTCGCTCATATCCCCGGTCCCGAGATTGATCGCACCAAGCATATTCGCTTTGTCGAACAGAATCAACGTGCGCATTCTCGCCTGAGCGTTCTCGAAGGTAATATCCGGCGTCTTGCCGTCGTGGCCAATATCCTTGAAGTGCTGCCGGCACGACTTGACGATCGAAATCGTCTCGCACTCGAGCCCCAGACCTTCGGCAAGTTTCTCCGCATTGCCCTTCGTGCGCTTCGTGGTGCCGAAGCCCGGCATCGTGAAGAGGTGAATGCCCTTCGCATCAAGTCCCATTTCCGCGAACGCGGCTTTCGCCACAAGCAAAGCGAGCGTGGAGTCCAGTCCTCCGGAAAGCCCTATGCATACCGCCTTGCAGCCGATCGCTTCAAGCCGGCGCCTGAGGCCACGAACCTGTTTGCCAAATACGCTCCGCGCGGAGCAGGGGAATGGAGTTGTCTTTGTTTTCATTGCGGGAGCGTGGATTGGATTGCAGCCATGAAGGTATGCTTTTCGCCGCTCTTGAGAATCCAGCCGGCGTCGCGCCACAAGGTAGCAGGCTCCACGCAAAGGAACTTGCGCCAGTCGCCCTCCGTCTGATCGGCAAGTTTCACGTCCGGTCCGGGGTTCCAGACGACAAGCTTTTTGTGCCCCGAAGACGCAATCGCGATGGCGCGGCCGATTCCGTTGTCCATGAGCACGAACTCGTGCTTGGGCTCGTCTTTGAGGGTGATCACATGGTCGCTTTCCTCGTTCGCCTTGAAGTCTCCCGCAAAAATTCCCTCGCTCATGTCGCGCGCGTCGATGTACGAAAGCCCTTCCACGCCGCGAACTTCGCACTCGTTGCGGTCTTTGACGAGGAAATAAGGATGGAAGCCCTCAGTAAGGACGAATTCCTTGTCGCCGGTATTTTCGGTGACGAGCGTAAGATTGAGTTTCATCGAAACCGAAATCTTGTACTCGAGATCGAAATCATAATCCCAGAGCGATTTGGTTTCCGGCGAAGACTTGAGTCCAAGGGTGATTTCGGTCATTTCTTCGGAGTAGGAACTGCCGCGAACCTCGAACACGCAAAGCCTAGCGAAGCCATGCGGCTTGGTGCCCGGCTCGCCGGATTTGCCGAACCACGGCCAGCAAAGCGGACATCCGCCATGCACGCTGTCGCCGCGGCGATAGTCGCGGAACACCGGGCGAAACAACACCGGCGAATGGCCAGTGGGGCGGTACGAAAGCACGTTCGCGCCCAGAAGCGAGATTTCGGCCACGCCGAATCTGTTGGAGATGACGACCTCAGGATAGCCGCCAAGACCTTCGTGAAAGACTATGCGCCCGGGGGCGCCGTAGCGGGTGTTCAATTCGAAGATTTTAGTATTCACGGAGTATGAATCCTTTCAGGTAAAGTCCTTCCGGGAAAGCGAGATCCACGGGGTGGTCGGACGCTTGGCGCGTCTCGGAAACGATTTGGAAGCGCCTGCCGGAATCGGCTGCGGCCTCTTGCAGAACGCGCAGGAAAAAGTCGCGCGTCATCGCGCCGGAGCATGAGAATGTGGCGAGAACGCCGCCCGGCGCGAGGAGTTTCATCGCGAGGAGATTTATGTCCTTGTAGCCGCGCGCAGCCTTCATGAGCTGGCTTTTCGTCTCGGCGAATTTGGGCGGATCGAGGACGATGAGATCGAAAGACCTCCCCGCATCGCGGCACGAGCGCAGATACTTGAAGACATCGGCACGCTCGAATGCGCACTCTACGCCATTCAAGGCGGCGTTTTGTTTCGCAAGCTCCAGCGCATCGGCGGAAAGATCAACTTGCGTCACTTCCCTGGCGCCATTCGCCGCCGCGTAAATCCCGAATCCCCCGGTGTAGCAAAACGAATTGAGCACTCTTCGCCCAGCGGCAAGTTTCCTCACCATTTTCCTCGCCTCGCGCTGGTCGAGATAAAACCCCGTCTTGTGTCCGTTGCGCACATCCACAAGGAACTTCAGTCCAGTTTCGGTTATCGCTATTTTCTCCGGCGGCTCTTCGCCCCAAAGATTGCGCCACACGGGCTCCGTGGCCATGCCCTCCTTGCGGCGAGAATCAAGATCGAGCCGTTCTGAAATCCCTTTGAGGCCAGGCGCAGCTTTTAGAGCATCGAGAATACGGTCGCGATAGAACTCCGCGAGCGCGGAGGTAAATTGACACACGGCAAAGCCGGCGTAAAAGTCCACCACGAGCCCGGGCACCGCATCGTTTTCGGCGTTGACGAGCCGCACGCCGCCGTCCGGCGCAATCTCCCGCCGCGCAATCGCGGCGCTGACAAGCGTGCCCATTTCGCCACGCAACATCCTCACGCGAATCATCGATGCCGGAGAATAAACGCCCTTCCCGAGCTTTTCGCCCTTGGAGGAAATGACTTCCACCTCCTCCACGGCGGACGTGGGGCACGAGGCGATGGCGCCGGAGAAGATCCAAGGATGGCCTTCCATGACGCTGCGTTCACGCCCGGGCTTTAGCAGAACTTGCGTCACTCTTCAATCAAAATCGCGCTGGTGTCGTCCTCGCCGTCTTCCTCGTCGTCATCGTCTTCTTCGTCTTCATCTTCATCGTCGTCATCATCGAGAACCGGCTGCGGATCTTCGCCGACATTGTTAAACATCGAATACGCCATGATCGCCGAGGCCCCCGTCCCGATCGCCTTGATTTCGTCGGCCGAGACACGCGTCAAAAAGACGTAATCGCCTCCCTCCTTCCACAGCGCGCTGGCGATGCCGCCTTCGGTTTCTTCCGGCAAGAGCGATACGATAGGCGCGATCGCCATCGCTTCCTCCGGCTCGAGCGCGGCCATCGTCGAAGCCACAAAGCCCTGGACCATGCCGGTCAAAGTGAGCGAATACGCCGCCACGAGGCTCTTGCCGTTCGTTTCCGGCAACACCTTGGCGAGCCGGGCCGCAGCCGCGTGACGCACTTTACCGTCCTTGAAGGAGACTCCAATTCCGTAACTTTGCTTGGAGACGGGGCCCTCCGTTCCTTTGACGGCGACAACTTCCTCGAGCAATTCGTCCCACTCGATTTCATCCGCCGCATTTTCGTTGGCCTTGATCCACGAGGTAATCGTCTTGATGTCCAAAGCGATATCCGCGCCATCTTCCTTGGCGACAAGATCCACGAACTTCGCAAGCGGGAATTTGCGCTTTTCCGCAAGTTGGGCGACTTCCTTCCAGATGCGCTGGACTTCCTCGGCCTGCACGCGACCATACGCCGTTTTGCCCGAATAGAAAGCATCGCCCGACGGAATAGTCTCTGGCGCGAAGCAATCGAGCCCTTCGCCAAGCTTGGCAAGCCCGGAGCCTTCGACGACCGCAACCTTGCCGCCAAGTTCGATTCCCGCTCCCGTCACCTTCAGCGAAATCCCTGCCATGTCAATGCCATCGACAACAAGCTTGAGGATCTCCAGATTCTTGCGCTCGTCATCATCGTCTTCGCCGCATTCGGCGAGTTCCTTGTCCACCTCCTTGCGCGCCATCGCGAAGCCTTGCGGGAAAATGACGACTCGCGCCAGCGTGCCGTTCATCGGGCGCTTGGCGTTCTCCACCTCGTCCATGCTTTTTTCGACCTGCTCGATCGAATCGCTCGCGATTGCCCATTTGCCGTCTTCAGTGAAGCGCACGAAAGTCGTGTCGCCCCTGCTGGACTCGAAATCGAGAGGAGCACCCTTCACTTTCCAGCAGCCGTTCGTCTCGACCGCGTCCTGGTGCATGGCGAGGAACTGGTCCTTGGAAAGGCTTACGGGATAAACCACGGCTACCTCGACGTCATTTTCACAATCTTCCGCGAACAGAGGGATCACCATTGAGGTTCCGGGGCGCATCGCGCCGAAGAACGAGTCGCAAGGAAGCGTGGAGAGCTTCGCCGCCGCCATGACGCCGAGCGCTTGGTTCCCGGTCATTTCGCCAACTTGCGCAACGGCGCGCATAAGGCCGGTAGTGTCGGTCACTTGGACAACGCCGATTTTCTCCCAGCCGAACGCCGGGACTGCTGCCATCGCGATTGCGATCGCCATCATTTTCATCTTCTTCATGTTCGTCATCTCCTTTTTGGAAGAGTTCTATTTAATCCGCACGTTGCGGCGTGAGGAAAGGATCGGAATAGGGAGCATCCGGATCTACCGCCGAGAACGACAAGAACGATGGCGCGCCCCAATCGGAGCCGGGATTCCTGCCGAAGACCGCCACATCCACGCGATTCGTCGGCGAAAGCGAAGATTTCTTCACTTTTATGCGCGCAGTGTCGCGCGCGGTCTTGTTCACTTCGCACTCGCCATGGACGCAAGCGAACGCAAATTCCTTCGCACCGCTCGCCTTGATCAAGAACTCGCGCTCTTCGATATCGGCACGCAACACGAACGCGCAGGCAAGCGCGGAAAGATATGTGCATTCGGGAACGACGGGCGGGGCTTCAAGCGGCGGCATGGCGACCGTAAGCGCCGCCACCGGAGGGATTGCGCCTGCTTCAAGTTCCTTCGCCTGCGCTTTGAGCTTCTCCATATTCAAGCCGCCTGGCGGCAAACATGTAGGGTGCGCCTTCGCCGAAAGATAGTCCACTTCGTTCGTGACCGATTTGAGGCTAGAGCGGATCATCTTGTTGATCGTCGGGGCGAGCGCACCGCGGCGCACAAGCTCCTTCTTCACCTCCGGCTTGAACGAACGCGAACACTCGAGCGCTGCGCGAAGATAGTATTGGTCAGACCAGCTTGCGCCCTCCGTTACGAGAAAGTACGGACAAACCGACTGGAATACGTCCCCGGCCTTGCCGCCATTGGGGCTGTCGTCCGCCGCAGGGAAAACCCATATCTGGTTCGAGAGGTAGAGCTTGAGCCAAAGTTGCATCCGCCACGCGTCGATCGTCATCATCGAGCGCGGAAGCGAGCGCCAATACGGCCCTTGCGTGAACGCACGCGAACAATTGCCGAAGACCGGATAGGGGAAGAGCATGTTCGGCGCGTTCATGTCCATGCCGCGCTCGCGTCCGTCCTGATCGAGTCTCACTACGGTGATGCCGGGAAAACTTTCGGTATTGAGCCGCGAGTGGCCTCCGTCGCGGTTGAAGTAAAGGTCTCCGGTATTCCCTGCGGCAGGTCCGTCCTGCGCGAGCTGGAGTTTGGCGCTAAAGCACCCTACCGAAAAATCCCACGCGAAATTCTGCTCCCCAAGGGCGATCGTCTTCCCGAAAAGTCCGGTCGCAGGACAATTGGCCATTGGCCCCAGCATCAACGGACGCCGCGCCATATCGCGCGCATAATCGACAAGCTCCTTGAAGCGCGGATTCGTCTTGAGTCTGGCAAGATCGCGATCGGCGGCGATTTCGTCCGCATTGCGAAACCCAAGGTCTATCGCCTTCTCGAGTTCGTCCAATGCCGGAGTCTGATTCTTGTAGTAAGCGAGCGAACAGGCGAGATTGAAATGCCAGGTAGGATCGTCGGGCAAGAGCGCGATACCCTTGCGGCAAGTCTCGGTCATCGTGACGGTGTCGCCCTCGCGCACCGCCGTCGCGAACTGGTTCCTCAACTGTTCGTGCTGCCGCCATCGCGAAGGATAGTCCCACACCGACAGCGCCGAAAGAACAATCGCAAGCACCAGCGGCATCTCGTCCGGCCCTCGCTTACTTCCCCAGCTTCATCCAGCTGGGGATTTTGACCATTCTGGCTTCGCGGGATTGATTGGTCGATAAAGTCTGCACAGTGCCGATCGACGGCGTTTCGAGCTTGGCGAGCTTGGCCATGATCTGCTGCTGATGGAACGACTGGTTCTGCTGAAGTTCGTCGATGCGCTGCTTGGCCGCCATGAGCTCCTGCTCGCGCGCGGCGAGCCGGCTCTGGAGATCGGTCACCTGCCGCTGAAGTTGCGTAGAGTCGAGGATTCCCTCGGTGCGGTTTCGAGCGTTTTCGTTGCGCTCGAAAGCCAGATCCTCCTTGAGGCGGTTTATCGTATCCGCGTTCTGGCGCGCGACGCGCTCCATCCTGTCGCGATATTCGTCGAACTCCTTGCGCAGAAGATTCGTGCGCGGATCTTCGGGCCGTTCGGCGAGCGCCTTGCGCGTCATGTCCTCCATGCCGCCGCCGGCTTTTTTCATCAGCTCGCGCTTGCGCTCGAGCTGCTTTTCAAGCCGCGCTTCGTACCGGCGCTTGATTTTGTCGAACACCATCTTTTCGAACTCGATCGATTCGGTGATGTCGGTCAGTTCGCCGCTGATGATCGAATACACCGCAGCCTGCATGTTCGCCACCGCGGCGGCATCGGACGGATAGCGTCTGATGTCGTTCTCCAGTTGCGCGATATGTTCCTTGTATTTCGCGACAGTCTCTTCGTATTCGGCTTCGGTCATAGGCTTTGTCCTTTAGCGGCGCTTTAGGAAAGAGAAATCCACGCCCTTCTGGCGCGCACGGATGAGTTCGTTCCTGAGCCGCGCCTCGAGTATCGCCTGGCCGTCGAGCGGCGAGACTTTGGGCGGCGCTCCGCGCGTGACCTTGGTCTGCGGTTCCGCCTCCACGGGGTCGAGGACCTCGGGGTCGATGACGATGCAGCTTTCCTTCTCGGCAAGCTTCGCCGCGAGCTTTTCGCCGTCGCGCACAGCCGCCGCGAGCCGCGAATCGAGATCCGCCGAGCGCGCCTCCGCCGCCGCGAGCGCGCTCTGCGCCGCAGCCAACTCTTCGCGGAGATTCTTCACCTCTTCCATCGCGGCGGCAAGTTCGTCCGCCACGACATAAATCCGCGCGTCCGCGGGAAGCTGGCCTCCCTCTATGAGCGAATCGACCACCTTGCGCGTGAACGGGCCGAAAATATCTCCCGGCGCGACTTCCACGAGATAGACCATCTCCAGTTCCGCAATGCGAGAAACCGGCATCCACGCCTGCTGGTCTTCCGACACCCAATGCTCGGGCGAGATGCGGCTTTCGTCCGCCCAAGCCTTGAGCTTTTCGATGTCGGCGGGGCCGAAGACGGCCCCGTCAGGCGATTTTACGTACAACGCCATCAGTCGAATTTGACCGGTTCGATGTTCCAGATGTTCTTGGCGTACTCCATGATCGCGCGGTCGGACGAGAAGCGGCCGGAGCGCGCGATGTTGACGAGCGACATCTGGTTCCACTTCTTCGCGTCGCGGTAGGTCTTGTCGATCCTCGCCTGCGCGTCGGAGTAGCTGCGGAGGTCCGCAAGCAACATGTAGTAGTCGTTGTAGTCGAGGAGATTGCGCAAGATCGGATCGAAGAGTCCGGGCTCGAGGAGCGAGAAGACGTTAGCCTTGATCATGTCGAGCGCCATGCGGATCTCCGGGTCCTTCTTGTAGTAGTCGCGCGAGACGTAAGTCGGGCGCATCCGCGCCACATCCTCGGTGCGAAGGCCAAAGAGGAACATGTTCTCGTCGCCGACCTCCTGGTTGATTTCGACGTTCGCCCCGTCGTATGTGCCGAGCGTCAAGGCGCCGTTCATCATGAACTTCATGTTGCCGGTGCCGGAAGCTTCCATGCCCGCGAGCGAAATCTGCTCGGAAACCTCGGAAGCAGGCATGATCTTCTCGGCGAGCGAGACGCGGTAGTCCGGGAGGAACGCGACCGAAAGCTTGCCGCGAGTCTTCGGGTTGGAGTTCACCACGCCCGCGATGCCGTGGATGAGGCGGATGATGAGCTTGGCCATGTAGTAGCCGGGCGCCGCCTTGGCCGCGAAAATGAAGCTCCTCGGCACGGGGTCGTACTTGGAGTCGTTCAAGAGGCGGTTGTAGTACATGATGATGTACAAGGCGAGCATCAGCTGGCGCTTGTATTCATGTAGGCGCTTCACCTGGACGTCGAAGATCGCGTTCGTGTCGAGGCTGACGCCGAGCGAGTCCTTGACGTACTTCGCAAGCGCGCCCTTGTTGGCCTTTTTGATCTTCGCGAGTTCGTCGAGAACCGACTTGTCGTTTTTGAACTTCTCGAACTTCTTGAGCTCGTCGAGCTGCACGATCCAGTTGTCGCCGATCTTGTCGGTGATGAGCTGGCTCAACGCGGGATTGGCCTTCAAAAGCCAACGGCGCGGCGTAATGCCGTTCGTGACGTTCGTGAAGCGTTCGGGATAGAGTTCGTAGAAGTCCTTGAAGAGCGAATCCTTCAGGATCTGCGAGTGGAGCTCCGCCACGCCGTTCGTGGAGGTGGAGGCGATGATGCACATGTTCGCCATGCGCACATAGCGCTCGCCGGTTTCATCGATGAGGCTCATGCGCTGCAGGCGCTTGACGTCGCCGGGATAGAGCGAGCTGATCTGCTGCAGGAAGCGTCCGTTGATCTCGTAGATGATCTGCAGATGGCGCGGCAGGAGGCGTTCCATCATCGGCACCGGCCACTTCTCGAGCGCCTCGGGCAGGATCGTGTGGTTCGTGTAGCCGCAGCACTTGCGCGTAAGCTCCCACGCCTTGTCCCAATCGAGCCCTTCTTCATCGATGAGGATGCGCATGAGTTCGGGGATGACGAGCGCGGGATGCGTCTCGTTGAGGTGGATGTACACCTTCTCGGGGAGGTTGTCCCAATTGTCGTTGAGCTCGCGGTAGCGGCGCAGGATGTCGCGCACCGAGCAGCACACGAAGAAATACTGCTGCCGCAGGCGCAATTCCTTGCCGGCCATCGTGTTGTCGTTGGGGTAGAGGACCTTCGTGAGGTTCTCGGAGAGCACCTTCGCCTCCACGGCCTCGACGTAAGAGCCCTTGTTGAAGTCTGCGAGGTCGAACTCTTCGACGGCGCGCGCGCTCCACAGGCGAAGCGAGTTCACCGCGTGGCGATAGCCCACGATCGGCAAATCATACGGCACGCCCTGGACCTGCTCGGCGGGAACCCAGTTCCACACCTGACGCCCCTTTACGGTCGTATACTCCACATGCCCGCCGAAGCCCACTGTCTGCGCGTATTCAGGACGCACCATCTCCCAAGGATAGCCGTTCTTGAGCCAGAGATCCGGCTCTTCGACCTGCTGGCCATCGACGATTCTCTGGCGGAAAATGCCGTAGTCGTAGCGGATGCCGTAGCCCATGCCCGCAAGATCGAGCGTGGACATGGAGTCCAGATAGCACGCCGCGAGACGGCCGAGGCCGCCGTTGCCGAGGCCGGCGTCGGTCTCGTAGTCGCGCAGGCTGTTCCAGTCGATCCCGTAATCCTTGAGCGCCTCGCGGGCGATGTTGTCCGCCTTGAGGTTGATCACGTTGTTGCCCAACAGACGCCCGATGAGGAACTCGAGCGACATGTAGTAGACGCGCTTCGTGTTCTGCTTGTGGTATTCGGCCTGCGTGTTGATCCAGCGCTCGACGATGCGGTCGCGGACGGCGTTCGCAAACGCGGTGTAGTGGTCGCGCTCGGTCGCGCTGTCTTCGCCTTTGGCGACCGTGTAGCGCAAATGCCACGCGAAATCTTCCTTGAGTCCTTCCACCGACATTTCGACGCGGCGATCTTTCTTCTTGGTCATTGTCTTCTTTTCCATTTTTCTGTTTATGGGTTTTTATTGAAGTTCCTGGCTGTTGTTTTTGTTCTTTTTCTTCTTGAAAAGGTATTTGAGCTCCTTGCCCGTCTTCTTGAGCTCCTTGCCCGCATCTTTCAAACTCTCCTTGGTCCCGAGCCCAATGTCTTCGGCCACGCCCAAAACGCTTTCGCCGGCGCCTTTCAATGCGTCCTTTGCGCCTTCGCCGATGTCCTTGGAGATATCCACGACGCTGCCGCCCATTTCTTTCGTGACGTTCATGACGCCGCCGCCGATGTCCTTGGAGACGTCAACGACTCCGCCGCCGATGTTCTTCGAGACGTCCACGACGCTGCCGCCCGCTTCCTTCGTGGCGTCGACGACTCCGCCGCCGATTTCTTTCGTGACGTCCGTCGCCGTGCCGGCGATCGCCTGCCCGGCGTCTTTCGCGCCTGCGCCGATATTCTTCGTCAGATCGACCGCCGCGCCGCTTAGCGCGCCTATCGCTTCGGTCGCGGCCGCCGTATCGAAGTTCGTCACCGCCGCGAGACCGCCCTCGCCAAGCTTGATGACGCCGCCCACCAAATCCTTCGCCGACGCGAGAATCGACGCCACGGCTTCATTCAAGATCGCCTGGCCCATTTCGCTTGCGATATAGCCGCCGGAATCTTCGCCCAGGTTGTGCATCTCGATCGACGGCACCCTGAAGGGTATCATGCCGTATTTGCCGCTGATGTTCCTCACCACCAGGCGCTTGACGATGAACTTGAGCGGCTTCACTTCCTGCGTGCCTTCGCCTTGGACCGGCGCCGTCGCATCCGGCGCAGGTTCTCCTTCACCCTCTGCCGCCGCAGTCTGACGCTCCGGAATCTTCACGCCCTCGAGCCGCTCGCGCAATTTCTGCCAGTCGATCTTGAACGACGGTTTTTCGCCCTTTGCCCCGGACGCGGCCTCTTCGGCCTCGAGCTTCGCCTCCTTGGCCGACGCATTGTCCGCGATAACCTCGAAATTGTATTTGCCCTCGCCGTTTTTGACGTAGGAAACGAACATGTCGGAAAGCTCGACATTCTCGACGACTATCACGTCCTTGTTGATCGTCGCCGTATCCACGTCCAAGACAAAGTTCCCCAGCGAAACCGCCGTCTTTTCGCCAAAGCCCTCGGGGTTCTCGAGGAACATCTCCCCCAGCTCGAAGTAGCAGGTATACGGATTGATGTGGAACTTGCCCAGGTTGAACGCCGTGCCGGTGAAGTCCGGAACCGTCTTGTTGACGACCGGCTTCACGACCGGCCCGAGCCACAGCGGAAGAGCCAAGATCGCGATGATCGGGATGAGAACGATCAAAACCGCGGTCCAAACGACGACCTTGAACAACTTCATTGTCGCCTTGATTGTCGCTTTCACGAATTTCATTCCACTTCCTCCACGATTATTTTGGTGCGATGACCCGACCCGATCGTTTCCGTCTCCATTACATTCGCCATCCAGCGGTCGCCGAATTTCTTGATTCTCGTCCCCCAAAGCCTGCGGTGCGGTTTGCCGTCAACCATTTCCTCGGCCTGCATGAGCGCGCCGTGCTTCTCCTCGATCCACGCCCGGACCGTGCGATCGCCCTTCTTGAGCACGACGATCTTGCACTTCTGCCCGTTGACGCTCTCGCCCTCGTTGGCGTCGTCGAAGCTGACGTCATCCCACCACAGGTAGTCGAGCGTGATATCGCTCCAGGTAACGTCCACCCCGAGCTCGTCGATATCGAAGTTCAGTTTCGTTTCGCCGTCTTTGCGCACGAGCGTATAGTCTTTTTCCACGATAGGGATGCCGCGCCGGTTGCGCTGGACGATGCGCCCCTTGAGCGTGACGTCGGCCGGAATGGCAGTGCGGCATTCCTGCACGAGTTGCAGCGCCGTCGCCGCCGCCAGAATCGCCGCGAACATCATAGCCCCAGCTTCGCCTCCAGTTTTTTGTCCCGCGCTCCGCCCAGCTTGCGCCCCATGTCGTAGTAGCGCTTGGCGCTCGCGAGGTTGCCGCCGTTGTCTGCGATGAGTTCGGCCATGTTGTAGTAGGCGTTGTAGTCGCGCGGCGCTGCCTTGATCGCCGTGGCGAGCGTTTTTTCGGCCTCTTTCGTCTTGCCTTCGCCCTTCTCCGCCGCCGCCTTGATGTTCAGCGCCGCGAGGTCTTTTGCGTCTTTCTCCAGCAAATCCCCGCAAATCCCCTTTGCCGTCTCCCAATCCTTTTCGCCCAAAGCCTCCATCGCCGCTTCCAGCCGCTTGCGCCGCCCTTCCTGCGTCTTGCCCCAATGGTCCACGTGCACCTCTTCGAGCTCAGGCTTGCCGCCGTTGTCCGCAGCCTCGATGCGCTTGCCGCGCCGCTCGGCGAATTTCTTTTCCAGCGCGGAAGTGTCGGTTATCGCCACGGCTTTGGCGTTCGCCCTCGCCTGCTGCAGCAAAATGGAATCTATCGCCGCGCTCACGTACGCGCGCTTGTTGCGGAGCGAGGCGAATTCCGGCGTTGCCGCCCGGTCGGGGTTCTCGGCTTCGATCCGGTCGAGCAGCTCCAGCGCCTTGCGGTATTGCTCCACCGCCTCGTCGCTTTTGCCGTCCGCCACGAGATCCGCCGCCTCGTCGATCGCCAAAGAGGCCGGCTCCATGAGTTCGGACAGACGCTTGACTTCTTCGGTCTCTTCATCAGAGCCGAACGGCCAATACCACGACGCCCAGGCGCCCGTGGAGACGAGCGCCATGGCGAAAATCAGCAGACTTTTCCGCATAGCTTGCATATTATACCATAATGAAACGCATCTTGGCAAGGGGGGAAAGCGCGAATCGACGGCGTGGAAACGGAAATTCGATCCGGTGGAATGCGCCATTCGACGCGGTGAAATGCACGATTTGACGCCGTGAAAAACGCAAAACCACGCCGTGGAATGGTGAATCTGATCCGGTGGAATGCACGATTCGACGCGGTGGAATGCACGATTTGATCCGGTGAAAAACGCAAATAGACGCCGTGAAAAACGCAAAACCACGCCGTGGAATGGTGAATCTGATCCGGTGGAATCACCCCCGCCCTCGTACCTTCCCCGCTATTCTAGCCAGACGTTGATCGAATCCTACGCGGTTGGTGTAGCCCAGTTCCCGCCACGATTTGCCGC
>JBGURT010000081.1:0-3630 GCA_045132115.1 Kiritimatiellia bacterium
TCACCGGCATTGAACCAGGATGGCTCCGGAACACTTCGGCAAGCTGTTTTGCGCGTCCGAGATCTTCTTCGCTGCCGTAAGGAAGACGAATCTCCAAAGCCTCCGATACTACCGGCAGGGCGTCTTCTACAAGATAAAGTTCTCGCGCCGTGAAATTCAAGTCGCCCAGCTCCGGGTTCTTCTTCTCGAATTTGTCGTCCTTTGAATAGTTGACGCGATAGCTGAGTTCTCCGGCGACATAGACAAGCTTATCCTTGGCTTCTGCGATCTTGTCGCCGTATTGCCGCCAGGTTTTCGCGAAGGCAAACACCTCGAGAGTTCCTGACCAGTCGTCGATTTGGACGATGCCCCACTTCTCCCCCGGCTCGCCATTCGGCCCCGGACGGCCGTTCTTGATCGTGACCGAATCCACAAGCCCCACGACGCGGACATCGAGTTTTTTGAGTCCGCGTTCGTCCTTGAGGTTGGGATTGGACTTCTTGCGGTAACGGTCGATCTTTTCGTTCTTGACTAGCTCGTCGAACTTCTCCGTATTCATGAGATCGGCGATAGAATGGGAGGAAACCTCCTTGATGACCTTTACGCAAGACTGGAGCGGATGGCCGGAAATGTATACGCCAAGCAATTCACGTTCGTTCTTCAGGTCTTCTGCCGGAGTGAACGGCGGAACTTGGGGAAGGTCCGCATCAGACCAGTAATCGCCGCCTTCTTCAAGCATGTCGAAAAAGTTCGCTTGGGCGCTTGCCAGTTCCTTGATCCGGAGCTGGGCTTTTCTGAGCACCGGTTCAATGCTCGCAAAAAGCCGCGCACGGTTTGGTTCAAGCGACGAAAACGCGCCCGTGCGGACCAAACTCTCAAGTACCCGCTTGTTGCAGACATTCGTTCCGGCAAGTCTCATGCAGAAATCGACAAAGCCCTTGTAGGGACCGTTCTTCTTGCGCTCTTCAACGATAAGTTCGCCCGCCGAACCAACTCCCTTGATGCCGGAAAGACCGTAGCGGATCCCCTTGAAGTCGCTCGTGGGGACGAATCTCGCACCCGATTCGTTTACGTCGGGGAGCATGAGCTTGAGATTCATTTCCTGGGCTTCGGCCACGAAGCCGGGCAGCTTGTCGAAATTGCCGATTTCCGAGGAAATCTGGGCGCACATGAATTCCGCCGGGTAATGCGCCTTCATATATCCGGTCTGATACGCGATCCAAGCATAGCAGACAGCGTGGGATTTGTTGAATGCGTAAGACGCGAACGCGCGCCAGTCGCCCCAGATTTTGTCGATGAGCGCCTTCGCTTTTTCTTCGTCTTGCCATTCGCCCACGCGGAATTCTGGATTTGCGAGACAGCCCTTTTCGAACTGGACCTTCAGCGCCTCCATGACCGCCAGCTGCTTTTTGCCCATCGCCTTGCGCAATTTGTCGGAATCGCCGCGCGAGAAGCCGCCCAAAAGACGCGAAAGAAGCATCACCTGTTCCTGGTACACGCAGACGCCGTACGTATCCTTCAGGTATTTCTCCATGAGCGGATGATCGTAGACTATCGGCTCCTCGCCCTTTTTGCGGCGCACGAACTGGGGGATGTACTCCATCGGTCCGGGGCGGTAGAGCGCGTTCATGGCGACAAGATCGGTGAGCTTTTCCGGATGAAGCGCCATTAGCCACTTCTTCATGCCGTCTGATTCGAACTGGAAAAGTCCTGTGGTTTCGCCACGCCCGAAAAGCTCGTACGTCTCTTTGTCGTCGTCGGGGATGAGATCGGGATCGAGTTCGATGCCGCGATTTTTGAGGAGCTCCACGCATTCCTTTTCCACCGTAAGCGTTTTGAGGCCCAGAAAGTCCATCTTGAGCAGCCCCACGGGCTCCACGAAATGGCCGTCATACTGGGTGGTGAGCAGCGACTCGCCTTCGGTCGGCTTCACCGGCAAAGTCTCGATGAGCGGGTCGCGGCTGATGATTACGCCGCAAGCGTGGACTCCGGGCTGTCGCATGCATCCCTCGAGCTTGATCGCCCGCTCCATCAACAACGCTACGTTCGGATCGTCAGAGTGGATTGCGTCTGCGAGGTCGGCAGACTCCTTCTCCGCCTGCTCGAAGGTGATCTTCGGAGTGTCGGGCACGAATCCGGCGAGCTTGTTGGTGTCGGCCAGCGGATATTCCATCACGCGTCCGACGTCCTTGATCGCGCTTTTCGCCGCCATCTGCCCGAAAGTGATGATGTGCGCGACATGATCTTGCCCATACTTCTGCGTCACGTATTCGAGCACCTTGCCGCGACCGTCGTCATCGAAGTCCACATCGATATCCGGCATTGAAATGCGATCCGGATTCAAGAACCGTTCGAAAAGCAGATCGTATTTCAGCGGATCCACATTCGTGATGCCGAGCGCGTATGCAACCGCCGCGCCGGCGGCGCTTCCGCGTCCCGGCCCGACCCAGACCCCCATTTTCCTTGCAGCGGAAATATAGTCGTTCACGATCAGAAAGTATCCTGGGAATCCCATCTGCTTGATGGTGTCGAGCTCGAAGTCTATGCGCTCTTTCGTCTCCGGCGGTAATTCCTCGCCCCAGCGGCGGTGCGCCCCCTCGTAAACGAGATGCTGGAGATAGTCGGCCTCGAACTTTATTCGGCGAACCTTGTCGACGCCTTTGAACCTGTCGAAGTTCTTGAACTCCGCCCGGAGCGCCACCTCGTCGTACTTGCGCTCGTATTCCTCTTCCGTGCCGAATTCGGCAGGGATCGGATACTTGGGCATGATCGGATCGGAATTGAGTTCGTATTCTTCGACCATGGCGGCGATTTCGTTCGTCGCCTCTATAGCCTCGAGATGGTCGGGGAAGAGCGCGCGCATTTCCTCTTCCGTCTTGAAATACTCTTGCCCCGTATAGATCATGCGCTTGGCGTCGCTCAGTTTCTTGCCGGTGGAAAGCGCAAGCAAAACGTCATGCGAATCATCGTCGTCTTTTTCGATGAAATGGACGTCGTTTGTCGCCACGACGCGAATTCCCAGTTTCTTTCCGAGCGCGAACATCTGGTTGTTCACATGTATCTGGCGCGCGTAAAGCTGGCGGAAATCATCTATTGCGCTTTGCGGCAAATCGCCCTTTGACATGTCGTTTGCGCCATGCTCTCCTTTCCCGGGAGGATGCAGCATGACCTCGAGCGAATAATCGTCGCCGAAAAGCGCATGGTAGCGGCGCGCCACTTCCTCGGCCTTCTCCGGATTGTTGCCGCCGTCCGGACCATTGTCCAGCCAATATGCAACTTCCCCGAATATGCATGCCGAAGAGCAGTGGAGCCCTTCGTGATATTTCTCGAGCAGATTGAAATCGATTCTGGGGTGGCGGTAGAATCCGTCGATGAAAGCGCACGAAATCAACCTGACGAGATTATGGTAGCCCGTCAGATTCTTGGCATGGAGAATAAGATGGTGCGCCCGGTCGTCCGCTCCGCGGTAGCGCATGTCCCCGGTATGGGTAATGTACGCCTCGCAACCCAAAATCGGCTTTACGCCTTCCTTCCGGCAAATATCGTAGAACGCCTTTAGCGCGTAAAGATTGCCGTGGTCGGTCACGGCAAGCGCATTCATCCCCAGCGATTTCGCTTTTTTGACTAGCGGCTTGAGCTGGCATTGCCCGT
>JBGURT010000082.1:0-15461 GCA_045132115.1 Kiritimatiellia bacterium
GGGAGACTTTGGCGCGATGCCCAGCGTCACGATCTTTGCCGACTTCTCTGCGCGTTTTGCCGCCGTTTTGATGGCGTTGCGCAGCGCCGCCGCGCGCGTCACGACATGGTCCGCCGGGAAAACCCCGATCGTTCCCTCTCCGGCTTTCGCCACGCCCAGCGCCACGGCGGCGGCAGTGTCGCGCCGGCACGGCTCGCCTATCACATTGCGCGGAGGAACAAGCCCTTTTAGTTCGCGCCGGGTGGCGGCGACGAGCTCCCGCGCGGTCACGACAAAAACATTTTCCGGCTTGGCAAGCGGCATGAGCCGCCTTGCCGTCGAGCGCAAAAGCGATTCGCCGCCGAATGCATCCAGAAACTGCTTGGGGCGAGACGGCGTCGAAAGCGGCCAGAAACGCGTGCCCGAGCCTCCGGCCAGAATAACCGCCTTGAAACTAGTAGAGCTTTTTGCCATAGACGAGGATCTTGTGGAGATGGAACACCTCTTCCTTCGCGTCCTTCGCACGTCCTACGCGGATGTACTTCGCCGTCTTGCCTCCAACCGTGAAGCGGTGTTCGTTTTTGGGCGCGTCAGCGCCTCCAACCTTCTCCCAGGCGACGCCGTCGGTCGAGATGGATACTTCCATCGGCACCTGACGCGTAAGGTTGTAGCCTCCCGTGCGATCGATTACCGTCACCCCCATGATCGAGCTTTCGCCGGGCAAAAGAACCTGCGCCCACGGCTCTTTGGATTTATCGGTGTGGAAAGCGCTGACATCGGCGTAATCCTCGGCATCGAGCGCATTGCGATAACGCGTGGGCGAATCGTAACCGCAGGTCGAAGAAGTCTGCAAGAGACCGTCGGCCGAAAGCAAATCTCCGCCGTAATCCTGTTTCGGGAACGGTTTGCCTGCGGTCTTTGCGACTTCCTTGGGCGCGAGCTTCTCCATGAGCACGTATACCTGCTTGAAAGTCGTGATGTCGCCGGCCTTGGAAGCGGAAAGGATCATCCCGGAGTAGTCGAGGTTGCATTTGTATTTGATCGCCGCCGCCGCGACCGTCTTGAGATAGCGTTGGGTGTCTGCCTGGTTGGACATGAAATGGACGCTCCCCCAGTTGATCGTCTGGCGGAAGAAGGTCGGGGTGTTGGCATACCCCGCAAGCGCCGCCTCGAAAATCCCCCACATCGCATCCTTGTCGTTTTTGAATTTCTGGGCCAAGGGGTCCAGGAGCGCCTCGTCGAGATACATCGGCTCGACCGTGCCGCCGGGAAATTCCTTCATCGTTACCAGCCCCTTCTTTGCCGCCACGAGTTTCTTTGCGGTGTCGGCATTGAAGGAGTCCAAATACTTGTTGTAAAGGCTCCAGCCGAGGCACGGGGCTTCCGAAAACGTGGCGAGCACGGTCTCCGCAAACTCGTCCCACTCTTGCCGGCCCTTGCCTTCAAGCGACTTGACCCACTCGTCGCCAGCCTGCCAGTTGCCCGGGCACATCTGCATGGATTTTTTGTATTCGCCCTTCCAGCGCAGGAACTCGGCGTCCATGCGGCGCGGATTGCTGTAGTAGCGATTCTGCTCTTCAGACGCCGTGAAGCGGTGTGTATCGCTCAGCGTGAAGTGCGCCATCGTATGTCCTGTAACCGAATATGCATGGCCCCAGCGGTCGTTCTTGAAATCCCAAAGCATGTAGGCGCAGTGGCCCGGCTGACCCGCCGTGTAGGAGCGGATGCCGTGCGCCTGGGCGCCGTGCGAACCGAATTTCGAGAGCGCGCCGCAAACGCCGCCGACCCGGTAGCGGAGTTCTTCGATCGACCAGCGATGCTGCCATGGGCGATAGTAGTCGGATCCGTGCACGCTCGCCCCGAAGCAGTTGATGAGCCGGTAGTGGCACTCCCAGGGCAGCGCCGAGTATTTGCCCGCGGGAACTGTCGCGAAGTCGTGTATCCACTTGAGCGAATCGACGTTGAGTTCCGCGTTCTGCCCGAAGTTCACCACCTCGCGCCAACCATGGACGTCAAGATTCTTGGCGCTCGAGTGGAGCGTGCCGTTCAAATCCCACTCGCGATAGAGGTCGGTAATTTCCACGAGTTTTTCGTCGGTGAAATCGTGCGCATGGCAAAGTGCGAGCGCGGTCGCCATATTGCGTCCGGTTTTGGTCGACATCCAGTCTTTCTTGTCGTTCCAGTACAACAAATCCAGCGCCTTTAGGCTCAAACCGAGGTCCGGAGTTCCAGACTTGCCCCACGCGGTGATGCCGCCCACGATCCCCGATCCCGCAAACTGTTCCATCCAGTCCTGATCCTTGAAAAACTTGTCGAGAAACGCCTTGCCGCCCTCGCGCGCGCCGATTTCCTTGATTGTATCGGCGCCGACCATCTTGACAATGTAGTTCTTGACCGTGCCGATATCGCGCTTGACCGGCGCAACCTTCGCGGTTGGTGCAGCGACAAGCGCCATAGCCACCGATACCGAAAGGCAAAACACAGCGATCTTGTTTTTCATGATTTGAAGTCCATTAGATGTCCAAGGAGCGATCTCGCCCCACGATAATAGAAAGAAAAATCGAACAATGTCCGCGTGGAACAAAGTCTGTGGAAAAGCGCACGCGGTTGCAGAAATCCGGCATAAACCTTGCGGATCGCCGCCTTGATCTCTTCCTCAGTCGCCTGGGGAGTCTTTATGATCGCGCGGCGCATGTCGTATTCGTCCCAGTCTTTGGTCGTGAGGCCGTCCGATGCCTCAAGTTCCCTGAAAAGCGGAGTGCCGGGATAGGGAATCATCATCGTGCACTGCAGAGTTGACGCCCAGCCTTTCGCCAAGAGTCGCCGCGCGAAGCGCACGGTATTGTCTATTTCCGCCTTGCTTTCCCAAGGATGACCAAACATGAATGTAAGATGCACGTCAAGCCCCGCCTTGTGCGCCCACTCGCAGCCGCGCTCCACATCTTCAACCTTGAGCGCCTTGTCGAGCCTGTCGAGCGTCTCCTGATTCGCGCTCTCCACCCCGAAAAGCACCAGCCGGAACCCCGCCTTGCGCATAAGCCGGTAATCCTCGAGTCCCAGCCGCCCGAAGCGCATGTTGCAATCTATGCGCACGCGCCGGTTGAGTCCGCGACGGATCATCTCGGCACAAAAAACATTCAGCCACTCGCCGACGGGGAACGAGCCGGAATCGTCCATTATTTCTTTGACGCCGTATTTTTTGACGAGCATCTCGATCTCGTCGACCACGTCCTTGGCGTCGCGCGTGCGGTATTTCGGGTAGAGCGTGGTCCAGCTGCAGAATTTGCAGCGCGCATGCCAGCAGTCGCGCCCCGACATGATATAGGTCCCGGGCGTCTTGCGGAAATTGCCATTCTTGAACGCGTAAAGCTTCCAATTCACGAGCTCGCGGTCGATCCACGGCGAATCTTTGAGATCGTGACGGAGGACCATAGGATAAATGCCGCCGTGGCGATCGCCGTCCAGAAAATCGACGAGCATATAGTCCCAATCGCCGCCGCACAAAACGGCGTAAACCCCGCTCTTGGCAATAGATTCCTCCGGGAGCGCCGTAACATGATCCCCGACAAGTATGTACTTGGGTCTCGGGACTCGTTCCCCGTCTCGACCTCCGTAGCCTTGGAGTAGGAGGTTCCCCGTTCCCCGTTCCCTGTTCCCAATCCACTCCCAATGGCGCTTCACGACGGGGGTTTTCGTCTCTATGACGACATAGTCAGGCTTGAATTCGTCAAGCCGCCGATCGAACTCCAGCGCGGAAAGTCCGGCGGCGATGCCGTCGAGGAAGAGGACTTCGTGCCCCTTCGCCTTGAGCATCGTCGCCGCCGTCGCCGGAACAACCGGGAATATGTAGGTAGGACGCGAGAACCACTGGAATTGGCGGTTCTGCGTCAGGAGCGCAACGCCCTTTTCGCTTTCAAGCGGCGGATAGGCAATTGCGACCCTCATCCCTTACCACTTGTAGCCGAGACCCACGATGTACCGGGTGTCGCTGGACTTGCGTCCGCGCGAAGGACGCGAATTGTAGTCCCACTCCGCCTTGCAGAGCAGATCGAAGTCGTACCAGATCTTGACCGTAAAGCCGATATCCGCCTCCATCGTATAGATTTCCCAATCGTCGATCGCCGGATCGTACTGGAGATTGTGGAACGCTTCGACCGTATCGTTGAACACGGGCAGGAATTTCAAGTGGTGGGCGTAGTGCACCGAGCAGTAGCTCGTGTCCGTGTCGTCCGGCTCTTCCTTGTAGCCAACCTTCGTCCACGCGGCACCGACTTCCTGGTTGAACGACCACTTGCCGGCTTTTTCCCACTCGTAGCCGTCGAGCCACTGCCAGCCGCCGCCGGCGCCAAGCCTGACGCGATAGTCGATTCCCGCGATCAGATCGCGGTCGTACTTGCCGTTCTCGTAGGAGTAGAACTTCGTGGTCCAGAAGTGATCGTGCTGGGCCTCGAGATCGATCGAGTTCTTCGTGGTCTTGCTGTCGTCCTTGTTCGTGCCGTTCTCGTTGTAGTGGTAGCCGAAGTCCGTGTTGAAACGGTCCTTCTCCCAACGGCGGTGGAGATTTGCCAGGAACGAGATCGAATGCGCGTACGTGTTGCCGCGGTCCGCCTGGAACGCAAGATTCACCGACCCGTGCCACGTTTCTTCCTCGGGGTCGATCGCCTTGACGCCTTCCATGCTCATCTTCTCGCCGCCGACCGTATATTCGCCGTCCGTCACGGTCAAGGGCACGGTCTCGGTGGACATATCCTCGTACTGCACGACGTGCATCTGGTCCTCGGCCTCGATCGACACGATATTCTTCACGTCGATCTTGATTTCGCCGATGTCATCGGCCTCGAACGCGAGTTTTCCGTCCTGGATGAGTCCCGCCTTGCCGGTCAAGAACGAACCGGATTTGAGGTTCACTTTGTCGGCCAACGCCGGGCTCGCGGCCACGGCCGCCGCCATGGCTGCCGCCATGAATTTCAATTTGCTGTTCACTATGTTTCCTTTCAACTGTTGTTTACAGTTTATACTTGATTGTATTATACCAAAAATCACGCGAAAATGCAAGGAGAACAGGGGTGAGGGCTTTAGCGCGCCGAAGCGGTGCGAAGGCGGCTTGGTGTGGTTCACCACGTCATGCGCGTGGGGATTTTGGCATCAAAAAGGACGGCCTTGATCTGGGCTATCGTCCATTCTCCTGAATGGATCATGCCCGCGACTATCGCCGCGTCGCACGATGTTTCCTTGAAAACGTCGACAAAATGTTCCGGCCGTCCCGCTCCGCCGGAGGCGACGACAGGGACTCCCACCGCGGCGGCGATCTTGCCGGTTATTTCGTGCTCGAATCCGGCGCGCGTGCCGTCTGCATCGACCGAATTGACGACTATCTCCCCCGCGCCCAAATCCGCCGCCCGCTTCGCCCATTCAACGGCATCCATCCCCGTGAACTCGCGGAATCCGCGCGTCGTGACTTCATATCCGCTAGGACAGGCCGGGTTGTCGCTCTTCACCGGGTCCATGCCCAAAACGATGCACTGCCGCCCAAAGGCCTTCGCGCCCTCGGCGATAATGCCGGGATTGCGCACCGCAAGCGAATTGACCGAAATCTTCTCCGCCCCAGCCAAAATCACGCGCTCCATATCCGCGACCGACGAAATGCCGCCGCCGACAGCGAACGGGATTCTTATCGATTTCGCCACCGCCCTCACCATGCCGATATCGATTGGCCGGCGCTCCGCGCTCGCGGTAATATCATAGAAAACAAGTTCGTCCGCGCCGCCCTCGGAATATTTTACCGCCATCTCCACGGGGTCGCCAAGATCCACATTGTTCTTGAACTTCACGCCTTTCGTGACGCGGCCGCCACGGACGTCGAGACAGGGAATTATGCGCTTGGTCAGCATTGCGCCGCCTCCTCCGCGATCGCCAAAAGCCCGCGGATCGCCGCGTAGGGATCCGAACTCTTGCATACGGCGCGCACCACCGCCCAGTTTTTGATTCCCGCCTTCACCACCAGCGGCAGATTCGACGAATCGATTCCGCCGATCGCCACGGCGGGAAACGGCACGAGCTTGTGCATCGCCGCCGCCGTATCGAGACCAAGCGTCGGGTCCGGGATCGCCTTCGTGGGCGTGGCCCAGCAAGGCCCGGTGCCGATATAGTCGGGGTTTTGCGCGATCGCATCGCGAGCCTGAATCAAATTGTGCGTGGAAAGCCCCACGATCCCGAGCGACGGATAAAGCCTACGCACCTCCGCGACGCTCATGTCGCCCTGCCCAACGTGTACGCCATCTGCGCCTACTTCTGCGGCAATCGCGGGGTCGTCATTCACAATGAATTTCGTCGCCGTGCCCGACGTAATGCGGCGCATTTCCCGCGCGGTCGCGACAATCTCTTCCCGCGGCGCGTTTTTCATGCGCAACTGCACGATCTTGAGCCCGGCCTTGACCGCAGCTTCGCAACATTTGGAATAGCCCGCCACCGGGTCTGTAATCACGAGGTAAAACCCAAAGTCTTCCATTTTTCCTCCGGTGGAATTGGTGGAGAAGATGAGATTCGAACTCACGACCCCCACGTTGCGAACGTGATGCTCTACCAACTGAGCTACTTCCCCAATTCGTAAAAGTGATGATATTATATCATATTTCGCGGCTAAAAGTCAATACCCTAAATTAGGGTAAAGGCAAGCACCGTGCCCTACCAAGTCCAGAAGGCTGGACTACGAAGGAAAGAAGGCTGGACTTAGTAGTCGAAGGGGCTGGACTACGAAGTCCAAGGGGCTGGACTGCCGTTTTTTGGTTTTTGTGTATGGTTTTCCGGTTTTTACGGTGTGGGTGTGGTGCCGACTTTGCGCTTGTAGAACCACACAGGGCTATCGCCCTCGAATGTCGGTTTGGGAAGCTCGACACTCGTGTCAGTCGCGAGCACCGCTTCACCAGCGCTACGCAGTCGCCATGCAGGCCTTCGCGGTTGGTTACGCCTCAACTGAAGTTGGCTTGTCTTGCCGGACATTGTGTATTATACCATGTTTTACCCCAAAAGGCAATAGAACCAATGACCTTTGCCAAGCTATAACTCAAAAAAAAAAAAAAAAAAAAAGATTCCCATGCAGGATCAAGTGTATCATACCAAAAAATGACGTTAAAGCGTATGCGACAGAAAAATCAACATGTCAATTTACAAAAATCAACGTGTTGATTTATGGTAATCAACATGTTGATTTCTGTAAATCAAGGTGTTGAAATCTGTAAATCAACCTGTTGATTTCACTGGCGACTACTATAACGAGGAAATCGGGGATAGAGGATTAACATTTTTCGATTGTTCGAATTTCCTACTTATCGGAATCCAAACTATCAAACCATCAAATCCGAGAGGACTTCTTCTATCGCAAGGCCGTCCTTCAGCGGAATGTCAAGCGCGATCGAGCGCTCGATTGCGTGCGCGGTAAAAAGATTCGCGCTGTCGACGGCATTGATAAACGTCTGGCCGTTGATGGTTTCGCCCAGGACTACCGACGCAAAAACGTCTCCCGTGCCGGAACGATCCGCGCCTAGCTTCTCGACCTCTATAACCGTTGCCTTGCCGTCCTCGTAGACGAAATTGACGAGGTTTCTGCCGCGCGGCACCCCGGTTATCACGGTTTTGGCGTTATTCGGCGCACAAAGCGCCGATGCAATCGATTCGAGTTCGCGATCCGAAGGCTCGGGATTGTATTCCACTCCCGCGAGAACGCACGCCTCGGTAAGGTTCGGCGTCAAAATATCGGCCACGCTCAAGAATCTGCGCATGGACTCCGCAAGCGAGCGCGAATAAGTGGAGTACAGTTTGCCGTAGTCGCCCATTACGGGGTCGATGCAGATTTTGGCTCCCGGGAATGCTTTGATAAAGCGGAAAACGAAATCTATCTGGCGTTCGCTGCCTAGGAACCCGGTTTGGATGGCGTCGAACTTGAGCCCAAGTTTGAGCCACTCCTCGATATAACCGTCCATGTGGTCGGTGTAATCGGTCCACTTGAAACTTGGGTAGCCGGTGTGATTCGTGAAAATCGCAGTCGGGACGGCGCAGCACTGCACTTTCATCGCCGAAAGAATCGGGATGGTCACAGCGAGCGAACAACGCCCGAAGCTCGCAAAATCGTTGATTACTGCCGCTTTTCTTTGCATCTTTCGAAATAGCGCCGCGAATCGCCGCGCTCTCCATAGAGGATTCTTTCGCCGATCGCCGCGATGCGCCGGTCAAGACAGTTCCTGCAAAGTCCGGCATTCTCGTCGAGGCAAGGCTTGCCTGCATAAAGTTGGTATTTTCTGCGGTATTCGGTTCCCGTGACATTCGGCATGAGCACGTTCGCTCCGGCCTTCAGCCCTTGTTCGCGTCCGTCGTCGGCTAACGCCTGCAACGCCGTCGCGGCGGCGATATTGACCTTTGGGAGCATGATTCGCGTGGCGGCGATCATCTTGAGCCCCAGCACAAGCCGCTCCTTGGGATCGAACGGCGCGGCCATTGGCGTATCGGGGTGAGGAATGAACGGCCCCATCCCGATCATGTCCACGTCTTCATCGGCAAAAAACCTTATGTCCCGCGCGAGATCCTGAACCGTCTGACCGGGCAAGCCGCACATGACACCGGTGCCGACTTGATAGTCGAACTTCCTCAGCGATCTGAGACAGCCGAGACGCCTGCGCCAACTGTGCGAAGCGGGATGGATGCGGCGATAGAGTTCTTCGTTGCTCGTCTCGATCCTGAGGAGATAGCGCGTCGCGCCCGCATCGCGCCAACGGCGAAAGACATCGTCTTCCTGCTCGCCCAGCGAAAGCGTGATCCCCATATCCATTGCGGCAATGCGTCGGACGGCGCGCTCGATGAAAGCGGTGTGCGTTTCAGATTCCGTTTCCCCGGACTGGATTACCACGCTAGCATATCCAAAGCCCTTCGCTTCTTCCGCGAGACGCACGATTTCATCTTCGTCAAGAGTGTAGCGCCCAACTTTGGAATTGGACTTGCGGATGCCGCAGTAGAAACAATCCTTGGCGCAAACATTGCCGGCTTCGATAAGCCCGCGGACCGAAACGACAGGCCCGATGTTGTCGAGCTTCGTTCGGTAGGCCTTTGCGAAAAGCGCGGAAAGTTCCGCTTCGCCTTCGGTCGCGAGCATTTCTTCAGGCGAGTTCATCGAAAAGCCGGAAGAAATCCGGATAAGACTTGGCGGCGCATTCGGTGTTGTCGATTTTTACCGGGCCTCCGGCGATCGTCGCGCCCACGGCGATAGACATCGCGATACGATGGTCGCCAAAACTCGTGAATTCGCCGCCGCGGAAAGAAGCGCCAATCCCGTGAACGGTAAAAGTGTTTTCCGTCATCTCCGTCTTGACGCCAAAGCGCGCGAGCACGTCCGCCATCGCCGCCGTGCGGTCGGACTCTTTGAGCTTGAGCCGGCGCGTGCCGGTAAAGATGGTCACGCCCTTCTGCGCGGCGCGAGCGACCGAGAGCACCGGAAAAATATCCGGACAGCCGGAAACGTCGATTTCGCATTCCCCAAGCAGTTCGACAATCGCGCGGTCCGGCTGGGCGCTTTCGCGATCGAGGCCAAGAACCTCAACCTCGCTGCCGAGCGTGTTCATGGCGAGCCAAAACGCCGCGCCCGACCAATCGCCCTCGGGGCGATCAACATCCGCAAAACCGTATTTTTGCCGCCCCGGGACGGTGTAGGAGCCGTCGTCATTTTCAGCGACTGCGATCCCTGCCTGACGCACAACACGCAAGGTCATATCCACATAGCCCCGCGACTCCAATGGCGAAGAAAATTCTATGCGGCTCTCGCCGTCAAGCAAAGGCAGCGCGAAAAGAAGTCCGGTAACATATTGCGACGACACATTGCCCGCGAGCGTATGCACTCCCGGCTCGAGAGTAGGGTATTCGATCATCGGACGGTCTTTTAGCCGACCAGCCTTCTTGAACTCCGGCTTGAATCCCAGCGCGGCGGCGATCGGCGCCATGAAGCGCAAGGTCGAACCGCTTTCCCCGCAATCGAGCACGGGAGACGGATTCGCCTTGGGGTCGCAATCCAAAGCCTTGAGACAACGACGCGTGGCGATAATATCGGCGCTATCGTTCGCCTCAGGCGTGAAGATGTCGCGCCTGCCGCCCAAAAACGCGGCGATCAAAAGCCTATGAAGATGACTCTTCGAAACCGGAGCGGCGACGACGCCTTTACGCTTGCCGGGATAGATCGTGGTCATGGCAAACCCTTGGAAAGATCGATTTTCACGCCGCGCACATCGCCCCAACCGCAAGGTAGCGCAAAGGTTACCGTGTCGCCGGTTTTTTTCTTGTCGCCCTTCATGAGCGGCACGAGCGATTCAAGCGCAGTCCCCTCCGGGAGCGCGACGGGAAGCCCCGCTGCCGTGAACGCTGCAGCAAATTCTTCCGGCCAATCGCTTGGCGCAAGCCCCATTCTCGCGGCGAGCCGCGCTTCCTCGACGCACCCTATCGCCACCGCCTCGCCGTGCGAAAGCGTGTAGCCGGATGCCTTTTCGATCGCGTGGCCGATCGTATGGCCGCAATTGAGCAAAATGCGACGGCCCTTCGTCTCGAACGGATCTTCCCTCACTACGCCAATCTTCACGGCGAGATTGCCCGCAATTTCGTTTGGCTCCGTCCCCACGGGAATATCTTTGCCGCCGATTGCGCGATGCTTGATCATTTCCGCAAGACCGCACTTCAAAACCTCCGGCGGCAAAGTGGAAAGGAAATCCACATCTATCGCCACGAGACGCGGCGAATGGAATGCGCCGGCAAGATTCTTGCCCTCAGGGAGATCGCATCCCGTCTTGCCGCCCGTCGAAGCGTCAACCATCGAAAGAAGCGTCGTGGGGAAATTGATCCAATCGATTCCGCGCATCCATGTCGCGGCGGCGAATCCGGTCATATCTCCCGTAACGCCGCCGCCCACGGCGGCAACGCGATTCTTGCGCCCCAGCCCCGCTTGCGCGAAAGCCGACCACATTTCCATCACCAGCTGCGGAGTCTTGAACTCCTCGCCGGATGGCATCGTGAAAATCGTCTTGTCGTCAAGTTCCGGATGTAGCGCGGAGACATTCTCGTCCACTACGAGCGGCGAAAGCGGCAAAAAGGCTTTTGCCAAGCCGCGCCCGACGATTACCGTGGAACCTTCAAGAAAGAAGAACGCGCCGATGCGCTTATGGAAACTCGCATAGTGCTCGCGGCGTTCTGCGGCCTTGTTGCCCAAAGGACGCGTCTTGCCAGCCGCGGCGATGCGCGCGACAAGTTCCGCCTCGGTCGGCTCGTCGATGCACAGTATCGAGCCGTTCGTTTCCGCAAGACGACGGTTTTCTTCCCTAAGAAGCGTACCTCCGCCAAGCGCGATCACCGCATCGTCTTCGATCTCACAAGCCTCGGCGAGCGCCGCGCTTTCCATATCGCGGAAAACCGCCTCGCCGGAATTCGCGAAGATTTCCGAAATCGAAGTTCCGGCGCGCTGCACGACGATGGCGTCCGTATCGACAAACCGCATGCGCAACGCTTCGGAAATCGCCATGCCTAGCGTGGTCTTGCCGCTCGCAGGCGGACCATAGAGGAAAATCTTGCTCATTTCGAGAATCCTTGTTTGCGATTTTCGAGCAATCCGGCAAAATACAGTTCGCGCTGGCAAGCAGCTTGGTTCACAAGCATCTTGAAGCCATTCTCCGCTCTCGCGCCGACGGCCAGCGCACGCGCCATGAGCGCAGTCGTCTCGGGGTGATAGACGAGATCGAACACGCTTTCGTCGCCACGGAATTTGTAGTCCGGTATGGGGTCGGCGTCGGAATTTAGTCCTACGCTCGTCGTCTGGACAATGATGTCGGCATGCGCGACATTTTTGATGTCGCCGACTCTGAACCAGTATTTCGAGGCAAGAAGCTCGGCCTTTTCGCGCGTGCGGTTGTAGATCGTGGCGTCGCCGTCCAATTTATACACGGCGTAGGCTACGGCCTTCGCGGCGCCGCCGGCGCCGAGTATTGCCACGGTCTTGCCCTTGAGAGTATCGACCCCGAGAAATCCGCAAAGCGCCGCCGTGAAGCCCGGCGCATCTGTGTTGTATGCCGCAAAGCCGTCCTTAGTGCGCACGAGAGTATTCGCCGCGCCCATCGCCTTGGCGGCATCGTCCACGCGTATCGCCGCGGCAAGCGCACTCTCCTTGTGCGGAACCGTCACCGCGGCATACTTGACATCCAAGACCTCGGCAAAACGCAGGAATTCATCGAACTTCTGCGCCGGGAACGGCACCATCACCGCATCTTCCTGTTCGTTCGCAAAGGCTGCATTGTTGAGCTCGGGAGAACTTGTCACCTCGAGCGGCCACCCGGTTACCGCGGTTATGTCCGTCTTGCCGCGCACGATCGAACGGAAGCGATACGTCTTAACCAAATCGTCCGCCGTAAGATGGCCAAGCGACTCGTCCATCCCCGAAGAGCAGAAGGTAAGCATGCTGCCGAGATGCGAAGCAAGAATCCGCGTCACCTTGCCGAGCCTGCCCATGCCGCAAACGATATAGGGGAAGCGCAATCTGCAATTGTCAAGCGCCTCCGCAATTTCTCGGAAAGCGTCCGTCACCTCGTCTGGCGAATTGGGCATGAAGGCGATCTTCGGGATTTCGTTGGTCTCGCCGCGCAACGCGACAAGAGCAGAGGGCAAATCCTTGACCGTTCCGTCAAACTCGTGGCGCGAGCGGATGATTTTTACGCCCTTCTCCTTCGCGAGCGCGGAGAGTCCGTCGCGTCTGAAATCATCCTCGAAATCCACATACGCAAAACCCGAGCCGGCCGACAATATTTTGCCGAACAATTCCGCGCGTTCGTCCTCGCGATCATCAGCCATTTTGCCGCCGTCTTTACGGCGCCGCAAAGTGAGAAGCACCGGAACCTTCGCAAACCGGGGAAATTCCGCCGCCTTGAGCCGCTCGGATTCGCCTTCGAGGAAATCCACTCTCAGCTCGCACATGTCGACATGGTCGCGGTTTCTTGCAAGCAACGCAAGATCTTCGTCAATCGTCTTGCCGTTGAGCGTAAGGCAGATGCGAGGAGTTTTTGCTTCTTCCGCGAGAATATTGTCGAGCGCCACAAACGCCGCAAGCGCCTCGACGACCGGCACCGCACGGAGCGCGATACACGGATCGTGCCGCCCTTTGATCTGCAAGGTCGCGCTTTCGCCCTTCGCGAGGTCCACGGATTCTTGTTCCTTGTAGATACTTGGCGTTGGGCGCATCGTCACATGGAACACAACATCTTCGCCGTTCGTCATCCCCCCGGTTAGACCCCCGGAGTGATTGGTCGCGAGTTTCACTTCGCCTCCGTCTAAACGCAAAGCGTCGTTGAACTCGCTACCGTGCATATCCGCGGCCTTTTCGCCGTCGCCGAACGATAGCGCTTTCACCCCCGGAATCGCAAACATCGCCCGCGCGATATCGCTCTCGAGCCCATCGAACATTGCCCAGCCGAGACCTTTTGGCAGCCCCGATATCCGACAAGTTATCTTGCCGCCGATCGAATCGCCGTCTTTCTTCACGGCGAGGATTTCCTCCGCCGTGCGGGAAGTAGATGCCACGACCGTGATGCCGCGCTTCTCTAGATACTGCTTGCAAAGCCCGCCGGCGATGCACATCGGCGCGGTCATGCGCCCCGAGTGCGCGCCGCCGCCTGCGGGAATCGCCCCCGTTTTTACCCACACTGGATAATCGCTGTGGCCAGGGCGAGGCACGCTTTTCACATTGGCGTAATCGCCGCTGCGGCGATCTTGGTTTACGATTCTGGCGTCAATCTTCCCGCCAAACGTGACACAATTTTCATCAAGTCCGAAAAGGAATTCCGGCGCATCCGGTTCTTTCCGTGCGGTGCTCGTCGCATCGCGTCCCGGGGCACGGCGTTCCATGAACGCTTTAAGCGCGTCCATGTCGACATGAAATCCGGCAGGAAAACCGAAAAGCTCCATGCCGATTTCGCGCGCATGGGAAGCTCCGCGCACGTCAAGCGACAAAAACCGCCCGTGAAGCGACGAGCCGTTCATTTGAGGCTCCTTTTCATGTCTGCGCCCTCCTTGATCCACTTCTCAAGCCCTGCCTTGTCTTGCGCCGCAAGGAGTTTTTCGAACTCCTCGATCCGCTCGCGGAAACGAGCGACGGTGCCGACAAGATGTTCGCGGTTCTCGAGAAAAAGATCGCTCCAGGTCTTCTCGTCCATTGTCGCGACGCGCGACATGTCTGCGAACGACCCCGCCGTATAGCCTTTCGTTTCAGGCGCGAGCCTGTCGTTGATGTACGCCCCTGAGATCACGTGGCAGAGCTGGCTCGTGTAGGAGATCATCTCATCGTGATGAGCAGGCGTCGTGGATACGATTTCTCCAAACCCCAACGCTTTCAGCACGGGACACAGTTTGTCTAGCGGACCGCGTCCCATGAAAGGATACGGCGTGAGGATTATCGACGCGCCACGGAAAAGGTCGGCATCGGCATTCGCGAATCCCGTGACTTCCTTCCCGGCCATAGGGTGCGCGGGAATGAACGTCCAGCGGCTCTTCATCGCCCTTTCGCGGAACTCCTCGAAGACCGGCGTCTTCACGCCGCAGACGTCGCAAAGAATCGCACCATCCTTGAATGTCGATTCGTTTTCCTCGATCCAGCCGGCAATCGATTTTGGCGGTAGCGCGACAAAAATCATGTCCACGCCGGAAAGATCCGTCTTGTCGTCATGGTGAAGTCCAAGAGTTTCGAATCCGGCCTTCAGGCTCGCTTTGTAAAGCGACCCGCCGATCAATCCCATGCCCGCTACCGCAATCTTCATTTACAGCCTTTCGATTACGATGTCGCCAACTTCCGAGCACTTGAGCTCGCCTCCCAAGTCGCGCGTCTTTAGTCCTTCGTCGAGCATCCTGCCCACAGCGCTTTCGATCGCCGCCGCTTCCGCATCGAGCCCAAAGCTGTATTTGAGCATCATCGCCGCCGAAAGAATCGTCGCCACCGGATTGGCGATGTCTTGCCCTGCGATATCCGGCGCGGAACCGTGAATCGGCTCGTACATGCCGAATCCGTCGCTCCTGAGCGAGGCGGAAGCAAGCATGCCAATCGATCCGGTAATCTGCGATGCTTCGTCTGAAAGGATGTCGCCGAACATATTTTCGGTCAGGAGCACGTCAAAGTGCTTCGGTGCGCGCACGAGCTGCATCGCCGCATTGTCCACGTACATGTGATCGAGCGCCACATCGGGATATTCCGCGGACTGGAGCCGCGTCACCGTCTCGCGCCACAAGCGCGAAGTTTCAAGCACATTCGCCTTGTCTACGCTCGTCACATGCTTGCCGCGCGCTCTCGCGGCGTCGAACGCGACACGGGCGATGCGTTCGATCTCCGCGACCGAATACGGCATCAGATCGAGTGCGCTCTGTCCGTCCGCCGCGCGCTCGTGCTTGCCGAAATACACTCCTCCGGTCAATTCGCGCACCAC
>JBGURT010000083.1:0-3194 GCA_045132115.1 Kiritimatiellia bacterium
ATCCCGCATCCACATTGTCGTGGTCGGTGACGATATAGTGGCGCATTCCAATCTCTGCCGCCTGAACGGCAATCTCTTCCGGCGTGAAAGTGCCGTCGGAAAAAGAACTGTGGAGATGGAAATCAACCTTCATTTATCGCCCTTTCCGCTTCCCCGATCCAACTGCGCATGAGCGCTTCGTTTTCGGCTTCGACGATAAGACGCAGGAAAGGTTCGGTATTGGATTTGCGCACGGATATCCACCCTTCAGGCGTTTCGATGCGGTAGCCGTCGAGGCTGTTGACCTTGCCGCCGAAGGCGTTTTTCACGCGCTCCATCGCCTCGTCTTTCTTTTCGCAGCGATAGTTGCGCTCGCCCGAATTGGCCCAACGGCCTTTGACCGGAGCGACCATTTGCGAAAACGATACGCCATTGCGCTTGGCGCAGGCGATCTTCCCCAAAATCCTGATTGCCGCCAGAATTCCAGAGTCGCAACAATGAAAGTCGCGGAAGTAATAGTGCCCTGCGAGTTCGCCGCCGCCGACCGCACCCGATTCGCGCAACACCTTCTTGGCGAATACGTGCCCCACCGGCACCATAATCGGTTCGCCGCCGTGCGCACGTATGAAATCGATAGTTCCGCGACTGGTGCGCACGTCGTGTATCACCTTGTTGCCGTCGAGCGGAACAACTAACGGGATCAAGTAATCCGGCTGGACGAAATCGCCGTTTTCATCGACGAACATGCAACGGTCGGCATCGCCATCGAAAATGACGCCGCAGTCAAGCTTGCGCTCACGCACGAGTTGCGAGATTTGTTCGCGGGCTTCGGCGGCGAGAGGATTTGGGCTGTGCGCCGGGAACGCGCCGTCAGGTTCGCAATTTATCGTTGTCGCTCCGGGAAAGAGGTCACGGACCAACAGAGACGCCATGCCGCAGGAACAATCGACGGCGAAATCGAGTCCGGAAAGATCGCCCAGCTGCGATTTCATGAAAGCGACATAGCGCTCACGAAAGTCCATTTACCACCTCCTCCACATTATCGAGTCCATCGGCATAGCCAACCGGCACCGCGCCGCGCAACGACACCTTGAGTCCATTGTCGCCAGGCGGATTGTGGGAAGCGGTAATCATCACCGATGCGTCATAGCCGTCCTCGGCGGTAAAAAAGTAGACCATCGGCGTAGTGCACAGGCCAAGATCTGTCACCTCGGCTCCGGCTTCCTCCATCCCGCGCACGAGTTCGGCGCGGATCGAATCGGAGGTAAGACGGCAGTCGCGTCCGACGAGCCAGCGCTTGGCGCCGAGCACCTGCGGCAACGCTCTGCCTACGCGGTAAACAGTGGCAAGGTCGAAGTCCTTGCCGAAAGTGCCGCGCATGTCATAGGCCTTGAAGAATCCCATCGACATCCCTCCTTATTTGCGCTTTGAGTTCATCTGGCGAGTCGAACTTCCGCTCTGGCCGCAAGAACCTGACCATCTCCACCTTCCCTAGGCCCGAGCCGATCGACCCGAGCCACGAACCCAGAGTCCCGCGCCCCTCTACTATATGCACCTCGCAAACAGGAGTTTGCCAGGCGCGGTCGCGGAAAGTCGGCGCGAGTCCATAGTTCGCGATCGCCTTCATTCCTTCGCAGCGACATTCGTAAACGCCATGCGGCAACTTCACCAGCTGCGGATCAGGCAGAATGTTCAAAGTAGGGAAGCCCAATTTGCCGCCCTCGCCCTTGCCATTCACTACAGTCCCCCAAAGGACCCAATTCTTGCCAAGCATGGCTGCGGCACTTTGCAATTCGCCATTCACAAGCGCCTTGCGGATGCGTGTAGAAGAAACGATTTCGCCGCCACAAACCGCGTATGGAACTTCACACACCTCGTATCCAAGCTGCGCGAGCGTCGCAAGCGAACCGCGACCTCCGCATCCGAATCGCCAATTGGCTCCCGAGCGGATCTGGCAATATCTTTCCGGATCGACCTTCGCGATGTAATCGTTTGCGAAACTTTCGGCTTCGAGCGTCGCCATGGCAGACGTAAATTCCAGCCCAACGACGCTCTCCACTCCGAATGCACGGATTGCAGCCTCGCGCTCCGGCCACGTCATGAGCATCTGTGGCGCTTTCTCGGGGGCCAGCACAGAAAGCGGATGATTCTTGAAGGTTATAGCGACACTCGCGCCGGCGAGTATCGCTTGGTGTCCCAAGTGGACGCCATCGAAAAAGCCTATCGCAAGGCCTCTTTTACCGGAGTCACGCACGATGCAAGGTCCTTCATCTCCATCTCCAGAATCCGGGAAAAAGGGATAGCGTCTTCAACCTTGAAGTTCCCCATGCCAAGTCGCCTCAGACTTTCAAGCGTGACGCCCATTTCCTTCGCGAGCGAACGCACCAAAGTCCGCGCCGTGCACTTCAGTTTGAAATTGCCGCCGGCAACTTCAAATTTGTAAACGTGAGTCATGAACGGAGAATGTTCGCCGGTATCGGCGACTTCGTACCCGGCAGAACCCTCCTTGCGGACCGAACAGAATCTGGGCTCGGTCTGGAAGATGTCGCCATGGAGCTCCTTTGGAGAAACAGGTTTGGCGCACTCCTCCGCGCGACCGTAGATGTCACCGGTGTCGGTCGTGCCGCCCAAGCGGAAAGTTCCCTCGTATTCGCGGTCGGCACCGGCAATGCGGTCGGCGAATTTGTTCGCGTCGCCCAAGACCACAACGAAAAGTCCGCTCGCCATCGGGTCGAGGCTGCCGCCATGGCCGACCTTGGGGAGATTAAACTTGCGCTTGACCGCCTTGACGACGGACGCAAAGCCAATCCCCGCCGGCTTGTCCACGAGGATGAAGCCGCTTAGCTTCTCAAGCTCCCGGAGCTGAATCAGGTTGGCCATTTTCGAGCTTGTTGAGGATCGCAAGCACCTCGTCGCCCTTCTCGAGCGAATTGTCGAGCTGAAACAACAGCCGTGGCGTAAATTTCATGCGCACTTCGCGATTGATTATCGCCTGGAATTTCTTGGCGTTGTGGCGCAAATGGCGGATAGCCGTTTCCTTTAGATCATCGTCACCAAAAACGGAAATCCCCACCGTCGCATCGCGCAAGTCCTTGCCGCAACGCACGAACGTCACCGTGAACAGCCCCGGCGCCACACTGTCGCCCTGCATCACGGAGAACATGCTCTCCGCGATCACGCGCTTCAAGAGCGAATTCATCCGCTCTAGACGGTCC
>JBGURT010000084.1:0-5856 GCA_045132115.1 Kiritimatiellia bacterium
TTGCGGGATTGTGTGTATGGCCTTTTACAACGAAATTTGGATACACATGGAAAACGCTGGTTGTTAGATTTGTGGCACAAATGACGCTTGGCAGTTCGTTAAATTCTCCACTATATTTTTTGTTTATATTAGTGCTTTTTACAATTTGCCTGTGGTTATTTCCAAAGATCTACTGCTCAACTAAAACTCTTTGTTCAATAGTAATTTTCTCGTTGATCTTTCAATATACTGGGATGAATCATTTTATATGCGACAAATTTCCTTTTGGAGCTAATAATGTTTTCGGAAGAATTGTCGAGTTCGCGCCTTACGCTGCGATGGGCATTTGCCTTAGACGATTTAATCTTGAAGGGAAGTTTAATCCTTTCGCTCTATGTATTAATGGAGTAATCTTGTTGTTTGCTGGAATTGCCATGTCGCGAGTGTCGATGTTTCAATGTATTGGATTTGGTTATCAAGGCGTAGCTTTGTTCTTTCAAGGGATAGGGCTATTTGTCGTCGCAATAGGTTTTGGACAAGTGATAAGCGAAAGATTTAATAAGCCTATCAAGTATGTGGCGGCATTGACGCCGGGAGTATATTATTCTCATAGATTGATAGGAGACTGTCTGGTTTGTGTGTTTCATGATGTATGTTGTATTACGCTGTTAGTGTTCATGGCTTCCGCAGTATTAATAGCATTGCTAATGCAAATAAGGGTAATGCGCAAATTTGTGTGTTGACCTAGTTTCTCGTTTATTACAATGATAATTTTCTCGCTTTCCTGTGAGAAAATCTTCGCGTAGGTGTGAAAATAATGTTGCTTGCGTATGAAATCCTTAAAGTGCGCCTACTTCTATAGGTGAAGAGCTCACACTTTTGCTATAAAAGCGCACACTTTTGTGGTAATGTGCGCTAACTTTTATGTCTTTCATTTGTGGTCGATGTTCCTTTCATGTGCAGGCTTTGGTTTTTAATGTATATTCCACTAAGTTTTCATCTCCAACAGTTTTTTTCGGTATTATAGAATTGAGGTCGCGGGTTTTGGGGGTTTGTGCATAAAATTAAAATACCATCTTTACAAAACGGACGCAAATATGGTATAATACTAGAACATTGTTGGAAAAACAAGGATCAAACAAAAAACTATGCCGACTATAAATCAGTTGATTCGCAAGGGTCGTCACCCGCTGGTGACGCACTCGAAGTCGCCTGCGCTGAAGAGCTGTCCCCAGCGTCGTGGCGTTTGCCTCGTCGTGAAGACGATGACCCCCAAGAAGCCGAACTCGGCGCTGCGCAAGGTTGCGCGTGTGCGTTTGACGACCGGCGTTGAAGTTACCGCTTACATTCCCGGTGAAGGCCACAACCTTCAGGAACACAGCGTCGTGCTCGTGCGCGGCGGCCGTGTGAAGGACCTTCCTGGTGTCCGTTACCACATCGTCCGCGGCAAGCTCGACTCGCTCGGCGTGAACGGCCGCAACCGCAGCCGCTCCAAGTATGGTGTCAAGAAGCCGAAGAAAGAGGAGAAGTAAGCGATGAGCCGCAGAGGTAAGACCATCGTCAAGCGCGTGACGCTTGACCCCAAGTACAACTCCGAGCTCGTCGCCCACATGATCCGCGTGATCATGAAAGACGGCAAGAAGACTGTCGCGGAGAAGATCGTTTATGGCGCCATCGACAAGATCAAGGAGATGATGGCCAAGGATGCCGCCAAGTTCACCAAGGACGAGAAGGTGTTCACCGAACCTCTCGAGGTGGTGTCGGCGGCGATCGACAACATGAAGCCCCAGATCGAGGTCAAGACGCGTCGCGTCGGCGGCACGACCTATCCCGTTCCGGTGCCGATCAAGGATAACCGTCAGCTCTCGCTCGCGCTCCGCTGGACGACGCAGTTTGCGTCTGCGCGCCACGGCATGGGAATGCCTGCGGCGGTGGCGGCGGAAATCGTCGATGCGTTCCTCGGACAGGGCAACGTGATCAAGAAGCGCGACGACGTGCACAAGATGGCGCAGGCGAACAAGGCTTTCGCGCATTACGCCTGGTGACCATCGTATCCTTGGGATTCCAACAAAAGGGAGCGGCCCGGTGAATTTCGCCAGCCGCTCTTTTGCATTATGAACGACAAACTGAAAGAACTTTTTTCCATGCGGCGCAAAGACGCCGAAGACCAGGAACGCCGGTTTTCCTATCGCGACATCCTCAGGACCTTGGGCGACGTGCCGCCGGCGATCGATTTTGGCGCGCCTTTCAAGCGCAGGGACGCCGCAACGCGCATAATCGCCGAAATCAAAAAGGCGGACTTTCCAAATGGCGTCATCCGCGACGATTTCCACGCGATTGAACTTGGCGAAGAGCTTTCCGACGCCGGAGCGAGCGCGTTGAGCGTAGCGGTGGAGCCGCATGTGCATTTGGGCAGCGAAGACAATTTCCGCCGCATCCGCTCGGTTTCCTCTCTCCCGATCCTCTACAAGGATTGCATTTCCTCGCGCTACCAGATCGCCGAGGCGCGCATGGCGGGAGCTGACGCAATTGAACTGGTGGCGGCGGTATTGAACGACGCCGATCTCGTCGCTTTGAAGGCGCACGCGCACGAGCTGGGGATGAGTGTCTTGTGCGTTGCGGAGTCGGCCAAGGAAATCGAGCGTGCGCTTAATCTGGAATTCAAGATAATAGGCGTTGTCTGCCGCGATCGCAAGACAGGGGCTTTCGATGCGCGGAAGTTCGCGGAACTCGTCCAACAGTTGCCGCGCAGCATTGTCAAGATCGCCATGGGCGGCATTGAAAGCCGCGAAGACGTGGAGGCGGCAAAAGCCGCTGGAGCGGACGCCATTCTCGTTGGCGCCGCGCTCATGCGCTCGCCTCGTCCCGGTCTCAAGCTCCGGGAGCTGAGGATGGGGAATCGGGAATAGGGGACGGGGAACTTGTATTTGGGATAGATTTTTGATATAATACAACAATAATATCCAAATTTCAAGGAGAAAAATGAAATACGACAAGAATCATGCGCTTTTGGAGTGCGAGATACCCGGCGTGCCGCGCAAGTGCGGAAAGGTTCGGGATGTGTTCGACTTGGGCGACAAGCTGTTGATGGTCGTTACCGACCGCATTAGCGCTTTTGACGTCATTTTGCCTTGCGGCGTGCCGGACAAGGGCAAGGTTCTCAATCAGCTCAGCCTCTTCTGGCTCGAGTTTTTCGGGGTGCGCAACCACCTCGTGACGGCGAATGTCGACGAATATCCAGAGATTCTCCAGCCCTACAAGGAAGACCTGCGCGGACGTTCGATGCTCGTGAGGAAGGTGAAGATGGTCGAGGTGGAGTGCATCGCCCGCGGCTATCTCACCGGGTCCGGATGGAAGGAATACAAGGCCAAGGGCACGGTGAACGGCGAGAAGCTGCGCGCCGGCTACGAGAATGCGTCCAAGCTTGACGAAGTCCTCTTCACGCCCACGACCAAGGCGGCGATCGGCGACCATGACGAGGCGATAAATTACGAGCAGACGGCGAAACTCGTCGGCGAGAAGACGGCGGCGCAGCTCAAGGAGCTTACGGTTTCGCTCTACTCGCGGGCGGCAGACTACGCACGCGAGCGCGGCATCATCATCGCGGACACGAAGTTCGAGTTCGGCGAGGATGAAGAAGGGCTTATCCTTGCCGATGAAGTGCTCACGCCCGACTCTTCGCGTTTCTGGCCGGTCGAAAGCTATGCGGTGGGCGCGAACCCGCCGAGCCTCGACAAACAGTATGTGCGCGACTGGCTGGATTCGATCAACTTCAACCATCAGCCGCCGGGCCCGGTTTTGCCCGACGACGTAATCAACCGCACGCGTGAAATCTATTTGAAGGCATACAAAGACCTTTCCGGAAAGGAGATAATCTAATGGGACTCTTGGGCAATCTTAAGGACATCATGGCTGCGCGCAGCCAGCAGAAGAAGATCGAGGCGATGGTCGCGAAGCTTACGGCCGAATATTCCAACGGCGGCATCACGGTCGTGGCGCGCGGTGATATGCACATCGAAAAGATCACGGTCGCCCCCGAAGCTTACGACGAAGTGAAGGCCGGCAAGCCGGCGCGCTTCGAGACCATGCTCACCAACGTCGTGAACGGCGCGCTCAAGAACGTGCGCACCGCGGTGCAGACGAAGATGCTCGAAGAGCTCGAGAAGTCTGGCGCCGGCGATTTGTTCGGACGCTAAACGCAAGATGGTAGAGCCGATAGCGGAGCTCGTGGAAGCGCTCTCGCGGCTCCCCGGACTGGGGCGTCGCAGCGCTTCGCGGGCGGCATTGGCGCTAGTGCGCGAGCAACTGCGCATCCTTCAGCCGCTTGAGACCGCTCTCAGGCGCGCCAAAAACGAAGTATGCTGCTGTGCGCAGTGCGGAGCGTTCACCGTTCTCGCCGAAAACCCTTGCAAGATGTGCACCGATCCGTTGCGGGACGGATCGATAATCTGTGTCGTTGAGGAGCCTTCGGACATAATCCCGATCGAAGGTTCCGGCGCATTCAAGGGGCGCTACCACGTTTTGGGCGGCAAACTCTCGCCGGTTAGGAAGATGGGGCCGGATAAGCTGCGCATTGCCGAGCTTCTGGAGCGGATAAAAAGCGGCGGCGTGAAGGAAGTGCTCATCGCGGTTTCCACCGACATGGAAGGCGACGCCACCGCTGGCTACATCCAGTCGCTTTTGGAAGGCGCGGAGAGCGGAGTGAGGGTTTCGCGGCTCGCGCTGGGACTGCCGGTAGATTCCGGAATCGCCTATTCTGACCCGCTTACGCTGCGGCGCGCGATTTCAAGCCGTACATTTGATTTTTGAGCCAAAATATGGTATAATACAAAAAATTGTCGAACAATATGGAGTCTGGAAAGATGTTCAAGGCGGTATCGAACAAGGTCGCATTCCCCGAGATGGAGAAAGCGGTGCTTGATTTTTGGGAAAAAGACGGAACTTTTGCGAAATCCCTGAAGAAAAACGAAGGCAAAGAGCGCTATAAATTCTACGACGGGCCTCCCTTTGCGACGGGACTTCCCCACTACGGCCATTTGCTCGCGGGAACGATCAAGGATATCGTGCCCAGATACCAGACGATGCGCGGGAAATACGTGGAACGCAGGTTCGGCTGGGATACGCATGGCCTGCCGATCGAAGCCTTGGCTCAAGAGGCGCTTGGCGTCGCGGGCGCGCCGGAAATCAAGGCGCTGGGCGTGGACAAATTCAACGAACAGTGCCGCTCGATGGTGCTCAAGTACGTCTCGGAGTGGCGCAAGACGGTTACCCGCATGGGGCGCTGGGTGGACTTCGACAACGACTACAAGACCATGAATCCGGAGTTCATGGAGACGATTTGGTGGGTGTTCAAGCAGCTTTGGGAGCAAGGCAGGGTCTACAAGAGCCACCGTATCATGCCGTATTCCTGGAAGCTTTCGACACCGCTTTCGAACTTCGAGGCGGGGTCTAACTACAAGGATGTGCAAGATCCTACGGTGACGGTAAGATGCCGCACAATCAACCGCTTGGGCGTTCTTCCGGGCGAAAAGCGCGTCTACCTCCTCATCTGGACGACTACGCCGTGGACGCTGCCGGAGAACCTCGGGATCTGCGCTGGCGGCAAAATCGATTATGTCGCGGTGCGAGATTTGACTGACGAAGCGCGTCCCGTCTATGTGATGGCCAAGGCGAGACTTTCGACGATCTTCAAGAAGGCCGAGCAGTACGAAACCGTCGCCGAGTTCAAGGGAACGGAACTAAAAGGCTGGAGCTACGAGCCGATTTTCCCGTATTTCGCCGAGTGCGCCACGGAAGGCGCGTTCCACGTCCTCAACGACGACTATGTGACAACCGACGACGGTACGGGACTCGTGCATTTGGCTCCGGCTTATGGCG
>JBGURT010000085.1:0-4290 GCA_045132115.1 Kiritimatiellia bacterium
CTCCTCGTAGAAACTCTCCGGCGTCGATGCCCCGGATGTTACGCCCAAGACCTCCACGCCGGAAAAGTCGATCGCCTTGACTTCATCGAGAGTTCCGGCGCGAAAGACTTTTCCGCATCTCGCGACTTCGCCCAGCTCGCGCGTATTCGAGCTGTTCGCCGACCCCAACACCAGCAAGGCGTCGCCGGCAAAATCGCGCACCGCGTCCTGCCGCAGCTTCGTCGCGTGGCACACTTGCGCCATCGTCTCCACCTCGTGCGTCTTCTTGAGTTCCGCGATCGTCTCCTCCACGCGATCGGAGTTCATGGTCGTCTGGGAAACGACGGCGATCTTGTGAGGCAAAGGCGATTGCGGATTTTTGATTTCCCCGAGAATCCCCTTTACCTCCACATGGTCGCGCTTGCCGATCACATAAACGAACTTCCCTTCCTCGGCGTATTTCCGCGCGGCGTCATGGACCCGCTGGACGAACGGACAAGTGGCGTCGACGACTTTGAGCTTGCGCTCGATGGCGCGGCGGCGGACTTGCGGCGAGACGCCGTGCGCCGAAAAAAGCACCGTTGCGCCTTCGGGCACGTCCTCGATATCTTCCACGAACTTGAACCCGCGCTTGCGCAAATCCCCGACCACAATCTCGTTGTGCACGAGTTCATGGAGGCAATAGACTTCGCCCTGGAGCGAGAGCGCTTTTTTGAGCGCTCCGGTCACTCCTGCGCAAAATCCGTGCGGCGATATTTTTACGATCTTCAAGCTCCGTTCCTTCTCCTGCCGCAAGCTTAGCGGACCTGAACCTCCGCGGCGGAGCTTTCAAGTCTTTTCATGAGCTTGAGCTGCTCTGGCTTTTCTTTGTCGAACAATACCTTGTAGCCGTCCGCATTGGGATGGAGTCCGTCTTTGAAAAGTTCGTTTTTGGGCGAGCCGTCTTCATTCAAAAAGAGACCAAACGCATCCACGAAGAAAACGGTCTCGCCGTCTGCGAGCTTGGCATAGAGCGCGTTTGCCGCCTTGATCCGTTCCATTCCGTCTTTCGGGCATTTTCGGTCGTCGCGCGGCAAAAGAGAGAGGATTTCGATTTTGCTCTCCGGGTGCTTTTCCCTGATCATCGCGACAATCTGCCCCGTGCCCGCGGCGAGGCGCTCGGGCGTCCAGCGCTTAGGGACGTTGTTCGTCCCGATCAGCACGCGGAAGACCTTGGCCTTGTAGCCGTCGAGCTCGCCGTTCTCCAGCCGCCAGACGACATTCTCGATCCGGTCTCCGATTATCCCGAGGTTGAGCGTCTTCAGCTCGCCGTACGCCTCTCTGAACGGCTTGTGGTTGCCGCGGTTCTTGTTGAGCATGAGTTCGGTTATGGAGTCGCCCACGAAGACGATATCATACTCCTTTTCGCCCTCGGCGATCTGCGCCATGAATTTGTCGTGCCGCTCTTCCCACGACCAGCGCGGGCTCGTTTCTTTCTCTCTGCTGACTCCTTGAAGCGGCGCGATGTCCTGCGCGGCAACGGCGGCAAAAAACGCCGCCGCGAAAAAGATCATGTTCATGGCCTATCCTTTCTGCCTGGACTTCAGACGGGAATGATGAAAAGCAAGACGAGATTGGTCGTATTGAAGAGCGTGTGATTCATCATCGCACACCACAGCCGCCCCGTCTTGCGGTATATCCACGACTGGCAAAGGCCGAAGAGAAAAAGCGCGAGGAACGCGCCGTTCCAGCCGGTCAAGCCGAATTCGCCGTTCGTCGCCAGCCGGCCGTAATCCACATAGTGCGCAAAGCTGAACGCCGCCGCCATTGGCGCCCAAAGCCAAACCCCCAGGCGCGTCACCCAGCGGAAGAGGATTTCCTCGATCGCCGGCATGGCCACTAGCACCAACACGAGATTCACCGCGATAAGAGCGACATTGCCGCTCTTGAACATATCGCGCATCGCCTGCACTTGCGCCTGCTCTGGAAACTCCACGCCAAAGCAATATTTGGCTGCGAGTTCCGTAAGGTATGAAAGCGCGACCGTGGCGCAAAACACCGCCGGCCACGCTTTCAGCGTGAACAAGAGTCGCTGCTTCCCCATCAGACGGACGGCGCGGCGCTCTGGCCTTCAGTGCCGCGAATCTTTATGTGGAGTTCGCGGAGCTGCTGCTCGGTCACGAAGTTCGGCGCGTTCATCATGAGGTCTTGCGCCTTCTGGTTCATCGGGAACGCGATTACCTCGCGGATGTTGGGAGTGTCGGTAAGGAGCATCACCATGCGGTCCACGCCCGGCGCGATGCCGCCATGGGGCGGCGCACCGTACTGGAACGCGTTGTAGAGGCAGCCGAACTTCTGCTGCACAACTTCCTTGGGGTAGCCGGCGATCTCGAACGCCTTCTCCATGATGTCGATGCGGTGGTTGCGGATCGCACCCGAAGAAAGTTCGATGCCGTTGCACACGACGTCATACTGATACGCCTCGATCTCCAGCGGAGCTTTCTGCTCGAGCGCCTCCAAGCCGCCCTGCGGCATCGAGAACGGATTGTGCGAGAAGATGATCTTGCCCGTCTCGGGGTCCTTCTCGAAGAACGGGAAGTCCACGATCCAGCAGAACCTGTAGACATTCTTCTCGCAAATATTGTTCGTCATGTGGTTGGCGATGTCGGTGCGCACGAGGCCGGAAAGGCGGTTGCACTCGTCAACGTCCGCCGCCATGAAGAACAAGGCGTCTCCGGGCTCCATGCCCACGATACCCTTCATCTCCTCGAGCTGTTCGGGCGTGAGGAACTTCGCGATCGGGCCCTTCAATTCCCCTTCCTTCGTCCAGCTGATGTAGCCAAGACCCTTGCCGCCGTTTTCCTTGACGAAAGCCTCGCGCTTGTCGAACCATGTGCGCGTTTCCACGCCCACGATGCCCTTCACCAAAAGGCCCTTGACGAGACCGCCGTTGGCGACGCACGACGCGAACGCCTTGAAGCTCGCACGCGCGAAGAAGTCGCTCATGTCCACCCACTTGAGCGGATTCCTCAAATCCGGCTTGTCGCTGCCGTATGTCATCATCGCGTCGCGATACTTGATGCGCGGCCACGGCGCGGCGTTGCATTCCCACGTGGAGAACGTCCTGAACGTCTTGCCCACCACGTCTTCCACGACCGCGAAAATCTCGTCCTGCGTCGCGTAGCTCATTTCGATATCGAGCTGATAGAACTCGCCCGGAGAGCGGTCGGCGCGCGCCGCTTCGTCGCGGAAGCACGGCGCAATCTGGAAATAGCGGTCGAAGCCCGACACCATCAAAAGCTGCTTGAACATCTGAGGCGCCTGCGGCAAAGCGTAGAACTGGCCGCGATGAATGCGGCTGGGCACCAGATAGTCGCGCGCGCCCTCGGGCGACGACGCGGTAAGGATGGGCGTCTGGAATTCGTTGAAGCCCTTCTCCCACATCTGCTCGCGCAGGAAACGGATAACCTTGGACCTGAGGATGATGTTGTTGTGCAGCTTCTCGCGGCGCAAATCGAGGTAACGGTGCTTGAGGCGCACATCCTCGCTCTCGTCGGCCTTTTCGTCCGGCACGTAAATGGGCGTCACCGCGCTCGCCGACTCCATGACGAACTCGTTCGCCTCGATTTCGATCTCGCCCGTCGCCATCTTGGGGTTGATCGTGTCCGGCGTGCGGAGCTTCACTTCTCCCGTCACCGTGAACACGCTCTCGAGGTGCGCCTTTTCCACCTGACCGAAGAAGCTGCGCGAGGGATGGACGACGATCTGCGTGACACCATAATGGTCGCGAAGGTCCACGAACAGGATGCCGCCATGGTCGCGCAGGCGGAACATCCAGCCGGAAAGACGGACCGTCTTGCCGACGTCCGAAGCCCTGAGTTCATTGCAATTGTGGGTACGATACGGATGCATTTGTCTTTCTCCTAGAATTAACTATGTATTATACCAAAAATCAGGAGCAAAGGCAATAGGGCGGAAAATCAATTTTCCATGGAGATTACAAGAATTGCCATTGCGGGAAAACCAAAATCGACGCCGTGGAAAGCGCAAATCGACCCGGTAAAAATGTGGAATTGACGCGGTGGAAAGCGCCATTTGACGCCGTGAAAAACGCAAATAGACGCCGTGGAAAGCGAAAATCGACGCCGTGGAAAGCGCCATTTGACCCGGTGAAATCACCCCCGCCCTCGCACCTTCCCCGCTATTCTCGCCAGGCGATAGTTGAATGTGCGCTTGGGGATGCCTAGTTCCCGCCACGATTTGCCGCTCAGGACCGCGAGGGCGAAGTCGCGTTCTTTGGGCTTGAGCCGCGCGAGGGCCGATTTGATTTTG
>JBGURT010000086.1:0-8558 GCA_045132115.1 Kiritimatiellia bacterium
ACGACTTGAAGATAGACGAATTGATATATGATAGAGTACAGCGCGCCGGTCCAGCCGAACTGGAATCCGCCGCATACCAGAATTATGGCATTGAACGCGAGAATCAGGTTCCAGGTCTCGCGGCCTTTCTTCTCGGAAAGGTAGATGGCTATGAAGTCGGCGCCGCCGCTCGTGGCGTCGCACCTGAGACACAGGGAAATCGCAAACCCGAAGATAATGCCGCCGAAGAGACTCATCAAGAACGGATCGTCTTTAAGTCTGGCAAGATCGTGCGCCGGAATCGCCGCTTCGATCGCATCGATCGGCACGAGGTCGGCAAGAAAACCGGAGAGGAAAATCACGTAAAGCGAAAGCAAAGTGAATTTCTTGCCGATATACTTGAATCCTATCCACACCGGGATGGCGTTTACGACAAGGTTGATCGGGCCGAAGGGTACCGTGGCGTTCCAGCTGGTCGCATCGATTATCGCTTGCGCCACTCTTTGGATGAGAAGTGCAAGTCCCGCCGCGCCGCCCGGGTAGAGCCCGCCCCAATCGACAAATGTCCGATAATCGAGCGCCATGATGAGCGATGCGAGCGCCAGCACCGCATAGCGCAAAAATTCCGTCCGGCTTTTTTGAGTCACTTCTTGTTTTCCCTGGGATTTTCTTTATCTGCGGTAATTATATCAAATTTTGGCGTCAAACACAAGCATTTTGGGAAAACCGCGCGAATTTCATGCGTATGAAAACTTCCTGGCAAGCGTATGAAAACTCCTTTGCAAGCGTATGGAACTCTTCTGCAAAGCCAATGAAGCCCGACTGCGTAGTGAATCCTCGTTTGCTACGTAGCGAATCCTGCTCGACTACGTAGTAAATCCTCCTTGACTACGCAACCGTTCGTGCCGCACAACTGATAATGCACAGCTGATAATTCTGAAAAAAAGTACACACAAAAGGCGATTATGGCAAATTCTGCTTGTAAAAACCCGCCGTTTTTTGGTATAATATAGACAATGACACATGAAATGATGCCACTTGCAACGGCGGCAGCGTTCATACACATACCCGCCAACGAATTGAAGCACGCGGCCCAGCGTGGCGAATTGAACGCCTCGCTAGTCCGCGGCGAGTGGCAATTCGACCGTGTCGATCTCGTCGAATGGGCGCAGCGCAATCTTCTTGCGGCGACTCACAAGGAGCAAAAGCGCCAACATGTCTCCATGCAGCAAAAATGGCACAAGGACCATCGCGAAGACTGGAGATTGCGCGACATGTTCCGGATAACCGGGATAGATCTTTCGCTGCAGGGCAAGACGCGCGCCGGCATTGTGCGCGACATGGCGGACCTTGCCGCGCACACCCAGCTCGTCTACGACCCCGACAGTCTTTTCCGCGAGCTCATGGCGCGCGAAGAGATCGCCGCCACCGCTGTTGGCGAAGGCGCGGCGTTCTTGCATCCGCGCTATCACGACCAATATCTCTTCGAGGAGCCGTTCATTGCATACGGCAGGGCGCTGAAACCGGTGTTTTTCGGGTCGCAAAACGGCGAGCCGACGCGCCACTTTTTCCTTGTGGCGGCAACAAGCCACGAGATGCACCTGCACATGCTCGCGCGACTCTCCGTGATGGCGCACGCGACGGAGTTCCTGCAGATTCTCGAAAACGTAACGACGCCGGAAGATGCGATGGTCGTGATCCATGCCGCCGAGGAAGGGGTTTTGAGGGCATGATCAAGGCCTGGTTTTTCGATCTCGACGGCACCTTGGCCGACACAGATCGCGATATCCGCGAAGCATGGAAGGCGGCAATGGCCGAGCTTGGCCTCGTGCGCGACGATTTCGACGAGGTGTTTGTCGCAGGCCCGCCGATCGACGTGATGCTCCAGAATCTTTTTCCTGCCGAATATACGCCGGAACTTGCGGCGAAGATGCGCGAGGCGTTCGGTCGCCACTACGACCACGACGGCTTCCCCAATACAACGGAATACCCCGGCGTTCTCGACCGGGTGCGGGAGCTCAAGGCGTCGGGAGACCGGGTGTTTATCGTGACGAACAAGCGTCACGCCGGCGCTTCGATAATGGGGAAGAAGTTCGGTTGGGACAAAGTGTTCGAGAAACTATACACCGGCGACATGTATGGAGTGAAGAAGCCGGAACTCATCGCCATTGTCCTCAAGGAGCAGAACCTCGCGGCGGACGAGTGCGCCATGGTCGGCGATACCCTCAATGATTTCGCCGCCGCAAAAGCCAACGGCGTAAAGTCCATCGGCGTGGCATGGGGCTATGGAACCCAGGAAGAACTTTCACAGGCAGACGGAACCGTAACAAATCCCAGGGAGATAAAGAAATGAAAAAGATGATGTTTGCTTTGGCTGCGGTCGCGGCCGCAACGGTTTTTGCGGAGGAGACGCAGGTGGCCGAAAAGGTCGACAACGATCTCGCCAAGCGTCAGGCCAGGAGCGTACACCTCTACTATGGCGCGGAGCGTCCGATTGCCGCCGCGGAGGCGACGATAACCGTGACCGAAACGAAGCCGCAGACCTACTTTTCGATCCTTAGTTGGCATCAGGGATATTGCGGAATCCAGGACTGGGGAGACCAGAAGGTGTTCATTTTCTCGGTTTGGGACCCTACCGATCCTAATGACTTTGACGCCAACCCCAATGATGTGAAGGAAGAGCACCGTGCGCGCGTCCTTTACAGCCATCCCGTTGTCCAAGTTTCGCGCTTCGGCGGCGAGGGGTCTGGCGCGAAAACGCTTTGCGGTCTCAATTGGGAGGTCGGTAAACCAGTTTCGGTGAGGATCGAAACCGCTCCCGATGACAATGGCCGCCGCATGGCATTCACTTGCTTTGTCAAGGGCGGCGAAGACACCGACTGGGAGAAGGTGGCGACGATTTCCACGTTGCGCGACATGCGCGTGGAGCCGGGGCTCGTGTTTATCGCATCGTTCGTCGAAGACTTCCGGCGCAATTTTGCGAGCGCCAAGGAGTCTCGCGGCGCGAAGTTCGGCAACATCCGCATCAAGCATGCCGCCGATGGCGAATGGGTGCCGGTTACACGTGCGCAATTCTCCGCCGACAAAAATCCGGCGACGACTATCGACGCCGGGCTGGTCGAACCGGGAACTTTCTTCCTCAAAACCGGCGGCGACACCAAGAACGAAACCGCCACGCTATGGAGTTGGATAGGCTGACGCGGCTTTATAGCGCGTACGTAGACACTTTCCGCGACGCCAATGGCAAGCTGCCGGAGATGATGCAGCTTAAACTTTGCCATACCGGCAAGGTCGTGGAAAACGCCGCCCTCGTCGCAGACGGCGAAGGCTGGAGCGCGACGGAAAAGGAAGAGGCGCAGATTGCCGCCTTGCTGCACGACACCGGGCGTTACGAACAACTCAAGCGCTACAATACTTTTCGCGATTCTGAATCTGTCGACCACGCGGTATTCAGCCATGAAATCGTGCGCCGTGAAGGATGGACAAAGGATGAAGACGTCCTTGCCGCCATTCTCTATCACAACCGTCGCGATCTGCCCCAAGGAATGGGCGTGCGCCGTTCCCGGCTTTGCAAGGTGGTGCGCGATGCCGACAAGCTCGACATCTTCCGCGTGCTCGAGGCTCAGCTCGCCGAAAATCCGGATCTGCACAAACAGGAGTTCTGGGGGCTTGAGAACGGTGCGCCCAGCGAGGAAGTGCTTGCGGCCATCCGCGAGAAAAGGCCGGTCGATTACCAGCATATCCGCACTTTGCCGGACTTTGTTCTTATCCAGGTTGGCTGGATGATCAGCGGGCTCGAGTATGCGACATCGCGCCGCCTTGCACGCGAGCGCGGTCATCTCGAGTTTCGCCGCCGCTTTTTGAAGTCTCTAACCGCTTCGCCGGCAATCGACGAAGTTTGCGACATGGCCTTGTAAGTAAAAGGGAAAACAATGATAGTGTTGAAAGATATTCTGCCTTATTTGATAAAGTTCTCGATCGGTATCGGGATTCTCGCGGTTGGTTCGATCGTAATCGTGCTCTTGACCAGAGCACTCGAGAAAGTGCTTGCCAAAAACGAGAAGCTTGATGGTCTAATCTCCAAGTTCATTGTCAGCGTGGCTACTAAATTCGCCTGGGCGATACTTTTGATCGTGGTCTTGAAGCAAATCGGGATAGATGTCACGCCGCTTGTGGCAGGACTCGGGGTTACAGGTTTTGTCGTAGGTTTTGCGTGTCAGGAGTCGCTCGCCAATCTTGCCGCCGGGGTGATGATCGCGATGAACCGTCCGTTCAAGGTGGGCGATTGGATTCAAGCCGGCGATCAGGAGGGCACCGTGCGTGAACTCAACATGATGGCGACGATAATCGCCACCGGCGACAACAAGAGGATTGTCATCCCCAACAAGGTCGTGTGGGGTAGCCCGATCGTCAATTTCTCCGCCAACAAGACGCGGCGCGTGGATATGGTCTTTTCCATCGCCTATGGCGCCGACATCTCCAAGGCGCGCGCGGTGGTGCTGGAGACGCTTGCCAAGATAGATGGCGTTCTTGACGATCCGGCTCCGGTTGTGGAAGTTTCTTCGCTTGATGAAAGTTCGGTCGGGATTCTCGTCAGGCCTTGGACGCTCAACAAGAATTATTGGGCCGTTTGCTTCGCCGCACGCCAGAAGATCAAAGAGGCGTTCGACGCGGCCGGAATCGAAATTCCTTTCCCGCAGCTCGACATCCATCAGCGGTGAGCGGATTCTCCGTAAAAATGCGCGCCTCGGAAGCGGGGCGGCACATCAGCGGCGCCGAGCGTATCGTGCCTGCTTCCGAAGCGCCGACAGTCGCCGCCGAGCTCGTGCGACGCGCGCTTTCGCATCCCTCGGGCGTCGCCGATTTTGTCAACGTCAAGCTTGAGAAAGCGGACAATCCGCTTATGCTGGATGCGTTGGAAGTTTCGGCCTTCGACGCCAAAACGCCGGAAGAAGGGTGGAACGAAGTTGAGCGCATCCTTGCCGCCGAAGGCTTTGTCAACGCACGACGGATCCGTGAAATGTTCCGCGAGACGTATTCAATGCGCGGAGCGATGCTGTTGGATGCCGATACCTTGGAGCGCCTCGAGCCGGATTTCGCCCGTGGCGTAAGGGCGACAAATATGGATAGCGACCTCTCCGTGAGGTCGGACCGGAAAAACCATTTTCGCGAAGCGCTGGTTCTGGCGACGAAAGTCGCGAATGCGCCGGGGATAGTCGGCGAAATTTGCATGAGCGACGATCCCGACTATGTGACCGGCTATGTCGCCACGCGCAAGCTTGGCTACCGGCGCATAATGACGATGAAAGAAAAGGGCGATCCTGCCGGCGGACGTATTTTTCTTTATCGCGGTCCGCGCGAGAAAGTTGCGGAGACAATCCGTTTCCTCGAGCACGATCCGGTTGTAGTTCGCCTCTCTAAGGCGATGCCGACGCAAAAAAGCGCGTTTGAATCCATGGCCGAAGAATTGGACGCGATTGCCAAGTCTGGCTGTCGCCGCGAATTGAAGGTTGCGGAGCCAGTCCTCGTCGATTTCGCATCCAACGACTATCTTGGTCTTGCCGCATCAATTGGCGGCAGTGGAGCTTCCAGACTTGTAACCGGCACGACGGAGCACCATCTTGAACTGGAGCGGACGCTCGCACGATTCAAAAATACAGAAGCCGCGCTTTGCTTTGCGACTGGCTATATGGCGAATGTAGGCACGATTGCTGCAATCGCCGGGAAAGAAGATGTTGTCTTTTCCGACGAACTCAACCATGCCTCGATAATAGATGGATGTCGTCTTTCCGGCGCCAGAATCGTCGTCTATAGGCATCTTGACATGGCAGATCTGGAGCATAAACTCTCGCAAACCGCCGCCCGGCGCAAACTTGTAGTGAGCGATGCGGTGTTTTCCATGGATGGCGATATTTTGCCGCTCCCGGAGTTTATCGCAATTTGCCGGCGCTATGGCGCGGTTTCAATGATCGACGAGGCTCATGCCAATGGAGTTGTAGGGAGAACCGGAAGAGGGCTGGTCGAGCATTTCGGGTGCGATCATCCCGATATCGAGCTTGGCACGCTTTCCAAAGCTTTTGGCGCGGAAGGAGGATTCGTTGCAACTAGCGCATTCATACGCGACTATCTCGTCAACAAGGCGCGGTCGTTTATTTTCTCTACGGCGCCATCGATTCCTTCGGTGAAGGCGGCTATTGCCGCCGTGCGCAAAGTCGAGGCCGATCCTTCCTGTGTCGAGAAACTTCAAGCCAATATCGCATGTTTTCGCGATCTTCTCGCCGAGCGCGGCATCACGACCAAAAGCGAGACGGCGATATTTCCGGTTTTGGTCGGGGACGAGGAGAAAACAATGCGAATCGCCGCCGCGCTTAAGGAAAAAGGATTTCTTGCCGGGGCGATTCGTTACCCAACCGTAGCACGTGGTGCGGCGAGGTTGCGTATTGTAGTTTCTGCCGCACATTCTCTGGATCATCTCCGCGCTCTCGCCGACGCCATACGGATTTGCTTGTGATTTCCGCCGATTTTTGGTATAATTCCCTTAATAATGGATAAAACCACATATATTTATGTGACGCCGTTTTTCCCGTCGCCGGAGACGTGGCGGGGTGCGTATTGTTTTGATTTCGTGAAGGCGCTCAAGCGGTTGCGGCCAGATTTGCGCGTTGAAGTGTTCGTGCCGGGCAAGGGCGGCGATTATGAATTGGGCGGCATAAAGGTGTGGCGATTCCCCACGCGCGAACTTCCGAGCAATATATTGCCGTTTCTTTTTCGTCGCTACAATGAAAAGTCATTCCTTGATGCCGTTGCGAGGGCGGGGATCGACCTTAAGGATGTCAAAATCTGCCATGGGCACACTGCCAATTTAGCGATCTATCCCTTGGCGGCAAAGCGCATCAATCCTAGCATAAAGACACTGCTCCATCATCACGATTTGATGTCTTTCGGCCTTAACAACGGACGGCTTCGCCATTCGCGGCTACACAATGGCATTCTTTCGCGCACTCTGCGAAAATTGCACGAATCGATTGATCTGCATGTGTTTATCAGCGAACTGTGCAAGCGCAGTTTTTTGGCCTTTCCAGATATTGACTGGCTGGGCGACAAAGATTATTCTCTTCAGGCGCGTACCGTGTGCAAGCTAAAGCCGGTTGAAATCAAAGATTCGTATGTCCTATACAACGGCGTTGACAGAGAAATATTCCATCCTTCTTCCGGCTCGATAAAGCCGAATGGCACATCCTTGGTTATTGGATGCGTCGGCAATTTTCAGTCTGGCAAGGGGCAATATGAACTTTTGCAGGCAATCAAAATCTTGAAATCGACCAGACCAGAGCAAAAGATAAAAATTCGCTTTATCGGCAGTGGTTGTGACCTAGAACGCTGCAAGCGCTTTGCCGCCGAAAACGGCATTGACATTGAACTTGTTCCAGAAACCAGTCATGAAAACTTGCCGGATTTCTACCGTTCGCTTGATTTGTTCGTTTTGCCCACACATCTTGACGGCTTCGGTTGCGTCTATACCGAAGCATGGTCCTGCGGAATTCCGTTTATTGCATCGGAGACAGCCGGTGCGTCGGAACTGATTCCTCGATCCGATCGCTCTACGTGGCTGGTGAAGCCGCGCGATCCAGAAGATCTTGCCGCAAAAATCGCGAATTCCATCGACCGCCGTCCCGAGCAACATCTCGCGGGCCCCATCACTTTTGACGAACTTCTTCCGCCGTTTTTGGAGAAATTGGGAATATGAAGGTAGCAATCCTCACAAACATAATTTCTCCTCACCAATTGCCGCTTGCACGTGCAATTATTGATATTGTCGGAAAAGAAAATTATTGCTATGCGTATACCGAACCTTTTCACGAGGAAAGGGCAAGAATGGGCTGGAAGATAGACGACGCCGATTTATCATTTTGCCATCCGGCGTCAGAATGTCGTGAATTCTTGGAAACCGCGGATTTGGTGTATAGTGAAGAACGTGATTTGGATTTATTTGAAAAGCGTAATCAGGCTGGGAAGGCAACTTTTTATGTGAGCGAACGGTGGTTCAAGCCGCCGATTGGAATTTTTAGGCTTCTTTCGCCGCGGTATTTCAAGATGGCAAGAGCTATCTTCAAAATGCTAATGGGATTTGACAATTTCTATTATTTCCCTCAGGGAGTGTATGCCGCAAGAGATATGGCGCGGCTATGCGGCTTATTTAACATGGATTTAAGGTGTTTGTTTATGCCTCCTAAACTGATATTTGACAAAAGACCTGGTGGAGGCATGTTTACTCGAGACAGTAATGGAAGCGCAAGATTTTGCCTCAACAAAATGAGGTTGTGGGGGTATTTTGTAGATGAAAGTAAGATCGGATTTACAGAAGGTACTAATAATTCTTGTGAGAAAGATTATAATTCGTATTCAACTAAGCCAAAGAAAATACATTGTCTTTCTCCTCTTCGAGTGCTTTGGGTTGGTAGATTCCTTAACTGGAAACGTGTAGGAGACATAGTTCGTGCCGTGGCCATAGCAAATAGGTTGAAACATGTTGACGCTAAAACAATCGAATTAGATCTTTATGGTGAGGGTCCAGATAA
>JBGURT010000087.1:0-3156 GCA_045132115.1 Kiritimatiellia bacterium
GCCGAATCCGAAGCTGCGAAGGTGCGCAAAATCAAGTCGGCCCTCGCGCGGCTCAATCCCAAAGAACGCGACTTCGCCCTCGCGGTCTTAAGCGGCAAATCGTGGCGGAAACTAGGCTACACCAACCGCGTAGGATTCGATCAACGTCTGGCTAGAATAGCGGGGAAGGTACGAGGGCGGGGGTGATTTCACCGCGTCAAATTGTGTTTCCACCGCGTCAATTTGCCGTTTTTACCGCGTCGATTTGCCGTTTTCTCCGCGTCGATTCCACATTTCCACCGCGTCAAATGGCGCTTTCCACCGCGTCAAATGGCGCATTCCACCGGGTCGATTTGCGCTTTCCCGCAATGGCAATTCTTGTAATCCCGCTTGTGTTTTTGGGTGATTTTTGGTATAATACCGATAAAATAAGAAAAGGCCAAAAAGATGAAAAAGGGGATTTTGGTTGCGGTGGCGGCGTTTGTCTGCTGTTGCGGGATGTGCGCGGAGCCTAAACGCCGTCACGCCACACCGGATGGCTGGTCCGACGACATTACGGCGGTGCTGGCGACCGCGAAGGCGAAGCAGAAAACGGTTCTCGTTTTCTTTCCGCTGCATTATGACGAGATCGGAGTAAAAGGCAGGAAACTGTCGTTGATCAACCAGTTCGCGAATCCGCAAGCCACCAAGAGGTTGGGCGGAAGTTTCGTTCTGGCGTTTTTCCCCTACGAAAGACCCGTGCCGGAAGAATGGCGCGAGGTGTTCGATTTGTCGAAAGGTGTCACTCCGCAATTGGTGCTTCTCGGTACGGACGGCGAATTCTTGTGGCGCGGAAGCGTCCCGGATTTCGAGCCGGACGAGAATTGGGGCTTGAAATGGGCGGAAGAGACGGTTCCCGAACTGGAAAAGGTTCTCGCCAGAGTTTTGCTTGCGCGCAAAAAGGCCAAGGAGATGACATCCGAGACCGACAAAGCCAAAACAATGTTCGCGGCGGTCAAAGGGTTCGATCGCGTTCTCGTGCAAGGCTTGTTCTTCGAAGAAGTCACGGAAATGGTCGCGGCGGACAAGGACGGGAGTCTCGGGATCAAAAGGCATTTCCCGTTTATAGCGTATGTAATGCCGGTAGCACGATTGCAAAACGATTTCTGGAATGCGCGCGAGAGCAAGGTTGGCGAGGTCGAGTATGTCCGCAGAAAGAAAAGACAACCTCTGTCCAGGACGGAAGCGGCAAGAATCGCCACGGCCGACATGCGCGCGGAATGGGAGCCCAAAATCAAAAAGATGGTCAAGGCGACGGAACTTGCCGAGGAGAAATTGGGTAAAGTCTTCAACGAGGGCGAACTCAAGGCATTGCAAAGCGAAAAGAAGTTTCTCCGGGACCTGTTGCGGTTCTGGGAGGGAGAGACGCAAGATGTTCCGGGATACGAAGGCTATGGCAAATAGCGGAAAGCTGCGCGCGGCATCTTGGAATCTCGCTTGTGTTTTGGGGTGATTTTTGGTATAATACCGATAAAATGAGAAAAGGCCAGATAGCCATATACCTTGCTTTGGTCCTTGTCGTGATCGCCACGCTCGCGGTGATGAACGTAACGGTCTTTGTCGCGATCCGCAACAAGAATCAGGCTCAGAATACCGGAGATGAAGTGGCGGTGGCGGTCGCCGCCGAGCAAGGCCGGCTCATCAACGAGATCGGGCGGCTCAACCTCGCGCACATGCGCGGCGAAGACGTGTTGCATGAACAGCGCAAGCTTTGTCTCCTGGGACCGGTCAGGGCGTATGCGAATGTCCAGCGCATCGCCAAAGAAAAGGGAGCCGAGCCGTCCGGAGAATGGCGCGAAATCCTGCGCGACCACGTAGAGCGCGTAATCCAGCTCTATTCGCATGGCGGCCCTTATGCGCCGTCATACGCGGGCGCGTGGAACGAATACGCCCAGGAAATTTCGCTGATCGTCAACAATTTTCCGGAAGGTCTTTACGCCGGCGCGGGGAATATCGAGTTTTACGGGTTGTCTTCGGGCCACATGCTCTGCAACCGCGATTTTTACGATGCGATAAATTCGCGCGATTGGTGCTGGTTCCATTTCTATGCGCCAAATCTGCTCAAGAACTATTCAGGCCGCGGGAATTGGGGCGGAATAGATTTTGCCGTCGCTTTCGATTGCGAAAACAGCGAAATCTTCAATCTGCATCTTACGGCCAGGCACGGCGCGCTTACGGATTATTATACGCTCGAAGAAATCGAGAAGATGGAGCCGGACTACGATGAGAATACGGTCACCAATTCCGGCGAGACGTGGTTTTGGTTTTCCGATCGCTATCGCCGGAGCTGGAACGAACTCAAGGACGGCTATCCGGTCGTCGCGCCGCCCAGACCGGATTGCGATTATTTTGGCTGCGGCGCGATCGTGGAATGCGTGTATGGCGACGCCGAGTGGCTCGCGGCGGCAAAACCGTTGGGGAACATAGACAAAAGCGGGCTTGTCTTGCCTGACATGAAAGCAGCGCGGCTGATTCCGCTAGACGGTGCGCCGGGCGCGAATCTGCACACCGCAGATCCGGACTGGGTAAGGCACTTGCGGAGCCATCTCAAGGAGTATATCGAGAAGGGCGGTTTTGCCGTCAAATGCGAATACTGCAAGGCTTTGAAACAGTGGGAGCACGAGAGCTTCCGCAAAACCGGGGCCTTGTGGCTCAAGTTCAATTCCAATTCGTGCCGTCGCGGATCGGGCGGCGGTTCGCAGCGTGGAGGCGCGTATGGCCACTAGGCGCGGACAGGCTTTGGTGGAACTCGCGGCGGGAATGTTCGCGATCGCGCTCGTCGTGGCGACGATAGTGGCGTTCGCGGAATTCATCGTGAACGGCATGAACGAGATGGGCGAATACCGTCCCGAACATACGGGCGATTTCAAAAAACACATAACGGGGTGAAAGATGATGAACGGAAGAATCGAAAAACTCAGGGAATATCTCAAGGCGGAAGGACTCGACGCCGCGCTCGTATTCGACGAATACAACGTGCGCGCATTCACCGGGATCGAATGCGACAACGCGTGCGTCGTCGTTCCGGCCAAGGGCGAAACGGTTTTCTGGACCGATTTCCGCTACGTGCCCATGGTCCATCGCGTGGCTCCGGAACTGAAGGTGAAGGACATCAAGAATGTCAAGTTCGCGGGCAAG